>NZ_JBEXCR010000018.1:0-266678 GCF_040605375.1 Nonomuraea sp. NPDC005650
GCCCGCGTGGTCGCAATGCCTGGCCTTGAGTGGTTCCCGTACGACTGTCTGGGGACGCGGACGAGGGTCCGGGAGTACCTCACCCGTGGGAACGTCGAGTACGAGCAGTGCATCGAGGGTGGCGCGTACCTGATCCGCCGGACGCAGCGGAGCAACGCCGCAAAGCCCACAGTCACGGAGATCGGCCGTGGCAAGACACGGATCGCCGTACTTGATCTCTGGAAACTGATCGTCATAGGAGATCTCGGCTAAACGGCCTGCATGTCGTGTAACCAAAGCGCGAGAGCCCAAGGACGGGCGTTTCCGATGCGTGCCGTCCACGTCCGCTTCCTCGGTCAAAGCCGGGGCATTCGGGTCAGCGATCCGGTGCCCGCTGCTGAATGGGACGCATGGAGATCTGCCCCGGCTGCGGCCCTCACCTTCACCGTTGTCGCCGGGCAGGACCCGATCCAGAACCGTTGTGCCGCCCGGTACCGGCCACCCCTCAGCCAAGGGCGAGTACGGCGAGCAGGGACAACGCCAGCACCGGGCCGAGCCGGTAGCGGCCTCCCCTCGTGAGCGCTCGCTCCCGCTTCGCCTGGTCGCAGAGCCGGCATGGCGTCGGCTTCGGGCCCGGCTCCGACTGCGGGTGAGGAATTTCCAGGGCCTCAGACGATCAGGCGTCTGTCAGCTTCGGCCGTCCGCGAGGGCGCAGCCGCTCTCCGACCGCCCTGAGCCTGTCCAGCGTGAGATCCATCGGATCGCCTTCGGCCGCATCGAGTAGATAAGACTTCAACAGCGCTTCCGCGTCATGCGTCATGGCGAGCCGACCGAGCATGTCCCTAAGGGAGGAAACCGCCTGGGAACGCGTACCGGCCTCGTCCGCGGAAGCAGCCGTCCCCCTCTCCGCCTCGTTCAGCAGCTTTCCAACAGCCTGATGTGACATGCCCAGCAGGTAACCGATGTCGCGGTGAACGTAACCTCTTCGCGCCAGATCAGCGGCCGTGGCTTGCGTCGCTTCTGCAGCCTTTTGTTTGACGAGAGTCGCCGCGAGGCGGGTCACCAGCGTGGCCACCAGTTCTGTGGCCACTTCATCGTCGGCCACGGTCAAGTCGAAGTCGGCGTCAATCTCGGCGACATCCATATCCAGCATGGTCGCCACCAGGTCACGCGCCATCTCCTCAGCTTGTTCCAAGCGCTTCACCTGTGTGTGGTAGCTGCGCTTGAGGCCCGGTCCGGAGATGGTCAAAGCCCACCAGTCGTCGCTTCTACTGGCGGTGATGGCGTAGGTGTCGCGCTTGCTCACTGGTCCTCCTGCTCCTTCGCGACCTCAGCGAGGATGCTCTCCCAGTTCTCCAAGATTCCTTTCGCCGTGCGCTCGTTGACCTCCGAGTGGCGAGGCACAGGCATCGCCTCCGAACCGGCGTGCCACTTGGTGTGGCTGCCGCCTTCGGTGGAGTGAACAGGTACGCCGTACTCCTTGGCGAGCTTGCGCATCCGTCGCTCCAGATCCCGCTTCCTCATCATCAGTGTAGGCTACCGAGGTTGCATAGAACTAGGCAACTTAGGTTGCAGAGTCACACGGACACTGTCCAACCAGCCCAGGAACCCATCTGAGCGCCTCAAGCCGATCTGCGGGTCACGTGTAGATCGACTTACGCGTAATGCAGTAACTCGATTTACGCATGGTCGGGCGGTCTGCCGAACGGTGGTCGTCGCCCGTGGCGGTGCTCGGGCATGGCGAGCTGCGACGGCGCGGCACCGTCACCTGCGTTACGAGCCCCTGTCACGGATCAACGGCCGGCGATGGGTGCCCGGGATGCGGGGTCGTCACGCTTCCTCGGGCCACTCCCCCTGGAGGTGCAGGCGGATCAGTGCCGCGTGGGAGAGCGGGGTGGTGGGGTCATGGATGTCGCCGTTGGTGGTGTAGTCGAGGAGGACGACGTCGCGGTCGGCGGCGAGCAGGCGCAGGCGCTCCACCAGATCGCCGGTCCTGTGCTCCAGAACCCAGCGGTAGGCGGGCAGGTAGATGCGGCGGCGGGCGGTCAGGTAGGGGAGCAGCCGGTCCCCGTGGAGGCCGTCCCGGTGGCCGCGCACCGGTCCGTGTTTGCGTACGGTGCGTTTGAGGCCGGTCATGGTGGTGATCGTGAGCTTGGCCGGGTCGACATCGGCGGTCTCGAAGACCTTGAGCGCCTGCCAGATCCCCTCGACGGTCTGGCCGGTGACGCCCGGGGACTGCGGGACGGGGATGCCACCGTGCGGGTAGAACGGGCTCAGCCGCACCCATGGCTCGTCCGCTTTGGAGGTCACGTCGATGACCTCGGCCCCGGGGAAGGCTCTGGCGAGTGAGGCGGCAGAACGGCGGCGGCCGGCAACCTGGATCGGCACGAACGACAACCCTTCGTGAGAACGGACGGGTTCAGCTTGGCCGACGGGAGTGACATTTTCCGGGGTGGGCCTTCCTAACATGGGGCGCATGCTCATCGTCATCGGCGGCCTCCCCGCGACAGGCAAGACGACGCTCGCCCGGCTCCTGGCCGCCCGCATCGGGGCGGTGCACGTACGGATCGACACCATCGAGCAGGCCATCGTCCGCTCCGGCCTGGCCGGTCACCCCGTCGGCCCCGCCGGATACGTCGTCGGTTACGCCCTGGCCGGGGAGCACCTGCGGCAGGGGCTGACGGTGATCGCGGAGTCGGTGAATCCGCTGGCCATCACCCGCGACGCCTGGCGGGAGGTCGGGGTCGAGGCGGGCGTTCCGGTGGCCGAGGTGGAGGTGGTCTGCTCCGATCCGGCCGAGCACCGGCACCGCGTCGCCTCGCGCTCGGTCGACATCCCCGGCCTGTGGCTGCCTGACTGGCGGGAGGTCGTCGAGCGCGAATACGAGCCGTGGGAGCGCGAACGCGTCGTCGTCGACACCGCCGGACAGGGCCCTGAGGACTCGCTCGCCGCCCTCCTCCAGGGAATCGAGCGCGTTGAGGGCTCCGGCTCGTAGGGTCGGGCGCATGGGTGTCCGCGTGTTGTGCCTGCGCCATGCCGAGTCGGAGAACGTCGTCGCCCAGGTGGCCGGGGCGCTGCCACTGGCGGAGCTGACCCCCAGGGGGCGGGTGCAGGCGGCGGAGGCGGCCGAGCTCCTGCTGGGCGAGGGGGTCACCCGGATCTACGCCAGCACGGCGGTCCGCGCCCGGCAGACCGCCGAGATCATCGCGCGGGGGCTGGGGCTGCGGGAGGTGGTGGCCCTGCGGGGGCTCGTGGAGTTCGGGGTCGGGCGGTTCGAGGGCACCGCCGACCCCGACGGTCCGGGCGCGTACCTCCGAGGTGCTGCGGTCCTGGGTCGTGGACGGGCGGTTGGGGGAAGCGGTGGCGGACGGTGAGGACGGGCACGCGGTCGTGGCCCGCGTGGTCGCCGTCTTCGCCTCCATAGCAGCCGCCCGTCCAGGTGAGGCGGTTGTGCTGGTCGGGCATGTCGGCAGTCTTACCGCGGGGCTCAGCGTGCTCTGCGGGCTGGGTGAGCGGGTGTGGGGGGCGCCGCTCCCGCACGCCGTGCCGTTCCCGGTCGAGTGGGACGGCCGGTCTTGGCGGTGCGCGTCGTGGCCGGCTTTGCGACAAGATCGATAGGTGACCTACCTCGCCCAGGGCACCCGCGTCGGCATCCGCCGCATCGGTCTCGACGACCGTACGGAATTCCTGACCTTGAACAGGCAGAGCGCCGACCTCCTCGCCCGCTGGATGCCCGGCATCCCCATCGTCACCGACGAAGCCTTCGAGGGGTACATGGCGCGCTTCGACCACCCTGCGAACGAGGGCTTCGTCCTCTGCCGGCTCGACACCGGCGCGATCGTCGGCCGGGCCAACCTGAACAACATCATCCGGGGCACCCGCCAGGACGGCACCCTGGGATACTGCGCCTACTCCTCCACGACCGGCCGGGGCTACATGACCGAGGGGCTGCGGCTGCTCGTCGGGTACGCGTTCGGCGAACTGGGGCTGCACCGCGTCGAAGCCAACATCCAGCCGTCGAACACCCCCTCCCTCAACCTGATCAAGCGGGTCGGCTTCCGGAAAGAGGGATATTCGCCGGGCTTCCAGTTCATCGACGGCGCGTGGAGGGACCACGAGCGGTGGGCCGTCACCGTGGAGTAGGCCGGTACGGGCCCGGGTGGCGCATGGCCCAGACGGTGCCGCGGGCGATGCGCTCCTTGAAGGTCGCGGAGGCCCGGCCGGAGGTGCGCGCCACGTGTCGGGGGAGATCTGGGTGCCTTCGCCGGTGTTGCGGTTCTCGTGGTCCGGGAGCAGCCCTATGTCGCTACGTGCGCGTGTCTGGCGCGGGCCAGGTAGGAGAGCCCTCTGACGGTGCGGGATGGCGAACTGTGTCGTAGCGGCCGGACCAGGACAGCGAAGGTTTGGGCGAACGGTGTCCGGCGAGCGCCTATCGCTCAAACGTTCTACCCAAAGATGCAAACTTTCGGTAGCGTTACAATCACACACCGTAGAGGTGGGCGGCGGGAGGTGGGCGGGGTGCAGGTCGAGCAGCACACGCAGCGGTGCCGCCTCCGGGCGAGGGCCGGTGCATGAGCGTGCTCACCGCGACCGCGACCTGCACCGCCCACTCCGCGACGGTGGAAAAGACCGGCGAGATCATCTCTGACACCCTGCTGGTGCAACGGGTCGCCTGGCTGAGCGGCCTGGCGCGGGAGCTGACCGCCCATCTGGTCACCGCCCGGTGGAACCCCGGCGATCTGGACGCGCTCGCATCCGGGGTCGGGCCGGACGGGCGGGCGTTGCCGTCGAAGGGATGGATGGCCGTCCGCAGGCTCGGCTAGGGCGCAGGCCCGGAACCGGGGGTGTACGTGTGCGATCGGGTGCTGCGCTGCGCCCAAGAGCAGGCCGCCCGCACCTTGCGGCTCGCGCTGCACCGGCGCCGCCTGGTGAAGGCGATCGTGGCGACCTGGCCGGCCAGCCCGTGGGCGCGCACCGACACCGAGTGGACGGCGCTGCGCAAGGTGCTGCCGGACGGGGTGAGCGCGGCGGACATCCGCAACCGGACCCGGCAGATCCGCGCCCACCGCGATGCGCATGGCGCGTTGCTGGCTGATCTGACCGAACTGGAGGAGCCCCCGGCCAGTGCGACACAGATCGTGCTGGCAGCCGCCGACCGGCAACTCATCACCCTGGAGCGCACCGACCAGCGCAATGCCCACCTGCGGGTGCGGCTCCCCCTGGCCGATGCTCCGGCCTGCCGCAGGGACTGGGCCTGGCACCTGCTGCCGATCACCTTGCCACCTACCGTCCCGCCAGAGGCCACCTTGTGCACCCCCACCCTGCGGGTCAGCAAAGGCCGGGTACGCGTCGATCTGCCGTTCCAGATCCCGATCGCCTTCGCGCCCGCCACCGGCCACGTGATCGGGTGCGGGTTCGACTGGGGCCTCAACACGCTGCTGACCGGCACGGTCGCCCGGCTGGTCGATGGCCGAGTCCTCTCGGATGGGCGTCCGCTGGCCTACGACGCCACCGGCATCTCCGCCAAGCTGCACCGGCTGCGGGCCGAGCGTGAACACCTAGCCACCAAGCACAAGCACCAGGAAACCCTCCTGGCGGGCATCACCGTCACCGATCCCCGTTTCGCGCAGTTGAGCGCGGCCTGCCTCCGGCACTGCTCGGCCCCGGACCGGCTCACCGAGAAGGGCTGGACTTGGGCGTACTGCCCGGCCTGCGGCCTGTCGTGTGATCGAGACCATGCCGCGGCCGAGCGGATCGTCGCGCGCGGCCTGCTCGGCCAGCACGTCACCCGCATCCACCGCACCACCGGTACCCGCACCATCGGCAAGGCGGTGGAGGGCAACGTCGCCCGCGCCCGCCGGGCCCGCAGGCCCACCAGGGCGGCCCGCCGCGCCCGCCGCACCCGAACCGACCTGCACCCCCGACCGGCGCACGGTGCCCGCCCCGCTCCCTCCGGGGAGTGGACAGCGTCCGGCGGGCCATGCACCCAAGCCGGGACGGCGCCAGCCGAACCGGACAGGGCATGTCAGGAATTCTCACCACCGGACCGGCTTCCACCGCGCCCAAGCCACCCCCGTGCTCACACTCACCCAGCACAGGGGCGGCCCACGCCAGGCCACGCCTGTCCGAGCTGCCTGACTCCTTCAGGAACTACAGAGAATTCAAGACGCTGAAGTACACGCCGACGATCATCCTGCCGGCGTGGAGTCGGCGTCGCAGCGCCGGTAGCGCCGCAGCCTCCGGTACGACAGCAGGCCGCCCTGCGCGTCGATCTCGGCCTCGTAGAGGGCGAGGATGTCGTCCGAGGAGGGGATGCGACGGTCTTCGACGACCTCGACGCCGATCTTCCAGCCGCCCTCGACGGGTTCGACCGCCGTGACCCCCTCGGCCTCCTTGGCGGTCAGGTCGGTGATATGGCGGAGCCCGACCCCGCCGGCCGTCACGGCCGTCAATCCCTTCGGGCCCGAGTCCGCGGCTGAGCGCCCCGGGGGCACGCGCGGCTCGGTCATTGCGTCTCCCCTCGCACGCGGCCAGCCTGCCCCGAGAAGGGGGCGCGGAACTCCACGAGGCGAAAAAGCGGACAGCCTTGACGCCGCTTTGGGTCAGGTGCTGGCGCGGACGGCCAGGAGCGGGGTCAGGAGGGTGGAGTCGGGGACGGCGCGGCCTTCGAGCTTGTCCATGACCAGGCGGACCGCCTCCCTGCCCACCTCTTCCGCCGGGATCAGCACGGAGGAGAGCGGCGGGCTGGCGCGCTCGGCCACGTCGTCGGGGCAGATCGCCACCACCGCCACGTCGTGCGGCACCCGCCGGTCGAGCTGCCGCAGCGCCGCCAGGACGTGGCCGACCGCCGCCTCGTTGTGCACGACCAGCCCGGACAGGCCGGGGCGGTCGAGGAGCAGGCCGCGGACGGTCTCGTACACCTCGTCGAACGTCTCCTCGCACGGCAGCGCGACGCCCTGCAGGCCGTGGGCGGTCACCGCCTCCACGAACCCCTCGCGCGTGCGGCGGGCGAACCCCGTCCCCCGCTCGTACACCACCGAGGGCGCCCCGAGCAGCGCGATCTCCTCGTGGCCGCGTTCGGCCAGGTGGTCCACGCACCGCGCGCCCGCGGCGGCGAAGTCGAGGTCGACGCACGTCAGCCCGGCCGGTTCGGCGGGGAAGCCGATGAGGACGCTCGGCTCGGCCAGCTCGCGCAGCAGCGGCACCCTGCGGTCGTCCAGCTCGACGTCCATGAGCACCAGCGCGTCCACCAGCGCGCTCGCGGCGACCCGGCGGATGCCCTCGGTGCCCTCGTCGGCGGTCAGCAGCAGCACGTCGTGGTCGAACCGGCGCGCGGCCGTCACCACGGCGCTGGCGAAGCGCATCAGGACGGGCACGTGCATGCCCGCGCGCAGCGGCAGCACCAGCGCGATCACGTTGGAGCGCTTGCTGGCCAGGGCGCGGGCGCCGGCGTTGGGGTGGTAGCCGAGCGCGCTGATGCTGTCGAGCACCCGGCGCCTGGTGTCGGCCGAGATCGTCCGCTTGCCGCTGAGCACGTAGGAGACCGTGCTGACGGCCACGCCCGCGTGCTTGGCGACCTGGGCGATCGTGACCGTGCGCCCGCTCAAGCCCCGGCTCCGAAGTCGAGCCTGGCCAGCGTCACGCCGTCGTTCTCGAACACGGCATAAAGATCGTGCACGCCGTCCGCGTCCGCAAGCGTGGCCGTGATGGCGTGGTAGGCGTAGCGCTCGCTCCTGGGCACGGGGAAGGTGGCGAGCGCCGGCCCATAGAGGGGGTCGCCGCGGCGGATGGTGATCATGCCGCCTTCCACGCTGCCGGCCGTCGCCACGCACGTGGTGGCCCCGCCGAGATCGACCCGCCGGAACAGGATCCAGGCGCCCTCCGCGTCGGACCTGACGGCGTCGCCGTCCACCTTGGTCTCGTCCACGAACGTGATCGCGTCGTACTCGTCGTGCGCCGCCGCGCGCAGCAGCCCCGACTGGGGCGGCACGGTCTCGCCGTCCACCTCGAAGCGGGCGCTCAGGCGCAGGTCAGTGGCGCTGCGGCCGACCATGAGCTGGTGCGGCGCGCTCTCGACGACGAACCTGCTCCTGGTCACGTCCCAGAACGCCAGCTCCGGCACCGGCAGGGTCAGGGTGACGGCACGGCTCTCGCCGGGCGCCAGGCGGACCTTCTCGAAGCCCCGCAGGCGGCGCAGCGGCTGCTTGACGCGGGAGCGTTGCTGGTGGGTGTAGAACTGGACGACCTCCACGCCCGGCCGCGGGCCGGTGTTCGTCACGGTGGCCTGGGCCCGCACCAGGTCGCCGTCCAGTTGCACGCGCAGGTCGGCGTACTCGAACGTCGTGTAGCTCAGGCCGTGGCCGAACGGGTGGAGCGGGACGCCGCGGAAGTACAGGTACGTGGCGTCGGAGGCGATGATGTCGTAGTCGAGCAGGTCGGGCAGCTCCTGCTCGGAGCGGTACCACGTCTGGGTGAGCCGGCCCTCCGGGTCGGCGTCGCCGAAGAGCACCTCGGCCAGGGCGTGGCCGTACTCCTGGCCGCCGTGGGCCGACCACAGCACGGCGGGCACCTCGTCGTCGGTCCAGGTGAGCGGGTAGCCGCTGGTGATGACCATGACGGTGCGGGGGTTCGCCTTGCGGACGGCCCGCACCACGGCGTCCTGCCCGGGGGCGAGGGCCAGCGTCATGCGGTCCTCGGTCTCGCGGCCGTTCACGAGCGGGTGGTCGCCGACCACCACGACCGCCACGTCGGCCGCCGCGGCCAGGCGGGCGGCCTGCTCGGTGCCGCTCCTGACCACGTCCATGGCCAGCCAGACCGCCTGGTCGGCGTCGTCGACCAGGCGCAGCACGCCGTCGTCGCCGGCGCCGACGTAGCAGCCGGTCGAGATGTGGCGCAGGGCGAGCGTGCCGCGCGGCCGCTCCTCCATCCGGAACGTCTGGCGCACCTCCCACCCGTTGGGCCCCGGCTGGTCGTTCACCAGCGTGACGCCGTCCACCGACACGAACCGGCCGGTCGCCACGGCCCGCAGCGCGTAGGCCCCGCCGCCCCAGTCGAACAGGTCGAACGCGCCGGCTTCCGAGCCCACGCCGAGCGGCCCGCCCGCGGGATCGGCGGCCACCGGTCCGGCCTCGGCCGTCAGCGTCACCCGGTCCACGGCCTCGCAGAACACCGTCTCGCACCGCTCGCCCAGCCCCTGGCGGACGGTGACCGCGTACGGGAGGGTGCCGCTGTACCAGTCCTCCAGGAGCGCGTCGCCGAGCTGCCCGATCACCGCGACCTTGGTCACGCCGTCGAGCGGCAGCAGCCCGTCGTTCTTCAGCAGCACGAACGAGCGCCGCGCCGTCTCCCTGGCCAGCGCCTGGTGTTCGGGGCAGTTGACCACGTTGTCGCTGATGTCGTCGTACGGCGTCGCCGGGTCGAACTCCCCCAGCCGGAACCTGATCGACAGCGCGTGCCGCACGGCCCGGTCGACGTCCTCCTCGGCCAGCAGCCCCTGGGAGAGCGCGTCGCGCAGGTGACCGAGCGTGGCCTCGGAGCGGTCGTCGTCCTGGGTGAAGCTGTCGAGGCCCGCCTTGATCGCGTGCGCGTACGCCTCGGGCAGGGTGTCGTGGTAGCCCTGGAGCGCGGTGAGGTTGCCCGGCGCGTACGCGTCGCTGACCACCAGCAGGTCGTCCGGCGCCCACGCGCGCAGGACCTCGCCGATCAGCGGGCTGAGGTGCGCGGGGCGGCCGTTGACCAGGTTGTACGACGGCATGACCGCCACCGCCGCGCCCTCCTCGATGGCGGCCCGGAAGGCGGGCAGCTCGTACTCGCGCAGCACCCGGGGCGGCAGGTTGCTGGAGGTCGTGCAGCGGTCGGTCTCGTTGTTGTAGGCGAGGAAGTGCTTGAGTGTGGGGGCGGTCTTGAGAATTTCGGGAGCGCTCCCACGAAGCCCGCGCGAATAGGCCGTGGCCATCACGCCGGTCAGCCACGGATCCTCGGAGTACCCCTCCTCGTTGCGCCCCCAGCGGGGGTCGCGCAGCGGGTTCACCACGGGTGCCCACACGTTGCGCCCCGCGCCCGCCGGATCCTTGTGGTGGAAGGCCAGCACCTCGTCGCTGGTGGCCTCGCCCACCCTGCGTACGAGGTCGGGATCCCACGTCGAGGCCAGCCCGACGGCCTGGGGGAACACGGTCGCCGGTCCCAGCCAGGCCAGCCCGTGCAGCGCCTCGGTGCCGGTGCGGAACGCGCCGAGGCCCAGCCGCTCCACCGGCGCCTGGTATTGGTGCAGCAGGCCCACCTTCTCCTCAAGGGTGAGCCGGCGCACCAGGTCGTCGATCCGGTCGGGAATCGGGATCGCTGGGTCGCGGAAGGATTCTTGCATGGTCATCCCTCTGAGAGTGTCGAAGCGCTTCGACGACCGGCCTGGGGAAGTTACGCGGACATTTCGGTGGATTGACTGAAGAGTGCACTCCCCGGTGACCAAGGTCAAGGGACTCGGGGCAATCTCCCCGAATCTATGGAGTCGAGCACCCTCGCGGCGCCGCCCAGCGCGGCCGCGTCGTGGCCCAGCGTCGAGGCGACGACCTGGCAGCCTCCCGCCTCGGCGGCAATCACGCGGTCGTCCATCTCGTCCTGGACGGCGGGCAGCAGCCACGGCGCGAGCGGGACGTAATAGCCGCCGAGGATCACGACCTCGGGATTGAGCAGGTTCGCCAGGATCGACACGCCCTTGCCCAGGCTCCGGCCCACCGACTCCAGCGTGGTCAGGGTCGCGGGGTCGCCGGCGCGGGCGAGGCGTACGGACTCCTCGATCTCGACCTGGATCTCGGCGGGAGAAGGGTCCTTGCCCAGCACGGCGCCGATCCCGGCCATGACCTCCAGACAGCCGCGCCGCCCGCAGTGGCACTCGGGGCCGTCGGGGTCGAGCTGGACGTGGCCGATCTCGCCGCTGTAGCCGCGCCGGCCCCGGCGCAGCCGCCCGTCGAGGATGATCCCCGCGCCCACGCCGATCTCGCCGGTGAGGTAGACGAGGTCAGAGGCCCCCGAATGCGCGCCGAAGCGCTGCTCGGCCAGGGCGGCGAGGTTGGCGTCGTTGTCGACCTGGATCGGGAAGCCGGGATCGCGCAGCGCCTTGGTCAGGTCGCCGCCGATGTCGGCGTCGCGCCAGCCGAGGTTGGGCGCGATGCGTACGGTGCCCTGCACGTCGACCAGCCCCGGCACGGCCACGGCCAGGCCCAGGATCTGGCGCTCCTCCTTGGCGATGCGGTTGACCACGCGCCTGATGATCGCGCCGACGCCCGCGACGCCCTGGTTGACGGACTCGCCGCCGCTGAACGAGCGCCGCCACGTCAGCAGCCGCTCCCCGGCGAGGTCGGTGGCCACGGCGGAGACGTAGTCGACGTTGATCTCGACCCCGATGGCCGCGTACGGCGAGCCGTCCAGGACCAGCATCGTGGCCGGCCGGCCGACCCGGTTTTCCGTCAGGCCCGTCTCACGGACCAGCCGCCGGTCGATGAGGTCCGCGACCAGGCTGGAGACCGTCGCCTTGTTGAGCCCGGTGGAGGCCGCGATGTCGGCCCGCGAGCAGGGCGCGTGCTCCCGGACGAACCGCAGCACGACCGCGAGGTTGGTGGCCCTTACGTCGGCGAAGTCGGCCGGCTGAGGGCCGGTCGTAGAAGTGATCAATATCCGCCCCGTTCCCGCCAAGAGATGACCCCAGCATGCCGCATCCCTGGCTCCCTTCACCAACACGGGCCGATGCCGCGACCCCTTGCCATCGGCACCAACCTGTGACGTCGCGATCCCTTGTGGCGACGGTCACAGTCTACTAATTTGTTTGGTCGCAATACCAACTAATTGTAATAAGGCCATCCCCACTTGGAGAAGGGAGCGGGCCATGGCAACCAACACGTCCCGCCGCGGATTCCTCGGCCTGGTCGGTGCGAGCGTTCTGGTGGCCGGCTGCGCCGAGAAGAAGCAGCTGTCCAAGGGTACGGCCGTCGCGGCCGACAAACTCAAGAGCCTGGTGCCCACGCGGATCCCGTTCGAGATCCCCGGGCTCAAACCCGATCTGCCCGGTGCCGAGTTCGTCTCGCCCGGCTTCCTGACCCGCCCGGCCACCATGGTGCAGGCCGTCACCACCAAGCCGCTGACCAGCGGCAAGGAAGTGACCGCGATGACTCCGCTGTGGGGCACGGTGCCGCCCGGCCTGGGCAGCAACTCCTACTACGACTACGTCAACGAGCGCCTCGGCGGCGTCGTGCGGTTCAACATCTCCGACGGCAACACCTACGGGCAGAAGCTCAGCACCCTGCTGGCCAGCGGCGACGTGCCCGACATGCTCATGGTGCCGAACTGGGAGCTCATCAAGATCGCCCACTTCACCGAGGCGGCCAACAAGCTCTTCGCCGACCTGTCCCCCTTCCTGGCCGGGGACAAGGCCAAGGAGTTCCCGCTGCTGGCCAACTACGACACCGCGGCCTGGCAGTACGGCGTCTTCGGCGGCGTCCTTCAAGGCATCCCCTGGCAGAACGACCCGTTCCCGTTCGCCACCTTCGTCCGCCAGGACATCCTGAACGAGCTGGGCCTGCAGCAGCCCAAGAGCGGCGACGACCTGCTGGCGCTCGGCAAGGCCATCACCGACCCCAAGAAGAAGCGCTGGGCGTTCGGCGGCGGCATGGAGCAGGAGATGCAGCGGGCCTTCGGGGCTCCGCGCGAGTGGCGCAAGAAGAGCGACGGCACGCTCGAGTACAAGTACGAGACCGCCGAGTTCGCCGCCTCGATCGAGTTCATGACCAAGCTCTTCGAGGCCGGGTGGGTCCACCCCGACATCGTCGCGAACAAGGACGCCGACAACAAAGCCGTCTTCGGCAGCGGCCAGATGATCATCTACCGGGACGGGCTCGGCGCCTGGCACGAGAACCTGGGCCGGTTCCAGGCCGACAACCCCAAGTTCGACATGCAGATCGTCGCACCCTACCCGGCCAAGCCCGGCGGCAAGACCATCATGTGGCGCAACGAGCCCGCCAGCATGTTCGTCTTCATCAAGAAGGGTCTCGGCGACGCCCGCACCCGCGAGCTGCTCGCCCTGTCCAACTGGTGCTCGGCGCCGTTCGGCACCCAGGAGTACGAGCTGGTCTTCAACGGCGTCGAGGGCAAGCACTACGACGTCAAGGACGGCAAGATCGAGCAGACGGCGCTCGGGCGCAAGGAGGTCGCGCCCACGTACATGTTCCTGTCGGGCCGGCCGAACGCCAACGAGAAGAGCCAGTACAAGGGCCTGGTCCAGGCGCAGTACGACTGGCAGACGATGGCCTCGAAGATCCTGGAGAGCGACCCGTTCGTGGGGATCCGGGTGGAGACGCCCTCCAAGATGGCCGGGCTGACCACGCCCACCGAGGACAAGATGCAGGAGATCTTCCGGGGCAAGCGGCCCGTGTCCGAGTGGCCGAAGATCGTCAAGGAGTGGCAGGAGCAGGGCGGGAACGAGGCGCGCGACTTCTACACGAAGGTCGCGCGGGAGAACGGCAGGCTGTGACCCCGGCGACTCTCGCGAGGGGCTTCTCATGGGCGTGACGACGGCCAGGCGAACGGCCCGGCACCCCCTGAGCGTCGCGGCCAAGCCCCACGAACTGACCTGGCGGGCCAAGCTCCGGCGGGACTGGCCGCTGCTCGTGATGAACCTCCCGATGCTGCTGCTCGTCCTCGCCTTCTGGTGGATCCCGGCCCTGGGCAACGTCATCGCGTTCCAGGACTACAACCCGTACACCGGCGGGATCACCGGCAGCCCGATCATCGGCTTCACCAACTTCGCGCTGCTCTTCCAGGACCCGCAGTTCCTGCGCGCCATCGCGAACACCCTGTCCATCACGGCCTTCCAGCTCGTCTTCTACTTCCCCGTGCCGATCATGCTGGCGCTGCTGCTCAACAGCATCGTCTCGGCCCGGCTGAGGGCGTTCGTGCAGGGCGTGGTCTACATGCCGTTCTTCTTCTCCTGGGTGCTGGTCATCGCCATCTTCCAGCAGATGTTCGGCGGGGCGGGGCTGCTGGCCCAGATCCTGCGGGAGCAGGGCCACCAGGGCGTCGACTGGATGACGAACTCCGACACGTTCATCCTGCTGATCACGTCCCAGACCGTCTGGAAGGACGCCGGCTGGGGCGCGATCATCTTCCTGGCCGCGCTCAGCACCATCGACCCCAACCTGTACGAGGCCGCCGCCGTGGACGGAGCCCGCCGGTGGCGTCGCATGTGGCACATCACGCTGCCCGGGCTGCGTCCGGTGATCGTGCTCCTGCTGATCCTGCGACTCGGGGACGCGCTGAACGTCGGGTTCGAGCAGTTCATGCTCCAGCGCAGCGCCGTCGGCAGCGCGGCGTCCGAGGTCTTCGACACGTTCGTGTACTGGTCGGGCCTGCGTACCGGGGACCTGGGGTACGGGGCGGCGGCCGGGCTGTTCAAGGGCCTGGTCGGGCTGCTGCTCATCGTGGCGGCCAACCGGGTCGCGCACGCGTTCGGCGAGCGAGGGGTGTATTCGCGATCATGACCGTCCTCACCTCCCGGAAACCCGCCCGGCTGTCGCCGTGGGAGGAGCGGCCCTCGCCGGCCGGCCAGTTCGGCAAGGGCACGCTGATCACGCTGGTCGTCCTGGTGATCCTCGGCCCGCTCTACACCATCGTCCTGACCAGCCTCAGCTCGGCCGCCACGGTCAACCGCGCGGGCGGGCTGGTGCTGGTGCCGGAGGGGCTCACGTTCGAGGCGTACGAGCAGATCTTCTCCGACACGGTCGTCAGCCGGGCCGTCCTGGTCAGCACGGGCATCACGGTGGTCGGGACCCTCATCAGCGCCGGCGTGAGCATCCTGGGCGCGTACTCGCTGTCGCGCCCGGGCTCGTTCCTCCACCGCCCGCTGCTGTTCAGCGTGCTGCTGATGTTCGTCTTCTTCCCGGGCATCATCCCGGTCTACCTGATGGTCAGCGGCCTGGGCCTGAAGGACGGCTACTGGTCGCTGATCCTCCCGACGGCCGTCTCGGCGTTCAACGTGGTGGTGCTGCGCTCGTTCTTCATGAGCATCCCGGGCGAGGTCCTGGACAGCGCCCGCATCGACGGGGCCGGCGAGTTCCGCATCCTGTGGCGCATCGTCCTGCCCATGTCGAAGGCGGTCACGGCCGTCGTGGCGATGTTCTACGCGGTCGGCTACTGGAACGCCTGGTTCAACGCGATGCTCTACATCGACGACACGAGGAAGTGGCCGCTGGCGCTGATCCTGCGACAGTACGTGGTGGACTCCAACCCGTTGCCCAGCGCCACGGCGGGCGTGACGGGCGACGCCCCGCCGACGCTCGCCATCAAGATGGCCATCGTGGTCATCGCCGTGATCCCTGCCTTGATCATCTACCCCTTCGTGCAACGCCACTTCACCAAGGGCGTGATCGTCGGCGCCGTCAAGGGCTGACCGCCTCCGTCGTGGTGACCACGGCGGAGCTAGGCCCAGTTGGTGAGGCGGCGCAGGGCGTACTCGACCGGTCCGTAGCGATGCGTACGCAGCCAGCGCGCGCTCAGCCAGAGCAGGACCGTGTAGATCGCCAGGGCCACGCCCATCACGGCGAGCGGCGACAGCCTGCCCGCCAGCGCCAGGCCGTACCCGGTGAAGACCAGGCAGCACAGCACCGACTGCCCGACGTAGTTGGAGGCCGCCACCCGCCCCGCGGGCGACAGCGCGCGCCCGGCAGCGGGGAAGCGCCGGATCACCCGCAGCAGGGTCACCACGTACGCGGCGGCCAGCAGGATCGAGGTCACCGTGGACACCGCCAGGCCGACCAGCTCCCACGCGCCCGGCGCGCCGGCCGTCAGCGCGAGCAGGACCCCGCCGGGCAGGCCGAGTCCGAAGCCGATCCACTGGATGCGCGGCGCGAGCTGCCACCACCGCCCGGTCTCCTCCAGCAGCCTGGACCTGCCCGCCGCCAGCCCGAACAGGAACATGGCCAGCGCCATCGGCCCCTGGAAGATCCAGATCATCGCGACCAGCGGCGGGTACAGCTCCAGTTGCAGGCTCAGCACGTCGAGCGGGCTGCCGGTGGCCAGGGCCAGCGTGCGGGCAGCCGCCGCGGTGCCGGCCGCCGGAGCCTGACCGGCCGTCGGGTCGAGGGTCGACAGCCACGCCAGCCCGGACCACAGCAGGGTCAGCACGCCGACGATGACCGATCCGGTCACGACGGCGGTCTTCGGCCTGATGTCGCGCAGCGCGAGCAGGAGCAGGCCGAGGGCGGCGTACAGGGTGAGGATGTCCCCGATCCACAGCAGGATCCCGTGTGCCAGGCCGATCACGAACAGGCCCAGGCATCTGCGCAGCGTCCTGGCCCGCACGCTCGCGCCCGCCCGCTCCGCCGAGCGCATCTGCAGCGTGAACGAGTAGCCGAACAGGAACGAGAAGATGATGTAGAACTTGGTCAGCACCAGGGCGGTGATGACCGTGGCCACGGGCCCGTCGGGGATCGGCATGGTGCCGTTGACCGCGTAGCCGGGATCGGCGAAGAAGCCGATGTTGGCCACCAGGATGCCCGCGAGCGCGAAACCGCGCACCGCGTCGATCTCGTGGACCCGACCGGCGAGCTGCGTGCGCACTTGTGTCATGGGTCCGAAGCTACGGACGGCGCGCCTGCCCGGGCATCCGACCTTGGTCTGCCTCCGGGCGACTAAAGCAGCACTACCGGCGAGGCCGCCGCGCCGGCGGGACTGAAGGGTGAATCCTTTTGCGGGGTGGATGCCTCTTATGAGGTGATGGCCGCACCGGTGAAGGAGATGGATATGGGTGCCGACCGCTCCTGGGCGAGCGCGCAGCTCATCAGGGCCGCGCAGGACGGTGATCGCGAGTCGCTCGCCGCGGTGATCCATGGCGCCCATTCCCATGTACGGCGCTTCGCGGAGCATCTTTGCGCGTCCCCGCAGGACGCCGAAGACGCCGCGCAGGAGGCGCTGATCATCCTCTACCGGAAGATCGGCTCGCTGCGCGCCACCGGGGCGCTGGCGTCATGGATGTTCAGGATCGTCAGGAACGAGTGCCTGCGCCGCGCTCGACTGCTGTTGGAGCGCCCGGACGAGGCCGAGCCCGGCCTGGCGACGTCGGCCGAGGACGAGGCCATCCAGCGGCTGGAGGCTGAGCTCGTCGCGCAGGCGATCCAGGAGTTGCCGGACGTCCAGCGCAGAGTGTTGATCATGCGGGACGTGCTGGGCTACCCGGGGCGCAGGGTCGCGGAGGCGCTCGGCCTGAGCGACGCCGCGATGAAGTCGCACCTGCACCGGGGCCGCGCCAGGCTCCGGCTCAACCTGGGCGCGACGTCCGACGCCTGACCTGTGTGGCCGCATTTCCACCACCCGAGTGAGAAGGGGAAGTTTCGCCATGCTCGAAACCGGATCGCCCGCGCCCGACGTGGTGCTGGAGGACACCGACGGCCGGCCCGTCCGGTTGTCCGACTACCAGGGCAAGAGTGCCGTGCTGATCTATTTCATGCGGTCGACGTCGTGCCCGGTCTGCTACAGGCACGTTCAGGACCTCATCCGGCGCCGCGACGAGTTCGCGGGTGACGGTGTTCAGGTGTTCGTCGCGGTGCCCGAGGACCGTCAGGAAGCGGCGGCGTGGAAGGCCAGGCGCCGAGTCCCGTTCCCCGTCCTCGTGGGCCTTCGGGGCACCCCGCACGAGACGATCGGCCTGAGCAGGAAGGTCTTCGGCTCGCTGCAGCAGTCGGGCAGCATCCTCGTCGACTCCCAGGGCATCGTCCGCCACGCCCACGGCGCCACCCTGCCGACCGCCGGCTACGACAGGAAGGGGATCGGCGCGGCCGTCCAGGGCCTCCGCGGGCGATCCGCGACTTGATCGGCCGGTACGCGACGTCCACTCGGAGGAGTCGCCGGCTCAGGCGGCGGGGAGGGGGTCCTGGCCGAGCAGGCGGTGGCCGTTCGCGGCGGAGGTGCGTACGGCGGCGAAGCCGTAGGCGGTCATCGCGGCCTCGTACTCCGCCAGCGCCGGGACGAGGGGCCGGCCGTCGGCGGCCTCGGCCAGCGCGGTGGCGAGCGTGCTCGCGTCCCGCAGGGCGGTGTTCGCGCCGATCCCGCCCGCGGGGCTCATCGCGTGGATGGCGTCCCCGAGCAGCGTGACGTTCGTGGTCGGCCAGGGCTCGATCGGCACGCTGGTACGCAGGACCAGGGCGAAGACCGTGGACGGGTCCCAGTGCTCGATGATCGCCCGGACCCGGGGGTGCCAGCCCTCGATCGCCGTCAAGGTCAGGGCGCGCAGCTCGGCCCCCGTCATCGTGCGCAGCTCGTCGTCAGGCGGCAGGAGCTCGCGGCGGGCGCCGAAGGCGCAGGTCATGTAGTCCTGGGTGGCGTCCAGCACGGCCTCGGGGGCGAGCCTGGCGGCGGCCTGTGTCACGGACTCGGGAAACTCCACCGGGGCGACGCCGACGAAGCCGCCGTCCGGGCAGATGATCGGGGTGAAGACGGCGAACATGTCGTCCAGGAACAGCTCGCGGGTCCGCGCCGTGAGCGGCACCTTGCCGTACAACTGCCGCAGGCCCGTGTCCACCACGCGCGCGTGCGGCAGGTACTGCCGGCGCACCGGGGAGTTGACGCCGTCCGCGGCCACGAGCACGTCTCCGGTCGCGGTGGTGCCGTCGGCGAAGTACGCGGTGACGCCGTCGCCGGCGCCGACCCGGTAGTGCGTGAACCGCTTGCCGAACCTGACCACGTCCGAAAGGCCCGAGAGCAGGATCCGCCGCAGCGTCAGCCGGTCGACCGCCAGGTGCACGCCGCCGTCGGACGGCTCCAGGACCGCGAGCCGCCCGAGCCGGTGGTCGAAGACCGGCGTGCTGGTCCGCGGGAGCCCGGCGGTGGCGCGGAACAACCGGTGCAGCCGCTCGGGCAGGCTCTCGGCCAGCGCCCGGTCGCCGTGCTCGTCGATGTGGATGCGGTAGCCCTGCTGCCGGGAGGTCAGGGAGTCGTCGCTCTCGTACACGGCGACGCCGACGCCTCTCCGCCGCAGCCCTTGCGCCAGGCACAGTCCGCCCAGCCCGGCACCGATGACGATCACCTGCATCTCCGCTGTCCTCTCACCGAATCTTCCCTAGCAATGCAAGGGAGAGACTAACACTGCTAGGGAATGCCTTGCACTGCTAGATTGGTGGGCGTCAGACAGAGGAGTTCGCGCATGGCACGTCAGGACCCCGGCTTCCCCGGCGGCATCGAGGAGGCCGAGCCGAGGCTGGACCGCGCCCAGATCGCCCAGGCGGCGCTGGACCTGCTGGACGAGCACGGCTTCGACGCCTTCAGCATGCGCAAGCTCGCCGTGGCGCTCGACATCAAGTCGCCGTCGCTCTACTGGCACGTACGCGGCAAGGACGAGCTGTTCGACCTGCTGATCGACGTGGTCCTGGGCAAATGCCGGCTGCCGGCCGACGACGGGCGCCCCTGGCGCGAGCGGCTGGCCGGTCTCGGGCTCGAACTCCGCCAGGTCCTCCTCGCGCACCCCGCGGCCACCCGGCTCCTGCCGGGCAGGGTGCCCTTCGGGCCGAACGGGCTGCGGCTGGCCGACCACATCATCGGCATCCTGCGCCAGGCCGGCTTCGACTACCGGCTGTCCAGCTACGGCTACCTGCTGCTGCTGTTCTATGTCACCGGCTTCGCCGGCCAGGAGATCGCCTTCGGCAAGGGCCCCGCCAACCACACCCGCCTCGTCCAGATCACCCGTTTCCTCAACGAGCTGCCCGCCGACCGCTACCCCCACCTGACGGCCGTGGCCGACGAGCTCACCGGCGCCCCCGGCCTCACCCGCCGCTTCGAGCTGGGCCTGGCCGGGATCCTCAACGAGCTGGACCGCGAACGCGGCGAATGATCACCCGACACGAAGACCTGGCCACCTCGGGCGGCCAGGTCCACATTCGTGAAGGCGCGAAGCTCAGCGGCGACGGCGGTTGGAACGGCTGCTGCTGTCGCTGTTGATCTTCTTCTTCGGCCCCAGCCGATTCGGCCCAGGGGGCTCGAAGCCCAGGGACAAGACCCTCGCAGCAGACATATATCGCGGGAAGATCATGGTTTCGCTCCTTTCGAGAATGCGGTGGAGCGGTTGAGGGACTGGAGCGCACACCCCTAACCGACTATTCGGACATTCACCTTTAAGAGCCACGTTACCTCGCATATCATTCCCCGGCTCTGGCACGTCCGATTCAAGAGGCCTACAGATTCAGGAGATCGTTCGTGACTCCCGTCAGGCGAACTCGGCCGCGTGGTCGATGGCCCACTTCGCGAACGTGCCCGCCGGTCGGCCGGTGAGGCGCTCAATATGATCGGTGATGAGGTTCGACTCACGCCGACGCTCCGAAGCGGCGATCAACGCGTCCACCAGCCGCTCGGGACGACCGTCCGCGAGCATTCGCGATCGCGCGAGCTCGGCCGGAAGCGCCTGGAAGCGCAGACTCCGCCCGAGCGCGGCGCCGAGGTGGTCGACCTGCTCGGCGCGGCCGAGCACCTCGGGTCCCGTCAACACGTACGGGCCCCGATCCCGTCGGCCGTGGCCGGCGAGCAGCACGCCCGCCGCCGCGTCGGCGACGTCGCGCTCGTCGACCACCGCCGTACGCGCGACGTCCGGGCCCGCCACCACGTCGCCCGCGCGCAACTGTGCCGCCCAGCCACGGGCGTTGGAGGCCAGCGTGTCGCTCCGCAGCACCACGGGTCGCAGACCGGCGTCGTCGAGGAGGGCCTCCAGGTCCGCGTGGACCTGAACGATGGGGTCACTCTGACGGGCGGCTCGGTCGTCCACGGCTGTGGAGGACAGGTAGACGACACGGGGCGCCGCCGCGGCGATCTCCGCGACCAGGCCGTGGGCGGGGGCGGAGTCGAGCAGCGGCCAGATGAGGAAGACGGCGTCGACGCCCACGAGCGCCGCACGTACGGCAGCGGGGTCCGTGAGGTCGCCGACCACCGGCTCGGCTCCGGGGAGCGGAGCGGCGCGCCCTCGCACGAGGCGCCGCACGCGCGCGCCGTGCGCCAGGAGGCGGTCGGCGACCTCCCGGCCGAGGTTGCCGGTCGCGCCGGTGACCAGGACCGATGGACTGTGACGGGCGCCCTCGGGGCGCGTGGTGTCGGGCACGGGCGAGACACTAGGGGTTCAGGTCGACATGAAGGCAAGGCGTGCGTGGTGAAGACGATCGGAGAGGTCGCCGCGGAGCTCGGAGTCGAGGCTCACGTGTTGCGGCACTGGGAGCAGGTCGGGGCGCTCACCGTGCGTCGCGACGGCAACGGCTACCGCCTCTACGACGACACCGCCGTGGAACAGGCGCGCACCGTGCTGAAGCTGCGGCGCGTCGGGCTGTCGTTGCCCGAGGTCGTCGCCGCCATGGCGCCGAAGAAGTCGGCGGCACAGGCGGTCGTGAGGGCGAAGATCGCCGCACTCGAAGACGAGATCGCCCGCAGGCGGCAGGCCATCACCTTCCTGCGGCACGCCGTCGAGTGCCGGCATCGGTATCTGGATGAGTGTCCGGACTGCTCGAGTTTCGTCAGTGACGCCTGAGCCTGACGGGGGCGCCGGCCGGAACACTGAGGCGCGGCGCCCCCTGTGGAACGGCTTTTATGCCGGGGTGCAGGTGAGGGTGGCGGGTGGGGTGTTGGTGCCGGTGTAGGTGCCCGTGAAGCCGAACGACGTCGTCCCGTTGGGTGCCAGGGTGCCGTTGTAGCCGGCGTTCACGACGCTCACATTGGCGCCGGTCTGGGTCGGGGTGCCGCTCCAGAGCTGGCTGATCTTCTGGTCTCCCGCCCAGGTCCAGGTCACCTTCCAGCCGGTGATCTGCGCCGCGCCCGTGTTCTTGACGGTGACCTCCGCCTGGAAGCCGCCCGACCACTCGTTCACGCCCTTGTACGTCGCCGCGCAGCCCGACCCCGTGGTGGGTGTGACGGTCGGGGTCACGGTGGGCGTGACGGTGGGGGTCACAGTGGGGGTCGGGGTGGGTGTGACGGTTACCGGCGGGCCGGTGCGGTCGCCGTACAGGATGCCGCGGCCGTTGGTGCCGAGGTAGACGCGTCCGTACACCCTGGGGTCACCCGTCAGGGCCTCGCCCATGTTGCCCCACTGGTGCTTGTCGTCGTTGATGCGGACCCAGTTCGACCCGGCGTCGTCCGAACGGTACAGGCCCGTGACCCCGCCGATCGTGGCGACCGCGAAGACCGCCAGGTACGTGCCGCCGGGCGCCGCCTTGCCGAAGCCGACGTTCACCGAACCGGTGATGCCCGACAGCTTCGTGAAGGACGCGCCGCTGTCCGTGGAGTGCCACAGGCCGCCGTCGCCGGCCAGCCACAGGTCGCCCTCCTTGCCCGGCAGCGCCTTGATCTTGCCGCTGGTGGGCAGGCCGGAGGCGGCGGTGTCGGTGAAGGTCGCGCCGCCGTTGGTGCTGACGTAGAGCCGCCCGCCGGAGAAGCCGTAGAACTTCATCGCGTTGACGCGGTCCGACTCCACGATCGCGCCCGTGGGCAGGCCGGACGCCTGCTGCCAGGAGTTGCCGTACCCCACCGAGTAGACCGGGGTGACGTTCTTGGGGGCCCAGACGAAGCGGGAGCCGTCGGCGGCGGCGGCCACCGTGCCGCCCTCGTCGATGCCGCCCGGCTCCGTGCCCTGGAACCAGTTCGCGCCGCCGTCCGTGGAGAAGGCCACGTGGCTGTCGTTCGGGCGGTCGGAGTCCTTGAAGTTGCCCGCCCTGACCATGATCGACGGGGATTTCTCCGCGTAGTCCAGGCTGGTGGTCGAGGTGAAGATCGGGGCCGTGAACATCATCGACGGTACGGCGTCCAGGTTCGTGTGCCGGAAGCCGCCGATGTCGCCCAGGGCGCTGACCAGGGACGCGCCGCTCGGCGGGCTGATCAGGTCCAGGACGGCCGTCTCCTCCAGGCCCTTGGCCATGGGCTTGATGGTGAACTGGGTGCCCGAGTCCCACTTGGCCAGGTCCTCGGTGCCATAGATCGTCGCGCCGGTGCCGTACATCATCCTGTTCGAGTCGAGCGGGTCGATCTCCAGGGACTCGGTCATCCAGCCGAGTTTCGGCGTGACCTCAGGGGGCTGTGGGTTGGTGCCGAACGTCAGCCACGGGTTCTCCGTGATGTCCTGCTTGTAGCGGAAGCTGCGGTTCGGGTACGAGGTCCAGTCCCACACGCGGGTCCAGGTCGCGCCGGAGTCCGTGGACCGGAAGAAGATCACGTCCGGCCACCAGGAGATCTGCGTGGCCACCATGATCGTGCCCGGCTTCTGCCGGTCGACGGTCAGGCCGCTGTAGCCGAAGTAGTCGTCGGAGCTGGACGACGGGATGGGGCTGATCTGCGTCCAGGTGCCGGTCGCGGTGGCGTAGCGCCACACGTCGCCCTTGGCGCCGTCGTACGGGCCGCCGGTGTCGCTCGTCGCGATGTAGAGGTAGCCGTTGACGGTGTCCAGCACGCCCTTGTGGGCGAGGTAGCCGGTCGGCTGGCCGGCCACGCGCGACCAGGTGGCACCCGCGTCGGTGGTGCGGTAGACGCTGTTCTCCTTGTCGGCCACGCCCACGTAGATGGTCTTGGTGGCGGTGCCCTTGGTGGACGAGCGCGGGTCGTAGGTCACCCAGACCACGCCCGGTTTGTGGCTCAGGTAGCCGTTGGGGTCGCTCGGGTCCTGGGCGTAGTTGCCGGCGTTCGGGAAGCTGGCCACCTTCGCCCAGGTGGCGCCGAAGTCGGTGCTGCGCCACAGCCCGTTGCCGTTGGGGGTGCCGAAGTAGAGGACGCTGTTGTTGTTCGGGTCGACCGACAGCGCTTCGCCCATGCCGCGGCCGGGCATGTTCCCGCCCAGCTTGAAGGGCAGCGGCGTGACCTGCCAGTTGTCGCCCTTGTCCGTCGAGCGCAGGATCGCGCCGTTGTTGGGGTCCCAGCTGTTGGTGTACATGCCGACGGCGGCGTACACCCGGTTGGTCTGCACGGGGTCGGTGGCGAGGCTGATCACGCCGTTGTAGCCCCACTTGTCCCAGCCGGCCCAGTCGAGCAAGGGGGTCCAGGACTTGGTGGACTGGTTCCACCGGTACGCCCCGCCGATGTCGGTGCGGGCGTAGATGAGGTTCTTCTCGGTGGGGTTGAAGATGATGCCGGGCACGAAGCCGCCGCCGTCGATCCTGACGTTCTTGTACGCGTACGGGTCCGAGGCGACGGCCGAGACCGGTGACATCCGCACGATCGCCGCCACGAGCAGGACGGCGGCGACCGTGAACATGACCAATAATCTTCTTCGCATGCGCGGCTCTCCCTTTCCAGGCACGCCAGCAGGCGCCCCAAAGGCTTCAGATGACCGCCATGCACGAGCAGAGTGCAGGACCCTGACCGTCACCGCGCCTTCGCGCATGAGCTCCACCAGAAGGCTCACACACGGGCGCGCCGACGGTCAATAGTTTGGACGTACAACGAATTAAGGGGCGAAGCATGGAGTTTCCCGAATTCCGGATCGACGGAAAGGTCGCCCTGGTCACGGGGGCGGCCCGGGGCCTCGGGCGGGCCATCTCGCTGGCGCTGGCCGATGCCGGGGCGGACGTCGCCATCGGCCTGCGGGACATCCACCAGGACGGCGGGCTGGCCCGCGAGATCACCGGGCTGGGGCGCGCCGCGCTCCCCCTCCAGATGGACATGACCGTCCCCGGCCAGATCTCCCGGGCGGTCGAGGAGGCGCTCGGCCGGTTCGGCCGCATCGACATCCTGGTCAACAACGCCGGCATCGCTCCGGGCAACCCGGCCGAGGACGTCACGGAGGACGACTTCGACCGGACGCTCGCGGTCAACCTGAAGGGCACCTTCCTGGCCAGCCAGGCCGTGGGACGGGCCATGATCCGGCAGCGGCACGGCAGGATCGTGAACGTCGGGTCCCAGGCCGGCGAGGTCGCCCTGCCCGGCGAGTCCGTTTATTGCATGACAAAGGCGGCGATCGCCCACCTGACCCGCTGCCTGGCGGTCGAGTGGGGACCCCACGGCGTCACGGTCAACAACGTCGCCCCGACCTTCATCCGCACGCCGGGCACGGCCACGGCCCTGTCGGACCCGGCGTTCGAGGCGGACGTGATCGAGCGGATCGCGGCGCTGCACCGCATCGGCGAGCCCATGGACGTGGCCGGGGCCGTGCTGTTCCTGGTCTCGCCCGCGGCCTCCCTGGTCACGGGGCACACGCTGGTGGTGGACGGAGGGTGGACCGTCCGATGATCACACCCGGCTGAGCGCGCGCTCGCCCCTCGCCGCCCACAGCGCGATCGCGATGTAGAGGACCTGCTCGGGGATCCGCTCCCAGAGCGGCGTCACGTCCTGGCCGGCGAGCGCGGCGTACACGTTCGCCGGCAGCAGGCCCACGAAGAGCAGCGCCAGGCAGATCCCGGCGGCTCTGCGGGTCCTTTCGAGCACGAGCCCGGCCGCCCCGGCCAGCTCCAGCACGCCCGTCAGGTAGACCACCAGGGACGGGAACGGCACGAACGGCGGCACCATGGCCACCATGTCGGCGTGGGTAGGCATGAAGGTAACGCCGGCCGGGACGAAGTGCGCACTGGCCGTCACCACCAGCATGACGGCCAGGCCATGAGCCGCGCTCACTCTCCAGGTGCCGAACCGCCCGACCCTGGACAGCCGGAACGCCAGCGTGGCCACCAGCAGCACGATCACGATCACGGAAGCCTCCATTAGATAGCAGTGCTTTCGATAACACTACTATCCAATAGATTCATCCCGCTATCTGATTCTTCGGCGGCGCGGAGATGCTGACCCGGGAGCCCCATCCCCGGTAGCGGGTCTCGGTGCTGAACCGGCCGTCGCCGACCTCGACGCCCTCCGCGACGTGCGAGGACGCCAGATGCGAGGTGACGAGCTTGCTGGGCAGGTTGTCGGGCCCCAGCGTGAGCTGGTACGTGACGGCCGTCTTCTCCTTGGAGCTGAACGGCACGGAGGCCCGGAACCACGGCGACACCTTCGCGAGCGCGCTGTAGGTGATCTTCCCGGAGTACGTCCGGCCCTGCTTCTTGCCCTTGAGGAGGACCTTCAGCGTCGCCGACTCGGCCGGGTTGACGACCTGCGAGAACATGCCGAGCCAGCCGCCCGTCATGCAGATGACGTCCCTGGCCCATTTCTTGCCGTCGGGGAGCTCACCGGCCATGGGGTTGGTGGAGTAACTCCGGCCGCCGACCATGATCGTCCGGCCGGACTTCAGGGTGTACATGTGGTCGAAGATGCCGCCCTGATACCGGGTGTAGTCGGCGGTGATGTCCGACGCGGCGATCCCGGACCTGCCGAACTGCAACGTTCCAGCGCGCTTGAGGAACGTCACCTTCTCCGAGTCCTGGAGCAAGGAGGTGACGTCCGTGAACTTCACCCCCTTTCCGGCCACCAGCTTCGCCTTCAGCGCCCTGACCGGATCGGCCGGAGCCGCCTCGGCGGGAGTGGCGGCCACGAGCATGGCCATGGCCGCCACGAGTGCACCTGCGATCGTCCTCTTCACGAAGATTCCTTTCGATGAGGGGACCGCAGATTCTGCCGGACCTTGATCACGACCTGGTCAACGCGAAGTCCTTGATCCGCAGGTCGCCCTTGAACACGAGGTAGAGGCTCCCGCCGCCCGCCTTGACCGTGGCGGTCGCCGTACCCCACTGGTAGACCCCGCCCGTGGCGGGCACCTGGACGGTGCCCAGCAGGGCGCCGGTCGGCGAGCCGGAGCGCAGCTCCAGCGAGCCGCCGCTCACCGAGGACACGCCGGCCGTGAAGCGGGAGCCGAAGGAGGCGCCGGTGAAGGAGAGCCAGTCCCCCGCCGACCCTGCCACGGCGTCGCCGCCGGCCTTGGTCTCGTCCGCGAACGCCACGCCCGCGTAGTCGTCGAAGTCCATCGCCCGCGTGGTCTTCGTCAGGTCACGCACGGGGATGGTCTCGCCGGACACCCGCAGCGTGGCGGACTGGCGGATCCGGTCGGACGCCGAGCCGACGAGGACGTCGTGGGTGGCGCTCTCCACGGCCCACCTGCCCCGGGTGTAGTCCCAGACCGCCAGGTCGGACTTCTTCAGGGTGAAGGTCACCGTACGGGTCTCGCCCGGGTTCAGCGTGACCCGCTGGAAGCCGCGCAGCTGCTTGACCGGCTGCTTGAAGCGGGACTCGCGCTGGTGGGTGTAGAGCTGGACCACCTCGTCGCCCTTGACCTTGCCGGTGTTGGTGACCTTGACGCTCACCTTGTCGCCCTGGACCGTCAGCCCCTGGTAGCCGAACGTGGTGTAGCTCAGGCCGTGCCCGAACGCGTAGAGCGGCTTGCCCTTTCCGTACAGGTACGTCATCCCGGTCTTGGCCAGGTCGTAGTCGTAGATGTCCGTCTGGCTGTCGCCGGCGGGCCAGGTCTGGGTGAGCCGGCCGGCCGGGTTGACGGCGCCGAAGAGCACGTCGGCGACGGCGTGACCGGTCTCCGCGCCCGCGTGGGTGGTCCACAGCAGGTTCGGGGCGTCCACGACGACCGGGTAGCTGGTCTCCAGGACGACGACGGTGCGCGGGTTCGCCTTGCGCACGGCCTCGATCAGCCGCCGCTGCCCGGCGCCGAGCTGCAGGTTGGGACGGTCGTGGAACTCGCGCCCGGCCACGAACGGGTGGCTGCCCACCACCACGACCGCGACCTCGGCCTTGGCGGCCTGCGCGGCGGCCGCGGCGACGCCGTCCGAGACGATCTCCTTGCCGAACCTGGCCGCCTGCGCCTTGGGCGCCAGGCCGAGCGTGCCGTCGGCGGCGACGGTCACGTACGGGTCGGGCAGGGCATACCAGCCCTCGACGGTCTCGTAGCCGGCGTACCTGATCAGGTAGCTGCCGTCGGACTGCGCTTCCAGGGCGAACTGCTGCTGGACGTACCAGCCGTCGGCGTCGGCGTCGTCGGTGTCGAGCGAGCGCCAGTCGCCGCCGAGCAGCTTGCCGTTGCCCGCGTTGCGCAGCGTGGACACGCCGCCGGTCCAGTCGGTCAGGTCCCATTGGGAGGCCGCGGTGGGCGCCGTGTCGATCAGGGCGGCGTTGTCGTCGGGCCCGGTGCCGGTGGCGGTGAGGTACTTGCCGGAGCCGAGGTGCTTGAGCGCGATCCGCTCCAGGCCCGCGCCGGTGCTGACGTCGCCGACGCGCTCCTTGATCCCGTCCACGGGCGTGACCTGGTACGGCGCCTTGCCCCCGTACCAGTCGCGGTAGAGCGTCCCGGCCAGCGGGCCGACCACGGCCGCCGACTTCGGCTCCTTGAACGGCAGGGCGCCGGAGTTCCGCAGCAGCACCGCCGCCCGGCCCGCGGCTTCCCGGTTGAGCCGCTGGTTGGCCGGGCTGTTGATCACGTCCTTGGTGATCTTCTTGTACGGCCCGCCGTCCGGGTCGAAGTGCCCCAGCCGCGTCCGGATGGTCAGGACGTTCCGCACGGCCCGGTCCACGTCGGCCTGGGCGATGAGCCCCTGGTTGAGCGCCGCCGTGAGCTGCTCGGCCAGCGGCCCGGCGTTGCTGTCGTCGATGGTGTAGCTGTCGAGCCCCGCCTTGAGCACCGCGGCGAACGCCTCGGGCTTGTTGTCGTAGTACTTCTCCAGCTCGGTCAGCGCGTACGGCCCCCAGGCGTCGCTGACGTTGTAGAGCGTCTTGTCCGTCCACGATCTGACCGTGGTGGCGAGGTCGGGGTTGACGTGGTTGGGCCGCCCGTTGACCAGGTTGTACGACGCCATGACCCCGGTCGCGGCGTTGGCCGAGATGGCCGCCTTGAACGCCTGCTCGTAGTACTCGTGCTTGAGCTTCGGCGTCAGGTTGGAGGAGCTGGTGCCCCGGTTGGTCTCGTTGTTGTAGGCCAGGTAGTGCTTCAGCACGGGCGCGGCCTTCAGGTAGACGGGGTCGTCACCCTGCAGGCCCTTGCCGTAGGCGGTGGAGATCGCCCCGGTCAGCAGGGGGTCCTCCGAGTAGCCCTCCTCGTTGCGGCCCGCCCGCGGGTCCCGCAGCAGGTCGACGACGGGGGCCCACACCTGCAGGCCCCACAGGGTCGGGTCCGCGTCGTTGTACCCGCGCACCTCGTCGCCGACGGCCGAGCCGACCCGCTTGATCAACTCGGGGTCCCACGTGCTGGCCAGCCCCACGGCCTGCGGGAACACGGTGCCGGCGGCGAACTTCTGGCTCCAGTTGGCGTTGAGGTCGTTGGACCAGCCGACGCCGTGCAGCGCCTCGGTGCCGTTCTTGTGGTACGCGATGCCCAGCCGCGGGATGGCCGCCTGCGACTGGTGCAGCAGGCCCAGCTTCTCCTGGAGCGTGAGCCGGCCGAGCAGGTCGTCGACCCGCTGCTCCACCGGCAGGGCCGGGTTCTGGAACGGGAGGCCGGCGGCCTGCGCAGGGGGTGCGGCGAGCAGCGAGGCCGCCAGCGTGAGGGTGGCTAATAACGGGATCTTTCGCATCAATGGTTCTCCATCACTTGATGGCGCCGACCGTCACACCTCGGGTCAGCGTGCGCTGGAAGATCAGGAAGAAGGCGACCGCCGGGAGGAGGCCGAGCAGCGCCGAGGCGCTGGACATCGTGGCGTCCATGTACTTCTCGCCCTGCAGCACGGCGAGCGCGACGGGCACCGTCTGGGTGTCGTTCGAGATCAGGAAGATCAGCGGCAGGAAGAACTCGTTCCAGGTCCAGATGAAGAAGAAGATCAGCAGCACGTTGATGGTGGGTCTGCTGATCGGCACCACGATCCGCCACAGGGACCGCAGCCGCCCCGCGCCGTCGATCGCCGCCGCCTCCAGGATCTCCTTCGGGAACTGGCCCAGGATCGCGCTCAGCAGGTACGTGCCGAACGCCGCCTGGATCACCGTCATGACGATGATCACCGCGAGCTGGGTGTCGTACAGCCCGACCGCCTTGGCCAGGTAGTACAGCGGGTAGGCCAGCGCCTCCTGCGGCAGCGTGTTGGCCACCAGGAACAGCGCGAGGATCGACAGCCGGCCCTTCACCCTGCCGATGCCCAGCGCGTACGCGTTGAGCACCGACAGCAGGACGGCGAGCACGGCCACGGACGCGCTGATCAGGAAGCTGTTCCACAGCTTGGTGCCGAACTCCACCCGGTTCCAGAAGTCGACGAGCCCCTGCAGGTAGAGCCCGTCGGGCAGGCTCAGCGGGCCGTCCGAGCTGTACTCGGCGGGCGACTTGACCGCGTTGATCGCCACGATCGCGAACGGGAACACCATCACGACCGCCAGCACGACCAGCGAGCACAGCACCGCCCAGCGCCCCGGGCCCCTCATTGCTCACGCTCCTGGACCCGCAGGAACAGGAACGTCACCACGATGATGATCAGGGCCAGCACCGTGGCGATCGCGGAGCCGTACCCGACGTTGCTCTTCTGGAAGAAGTTCAGGTACGAGAAGTACGACGGCACCATCGTCGCGTTGCCGGGCCCTCCGCGGGTCAGCACGAAGATCGGCCCGAACACCTTGAGCGCGGCGATCGTGCACGTCAGCAGCACCACGAAGATCTCCGGCCGGATCTGCGGGATCGTGATGTGCCAGAACCTGCGCCACCACGAGGCCCCGTCGATCTCGGCCGCCTCGTAGTAGGCGGGGTCCACGCGCTGCAGCCCCGCCATGAAGATCACCACCGGGTAGCCGAGCTGGAACCAGACCATGACCGCCATGACCGTGGCCAGCGCCAGGTCGGGGTCTCCGAGCCAGTCGAGGTCGAGGCCGAAGATCTGGTTGATCGCGCCGTACGACGGGTGCAGCATCCAGCCCCACACCACGCCGGCCACCGCCACCGGCAGCACCTGCGGCAGGTAGTACATGGCCCGCAGCGCCGAGGCCGTGCGCGGCCCGAACCGCTTGGCGATGTAGTCGAACAGGGCCGCCGCCAGCACGAGGCCGATCGCGGTCGGCACGATGGCCATGGCCACGATCAGGCCCACGTTGTGCTGGAACGACTGCCAGAACCGCTCGTCCTTCAGCAGCCTGGCGTAGTTGTCGAGCCCGATCCACCTGGGCGTGCCCACCCCCGACCAGCGGGTGAAGCTCGCGCCCACGTTCATGAGGAACGGCACGACGATGACGACCAGGAACAGCAGCAGGCTGGGGGCCAGGTAGAGCCAGTACCCCCTCGTGCGCACCCTCATCTAGTTGCCGATGTCTGCGAGGTTGTCCTCGTACGGCTTGGCGATCTCGTCCAGCACCGCGGCCGGGGTCTTGCTGCCGTTGATGAGGTTCTGGACCCCGGCGACCAGCACGTCGTAGTAGCCGGGCGCGGGCCAGTCGGGGTAGAAGGCCAGGCCGTCCTGGCTGGTGAGCTTGTTGAAGGTCTCGATGAGCTCCTTGCTCTTCGCGTCGGTGATCGCGGCCGGGTCGGCGGCCACGGGGACTCCGCCGGAATTGCCCAGGAGGTTCTGGATGTCCTTGCTCATCGTGATGTCGATGAAGTCGTAGGCCAGGTCCTTGTTCTCCGACTTCTCGGGCACGACCCAGATGTTGCCGCTGGAGCCCGGGGACATCGTGGCACCGGGGAAGAGGAAGTGGCCCCACTCGAACTTCTTGATCTCCGAGGCGAAGCGGCCGTACCACCAGCTGCCGCTGATCATCATGGGGAACTTGCCGTTCATGAACGCCACGCCCATGTCCTCGGCCTTGAGCCCGGACGAGTCCTTGGCGATGTAGCCCTTCTTCACCCAGTCGGCGAACGTGTCGGCGCCGTAGGTGAACTCGGGGCCGTGGAAGTCGACCTTGCCCTTGTAGGACTGGAATGCCTCCAGCCACGGCTTCTGCGCCTTGGTCAGCGCGAGCTGGTAGAGGATCTGCTGGGCCGGGTACTCGGCGCCGGCGCTGGCGATGGGGGTCGTCCCTGCCTTGACGAACGTGTCCATCGCGGCCGTGAGCTGCTCGAACGTCGTCGGCACCTGGACCTTGTGCTTCGCGAACAGGTCCTTGTTGTAGTAGACCATCACGAACTCGCCGTAGTTCGGCACGCCGTACCACTTGCCGGAGCCCATGACGCCGCGGTCGTCGTACTTGGCGGTGGTCTGCAGGCCGCCGGGCAGCAGCTTGTCCCAGCCGCGCTTGGCGACCTCCTCGCTGAGGTCGGTGAGCAGGCCCTGCTTGGAGAGCAGGCCGGCGGTGGCGTTGCCCTTGTTGTACTCCATGATGTCGGGCGCCTCGTCCGAGTTCAGCACCATGCTGGCCGTCTTCTGGATCTGTTCGAAGCCCTTCTCCTCGAACTTGACGGTGACGTTCGGGTGCGACGCCTGGAACTTCTTGATCGCCTCGGCCCACGCCTTGCCCATGGCGCTGTCGGCCGACTCGTAGTGCCAGAGCTTGAGTGTGCGCGGCTGACTGCTGCTCTGGGCAGACGGGGTCTCCGAGCCTCCCGAGCCGCACGCCGACAGAACCAGGACCGCGACGGCCAGCGCCGCCGCGGCTCTTGACTTGACCATGATCCCTCCAGGGGGTGTTACGAGATGACGGCCCGCGCGGGGGCACCGGCCACCGGGGCGATCTCCACCCCGGTGACGCGCTTCGGGCCTGTGACGGCGACGCGCAGCACATCGCCGTCCCTGGTGGCGACGGCGACCGTCACGCCGTCCGCGTCGTGGATTTCCACAGTCGCGTCGCCGCCCCCGAAGGCGACGAGAGTGATCTCGGCCGGCACGTCCACCGTGTCCCCCGGGTCGCTGACCATGGGGATGAGCGCGCCGTGCCGGACGAAGAGGGGGATCCGGTCGAGCGGCGTGCCGACCGTGACATAGCGGGAGCCTTCGAGCACCTCGCCCGTCCAGTAGTCGACCCACGTGCCGCGCGGCAGGTACACCTGACGGGTGCCCTCGGGCGCGGTCATGGGGGCGACGAGCAGGTCCTTGCCGAGCAGGTACTGCAGGTCGGCCTGCCAGGCCACCGGGTCGTCCGGATAGTCCACGCACATCGCCCGCATCATGGGCGCGCCAGTGCGGGCCGCCTCGACGGCCGCCGTGTAGATGTACGGCATCAGCCGGTAGCGCAGCTTCAGCGCGCCGACGGCCTGCTCCTCGACGGCCGGGAACTCCCAGGGCTCGCGGGTGGTCGTGCCGTGCAGGCGCAGGAGCGGGGAGAAGGCGCCGAACTGGGTCCAGCGCACGTACAGGTCGTCGGTGGGCCGGCCGGTGAAGCCGCCGGCGTCGTGGCTCCAGAACGGCACGCCGGACAGGCCGTGCGCGAGGCCGCCCCTGATCGTGCTGCCCATGGCGGCGTAGCTGGTGTAGGTGTCGCCGCCCCACTGGGCGCTGTGGCGCTGGCCCCCGAGGTAGGAGGAGCGGGCCCAGACGAGGTCGTGGCCGTGCACCTCACGGGTCACGGCGGCGACGGCGTCGTTGAACAGCAGGGTGTAGACGTTGTGCAGGTCGGTGCCGGCCATGCCGTTGTACGCCACGGAGTCGGCGGGCACGCCCTCGGCGAAGTCGGTCTTGAACGCGTCGACGCCCTGGCGCAGGAGGTCGCGCAGCAGGCCCTGGAACCATTCGGCGGCCCGCGGGTTGGTGAAGTCCACGATCCCGCACGCGGGGAACGATCCGTGCCAGCAGTCGGCGACGTAGGTCTCCCCTGCCCGATTTTTCAAGAAATATCCGGCTTCGGACCCCTGCGCGAAGGCTGGGCTCAAGTGTGAAATATACGGATTCATCCACAGACAGACCCGGAACCCCATCCCCTTGAGCTCGGCCAGCATCGCGTCCGGGTCGGGGAAGTTCACGGGATCCCACCGCAGGTCCGACCAGTGCCCGTCGGTCTGCCAGTACGTGTCCAGATGCAGCACGTCGCACGGGATGCCGCGCTCCCTGATCGTCCGCGCCCTGGCCAGCACCCGCTCCTGGCTGTCCACGCAGAACCCCGACGAGATCCACGTCCCGAACGCCCACTTCGGCGGCAGCGCGGGACGGCTGGTCAGCAGGTCGTAACGGTCCAGGACCTCCGACGGCGTCGGCCCGGCGATCACGTAGTAGTCCATCACGTCGTCCGGCACCAGGATCTGCACGACACTGTGCGTGGACTGGCACACGTCGAACTCCGTCGGCGCCCCGCTGTCGACGAGGACCCCGTAGCCCTTGCTGGAGACGTACAGCGGGATGTTCTTGTACGCCCGCTGCGACTCGGCGCCGAACGCGTCGAAGTTCCACATGAGCGGGCGCTGGCCGCGCTTGTCCAACCGTGTGAACGACTCCCCGAACCCGCTGAACGCCTCGTCGGGCGCGGCGGCGAAGCTCTCGTGATACGCGACGGGCGCGCCGTTGACGCTCGACCGGCCGAAGGGCAGCGTACGCAGCCGTCCGCTGATGTCCGTGTGCCCCCGGTCCTGCTCTACCAGCGCCTTCCCGCTCGCGTCCGTGAACCTCAGGTGCCACGGCGCCAGGCTGATCTCGGCCCGCAGCGAGCCGGCGTCGATCACGATCGGCTCACCTGGCGCGACCCCGGCACGTGCCCCTGGATACGTGCCGGGGGTCACCAGCGAGACGGCCCCTTCCGAGCGAGGCCTGGCGGCCGCGTCCTCCGACAGCCGCACCCGGATGACTCCCTCACCGGCCACTCCCACCTGGACGACCAGCGTCTCTTCCGCGGTGGTGACCGCCTTCACCATCACCTCGGCACCGTCGGCCGCGACCAGCTCCGCGGCGCTCACCGCCGACAGACCGCCCTCGCCTCGTCCACGAACCGGCAGCTCGGGCGGGTCCGCGACGAAGTACTCGTGCGTGACCAATGGGGGGCGATAGGGCATGGAAGCTCCTTATGAACGGCTGCGCCAACTCGTGAGTTAGTTTGCTGTCCATACCAACAAACGTCAACGGTCCCCCTCCCACTTCCTCCACGCCCCGCCCCACATGACAAGGGCACCCACGCGCCACGCGCGGCGACGGTCGGGTGGTTGGTTGGTTGCCCAGGTGACGGCGCGCGCCCCTCAGCGGCGCGCACGCGGCACAGCGACGACCGCCAATTGCGTTGGTGACGGTGCTCGCGGCGACACGCAGACGATGACGCACCACCACCGCGCCCAAGCGACGGGCCCCCCGTACCCGAGCGACGCGCCACCACCCCCAAGCGACGAGCCCCCCGGTCAGCGCGACCAGTCGGAGCGCGCGCTCACGTCACCCGCCGGATCCGCGCGCAGTAGGCCACGCCACATCGTCGAGCGCGAGAAACGGCGAGACCGCGACCGAAGTCGGCGTCATCCCCGCGAAAGCCATGACGTCCCGATGAAGATGGGACTGGTCGGCATAACCGCTCTCCGCCGCCACCAAGGAGGCACTACGACCGGCGGCCAAACCGTGAACCGCATGGTCGAACCGGATGAGCTGGGCCACCCGCTTGGGCGTGAGGCCGACCTGGGCGCGGAACCGGGACCAAAGGCGCTTGCGACTCCATCCGATCTCGGCGACCAGCCGTTCGACACGTACCCGACCCCGGCTGGCCACCATCCGCCCCCACGAGAAGGCGACTTCCGGGTCGACGGCCCGGCCGGCGTCCGCCCGCCGGGCCAGCGCGGCCTCCGCGATCGCGAACCGGTCCTCCCACGACCCGGCGGCACGCAATCGCTCCTGGGTCCGCGCGGCCTCTCGTCCCCACAGGTCGTCGAGGGTGACCACCGTCCCGCCCAGCTCCGCGGAGGCGCCCAGGACCGCGTGCGCGACCATCGGCGAAAGCCGCAGTTGGAGGCACTCGGAGCTGCTGGCCAGGCCCCGCCCCCGAGCCCTGTTGGGCGCGAGCCCGGCGACGACGCGTTCGCGCTGCTGCGAGCCGCAGCCGTCCTCGATGACGAACGGCTGGTCACCGAGGTCGAAGATGACCGTGACCGCGGGGTGCGGGACCAGCGCGACGTCGCGGAGCTCGTTCGCCCGATCGCTGAACCCCGCCATCACGACCCCCGGCAGCCGGCCGCGACGCGACGGGACCGTGATCTCCCATCGAGGCACACCGGCGCGAGCCGGTTCGGCTGATCGCACGCCGCCATCGTAAGAGCCGCAACGCGACAATGCGCACCCCGCCGAAGGTCAGCGTCGATCGGCCCACACCTCGCGCTCGGCACCGTCGGGGTCGTCGACGACGGTGATTCCGTCGTCGATCAGCGCGGTGGAGCGGTCGGCCAGGTCGTATCGGGGCCAGCCCGGGTCGCCGTCGGTGACGAAGCGGACCCAGGTGCCGTGGGCCGTGTCGGCGACGACCTGTGGGGGTTCGTCGCCGATGAGGGCGCGGCTGGACTCCTCGTCGAGGAGGTCGAACACGTACGGGAGCTCCACCGCGTGAGCGGCGCCGAGGCGGCCGGCGAAGCGAGGCGACTCGTGGTCGAAGCGGTACATCCAGGTGTCGGCCTCGCCCGCCTCGACGCGCGCCTCGGCGACCCGGATCACCGGGACCCGCATGAGGCAGTCGGTGGTCACGGCGGCGAGCAGGTCGCCGGTGCTCGCGCCCGGCCGGGCCGCCCGGTAGCGCTCGACCGTCCCGTCGGGCCCACCGTTGGCGCCCACCATCACGGAGAGGATGCGCTCGTCGACGATGTCGATCATGCCGGTGGGGACGAGGCCGATCCGGGTGTCGTCCCGGTTCCACCCGGCCAGGAGCCGCACGCCGCCGCCGGCGCCCTTTCTCAACGCGTCGAGCGGGTGGTCAGGGAGGAGGTCGCCGTCGACGACCGGGGCGAAGGGGAGGACATCCCACTTGGAAGGATCCGCGGCGGTCTGGAACTCCTTGAGGAGCGCGGACGCCGCCCGCGTGAGCCGTTCGACCGGCACCTCGCTGAGGGCTTCGCGGGTCGGGGCGACCCCGAGCGACTCGGCCAGCCTTGAGGCGACGTGCGCGGCGGTCTCACCCGTGAGCGTCTGGGCGGCCGCCCCGCTCTGGATGACCGCCTGGCGGAACAGGCCTCGGGCGCGGGGCATGGCCATGAGGGTGACGACGCTCATGGCACCGGCGGACTGGCCGGCGACGGTCACCCGCCCCGGGTCACCGCCGAAGGCGGCGATGTTGCCCTGGACCCATTCGAGCGCGGCGATCTGGTCCAGCAACCCCAGGTTGGCGGTGCCGTCAGCGAGGTAGAGAAAGCCCTCGGCGCCGAGCCGGTAGTTGATCGTGACGCACACGATCCCGTCGCGGGCGAAGGAGGTGCCGCGGTAGCCCGCGACGGACCCGGACCCCTTCATGAACATGCCGCCGTGAATCCAGACCAGCACCGGTAAGCCCGATGCGCCGGGATCGGGGGTCCACACGTTGAGGTTGAGGCATTCCTCGCCGGGGATCACGACCTCCGGGAACAGCGGATCGCCCTCGTCCTTCGGGCAGGTCGGCCCGTACTCGGCGGCGTCGCGCTCGCCCTCCCACCGCGCGGGTGGCTCGGGAGGCCGCAGGCGGCGCGCCCCGAAGGGCGGGGCGGCGTACGGGATCCCGAGGAACGCCGCCACCCCCTGGTCCATCCGCCCCCGCAGCCGGCCGCTCGCCACCTGTACCTCGGGCGCGCTGTCCACGGTCATCGTCATCACCTTTCCTGTCGCTCGGAGCCATGCCGGACACGGCATCGAGCATCACAAGCTCAGGGAGGGGATGTCTTGAACAAATGTTCCGCGGCGGGAAGGTCAGATGGAGACGCCCGGTTGCATGAGGCGGCGGGCGGCCTCGGTGACGGAGCCCGACAGCGACGGGTAAACCGCGAACGTGTGGGCGAGCTGGTCGACGGTCAACCGCTGCTGCACCGCCACCGACACCGCCAGGATCAGCTCGGAAGCGCGCGGTGCCACCACCACGCCCCCCAGCACGATCCCGGTGTGCGGCCGGCAGAACAGCTTGACGAAGCCGTCGTTGAACCCCTGCATCTTCGCCCGCGCATTGGTGGCCAGCGGCAGTTTGACCACGTTCGCCTCGATCTCGCCCGCCTCGATGGACCGCTGGGCGACCCCGACGGCCGCGATCTCCGGGTCGGTGAAGATGTTGGAGGCCACCGTGGCCAGCCGCAGCGGCTGGACGGCCTCCCCGAGGGCGTGCCAGACCGCGATGCGCCCCTGCATCGCCGCAACCGACGCCAGCATGAGCACGCCGGTGCAGTCGCCGGCCGCGTAGACGCCGGGCGCGGACGTGCGCGAGACCTTGTCGACCTTGATGAAGCCGCCCTTGTCGAGCTGGACCCCGGCCTCTTCCAGGCCGATGCCGGAGGTGTTGGGGATCATGCCGACCGTCATCAGCGCGTGGGAGCCCTCGGCCGTGCGGCCGTCCTCCAGGGTCACGACCACGCCGTCCTCCGTGCGCTTGACGGAGGCGGCGCGCGAGCGGCCCATGACGTTCATGCCGCGGCGGCGGTAGACCTCTTCGAGCACCTCGGCGCCGTCGGCGTCCTCGTTGGGCATCATCCGGTCGCGGCTGGAGACCAGCGTGACCTCCGAGCCGAGCGAGCGGTACGCGCCCGCGAACTCCGCGCCCGTCACCCCGGAGCCGACCACGATCAGGTGCTCGGGCAGCTCCTCCAGGTCGTAGAGCTGGCGCCAGTTGAGGATGCGCTCGCCGTCGGGCTCGGCGCCGGGCAGCACGCGCGGCGTCGCGCCGGTGGCCACGATCACGACCTCGGCCTTGATCGTACGGTCGCCCGCCCTGACCACCTGCGGGTCGACCAGCCGCCCCCGCGCCCTGATGATCTCGACGCCCTCGGCCTCGACCCGGGTGGCGATGTCGGCGGACTGGGCCTGGGCCAGCTCCTTGACCCGTTTGTTGACCAGCGGCAGATCGACCCCGACCGCGCCCGCGTCGCCGTCGGGCCCGCCGGAGAACGCCACGCCCAGCGACGGCGCGTCGTGCAGCGCCTGCTTGCGGACCGAGGTCGCGATCAGCGTCTTGGAGGGCACGCAGTCGGTCAGCACGCACGCGCCACCAGGGCCGTCCTGTTCGACCATCGTGACTTGCGCGCCTAGCTGCGCGGCCACCAGCGCCGCCTCGTAGCCGCCGGGTCCGCCACCGATGATCACGATCCTCGTCACGTAACCCATTGTCCCGCATGGCGCCGGTAAGGCTGCAACTGGGCTGTTGCCGCCCGCACACGCCCGATCCGGAAAGCCAAAGGACAGACAAAGAGCGAACCAAGAGTTCAAGATCATGATGGCTGGTATCATGCCGCTCGGTAGCGGAGGGATGACACGTCGTCGTCACACCCGAAGCGATGGACCGAGTCAGCCGCCCAGCGTGGCAGGATGGCGCGGTAGCTGGATGACGTGCAGCACCCGCCGAGAGGGGTGGACCGTGGCGTGGCTTTCAGGTCCTGCAGGAAAGCCGAATGAGCCCAGGCTTTATGCCGCGTACGGCTCCAACATGGACCCGGAGCAGATGGCCATGCGCGCTCCGCACTCTCCGATCTGGGGGGTCGGCTGGCTGACCGGCTGGCGGCTGACGTTCGGCGGATGCGACCCCACGTGGGAGGGCGCGATCGCCACGATCGTCGAGGATCCCGACGAGCACGTGTTCGTGGTGCTCTATGACGTGCCCGACTGGGAGGAGACCTCTCTCGACCAGTGGGAGGGCGCCGTACGCGGGGCGTACCACAAGGTGCGGCTGCGGGTGCAGACCCTCGACGGGGAGGTCGTGGCCTGGTTCTACGTGCTCGACGGCTACGAGGGCGGCCTGCCGTCGGCCCGCTATCTCGGCAGCCTGGCCGAGGCGGCCGAGCGGGCGGGCGCCCCCGACGACTACGTCAAGGAGTTGCGGGAGCGCCCCTGCGCCTCGTTCGGCGGTTAACGCAGCGGCTGGTCCTTGGTCTCCTTCAGCACGAAGATGTAGACCACCGTCGAGATCAGCGCCAGCGCCGACATGTAATAAGGAAACGCCCCGACGTTGCCCGCGTCCTTGAGCGCGGTGCCGATGAGCGGCGCGGTGCCACCGAAGATCGCCACGGTCAGCGAGTACGGGAAGCCGGCGCCGGCCGCGCGCACCCGCGTCGGGAAGAGCTCGGAGTTCACCGCGGCCGAGATCGAGGTGAAGCAGCCGAGGAACACCATGCCGATCAGCTGCACGGCCAGCAGGCTGCCGAACGAGTTGCCCAGCGTGCTGAGCAGCGGCACCGGCAGGATCACGAAGGCGACGCCGAAGGTGATCAGCATGGGCTTGCGTCCGATGCGGTCCGACAGCATGCCGAGCAGCGGCTGCAGCACCATGAAGAACAGCAGCGAGATCGTGCCGACCGTGAGCGACTGCGCCGGGTCGAACTTGACCGTGATCTGCGCGTAGATCGGCAGGAAGCTGGTCCAGGTGTAGTACGCCACGGTGCCCGCGATCGTGATGCCGACGATCGTGGCGGCCGCCTTCGGGTAGCCCACCAGGAACTCGAACAGCCGCGGCCGCTGGACCTCACCGCGCTGGATCTCCTCGGCCACGGCCGAGGTCTCGTCGGCGCCCTTGCGGATCCACAGGCCCACGAGGCTGATCACCGCGCCCACGATGAACGGGATGCGCCAGCCGTACGAGGACATGTCCTCCTTGACGAGGGTGGAGGCGAGCAGCGCGGCCAGGCCGGAGGCCAGCAACTGGCCGATGGTGGTGCTGACGTACTGGAAGCTCGAGTAGAGGCCGCGCCGCCCGGGCGGGGCCGACTCCACCAGGAACGTGGTCGCGGCGGCGAACTCGCCGCCGACCGACAGGCCCTGGATGAGGCGCGCGAGGGTCAGGATGACCGGCGACAGCAGACCGACGGCCTCGTACGTCGGCGTCACGCCGAGCAGCAGCGAGCCCGCGCCCATCAGCACGATCGTGAAGGTCATCGCCGCCTTGCGCCCGAACCGGTCGGCGAACGCGCCCACCAGCAGGCCGCCCAGCGGGCGCATGAAGAAGCCCACCGCGAACACCCCGTAGGCGCTCAGCAGCGCCACGAGGCCGCCCTCGCTCTTGGGGAAGACCTGGGCGGAGAAGTACGTCGCGAGGAACGTGTAGGCGTACCAGTCGTACCATTCCACGACGTTGCCGATGCTGGCCGCCATGAGCTGGCGGACACGGCTCTTGGGGATGCCGACTGGCGATTGCGCCACGGGGGAGGTCGCCACGGGGGGCTCCTTTGCTGCAAAGTGCGGAGATGGCTTACTGTGCATTTGGACGACCGAAACAGTCAAATCTCTGGCCAGATATTTACAAACCCGACACAGAACAGGTTGCAGGTGGACGTTCTCGACCGGCGCCTCGTCGCCGCGCTCCAGGTCAGCCCGCGCGCCTCATGGGGCGAGATCGGCAGGGTCGTCGGCGAGCACGAACGTACGGTCGCCAGGAGGCTGCAGCGCCTGATCTCCGAGGGCATCGTGCGGGTCACGGCCATCTACGACGACCTGCGCACCGGCCACGGGCGGCCCGTCCACCTGCACGTCCAGGTGCGCCCCGGCACGGCGGGCAAGGTGGCCGAGGCGCTGGCCGACCGGCCCGACACGCGCTCGGTCTACGCGCTGACCGGCGCCGCGGACATCGGCTGTGAGCTGGTCTCCCCGTCCCGCGAGGATCTGCATCACGTACTGTCCACGCAGATGTCCGAAATCTACGGCGTCCGGCAGACGCAGGCCCAGGTCGTGCTCCACACGTTCAGGACCGTGGCCGAGTGGCACGCGCCGTACCTCAGCGAGGAGGAGGTGCTCGAACTGCGCCCCGCGCCCCCTCCTGAGTGCCTGCCCGACGAGGAGGGCCTGTCTCCCCTGGAGGAGGAGATCGCCCGGCTGCTCGCCGACGACGGCAGGATCGCCTTCACCACCGTCGCCGAGCGCCTCGACATCTCCGTTCCGACCGCGCGCAGGCGGGTGACCTCGCTGATCGAGCGGCGGCTGCTGCTGCCGCGGGCCGAGGTGGAGCCCGCGTTGCTCGGGCTCGAGGTGGAAGCCATGCTCTGGCTGAAGGTCCGGCCGTACGGGCTGGACCTGGTGGGGCAGCGCCTGGCCGGACACCCGAGCGTGCGTTACTGTGCGGCCACCTCCGGAACCCATTCCCTGATCGTGCAGGTCGTGGCCGCGCACGAGGCCGACCTCTACCGTTTCATGACCGGCGTCGTCGGACAGTACGACGAGATCACCGACAGCGACCTCACCCTGATCACCCGCGCCTACAAGCGCGGCCACCTCCACAAGTCCGGATTGCTCACGTTGGATCACCGTTGGGAGAAGACGCCATGACACCCGCCGAGAAAGAAGTCGCCGAACTTTGCGCAGAGCTGATCCGCGTGGACAGCAGCAACTACGGGGACGGCACCGGCCCCGGCGAGCGGGCCGCGGCCGAGGTCGTCATGGCCAGGCTGGCCGAGGTCGGGATCGAGCCGACGTACATCGAGAGCGAGCCCGGCCGCGGCAACGTGATCACCCGCGTCGAGGGCACCGACCCGTCGCTGCCCGCCCTGCTCGTGCACGGCCACCTGGACGTCGTGCCCGCCAACGCCGCCGACTGGTCCGTCGACCCCTTCGGCGGCGAGGTGCGCGACGGCTACATCTGGGGCCGCGGCGCCGTGGACATGAAGGACATGGACGCGATGATGCTGGCCTTGCTGCGCCAGCTCAAGCGCGAGGGGCGCCGGCCGCGCCGCGACATCGTGTTCGCGTGGGTGGCCGACGAGGAGGCCGGCGGCGTCTACGGCGCCAAATACCTCACCGCGAACCACCCCGAGCTGTTCGAGGGCGTCACCGAGGCGATCAGCGAGGTCGGCGGCTACTCGCTGGAGGTGGACCCGTCGCTGCGGCTCTACCTGATCGAGACGGCCCAGAAGGGCCTGGCCTGGATGAAGCTCATCGCCGACGGCACGGCCGGGCACGGCTCGATGCTGAACTCCGACAACGCCGTCACCGAGATCGCCAAGGCTGTGGCCAGGATCGGCGACCACGACTGGCCGCTCACGTACACGCCGACCGTGCGGCAGTTCCTCACCGAGGTCGCGGACGCGTTCGGGATCCCGTTCGACGAGGAGGACCCGCAGCCGATCCTGGACAAGATCGGGCCCCTCGTCCGCTTCGTCGGCGCGACGCTGCGCAACACCGCCAACCCCACCCAGCTCGACGCCGGTTACAAGTCGAACGTCATCCCCGGCCAGGCCACGGCGGTGGTCGACGGGCGGTTCCTGCCCGGGTTCGAGGAGGACTTCTTCAAGACCGTCGACTCGCTGCTCGGGCCGAGCATCCGGCGCGAGTTCATACACCACGACATCGCGCTGGAGACCACGTTCGACGGGGCGCTGGTCGAGTCGATGATCGCGGCGCTCAAGGCCGAGGACCCGGCGGCGCGGGCGATCCCGTACTGCATGTCGGGCGGCACCGACAACAAGTCGTTCTTCGCGGACCTGGGGGTGCGCGGGTTCGGGTTCGTGCCGCTGCGACTGCCCGCCGACATGGACTTCGCGTCGATGTTCCACGGCGTGGACGAGCGGGTGCCGGTGGACGCCCTGCAGTTCGGCGTGCGGGTGCTGGACAGGCTCCTCCTAAACTACTGAGCTGTGACCAACGACGCATACACCCTGGCAGATGAGGCCGCCGCGGCTCTCAAGAGCGCGACCGGCCTCGGCACCTTCGACGTGGCGCTCGTCATGGGGTCGGGGTGGGTGCCCGCCGCCGACGCGATCGGCGAGTCGGTGAGCGAGATCCCGTTCACCGACCTGCCCGGTTTCCGCGCGCCCGCCGTGGCGGGGCACGGCGGCAAGATCCGCGTCGTGCGCACCCCGGCGGGGCGGCACGCGCTGGTGTTCCTCGGGCGCACGCACCTTTACGAAGGGCTCGGGGTGGACGCGGTCGTCCACGGCGTGCGTACGGCGGCCGCGGCCGGCGTACGCACGCTCGTGCTGACCAACGCCGCCGGCGGCCTGCGCCCCGAGACGCAGGACGTCGGCGACCCGGTCCTGATCAGCGACCACATCAACCTGACCGGGGCCAACCCGATCACCGGCACCACGTTCATCGACCTCACCGAGGTCTACTCCCGCCGCCTGCGCGCGCTGGTGCGCGAGATCGACCCGTCCCTGTCCGAGGGGGTCTACGTGGCCTTCCGCGGGCCCACGTACGAGACGCCGGCCGAGATCCGCATGCTGCGCACGCTGGGCGGCGACATGGTGGGCATGTCCACCGTCCTGGAGGCCATCGCCGCCCGCGAGGCGAACCTGGAGGTGCTCGGCCTCTCCCTGGTCACCAACCCCGGCGCGGGGCTGTCGGGCGAGCCGCTCAACCACGAGGAGGTCCTGGAGGTCGGCCGGGCCACGGCGGCCCGCATGGGCGTCCTGCTGGCCAAGGTGGTGGACCGGCTGTGACCCAGGACCTGGTGGGCGCGGCCCGGGAGTGGCTGGCCCAGGACCCCGACCCGGAGACCCGCGACGAGCTCTCCCGGCTCCTCGACAGCGGTGACCCGGAGGCCCTGCGCGACCGGTTCGGGGCCAAGCTGGAGTTCGGCACGGCGGGCCTGCGGGGAGAGCTGGGCGCCGGGCCCAACCGGATGAACCGCGTCACCGTCATGCGCGCCGCCGCGGGCCTGGCCCGGGTGCTGGGGCCGGGCAAGCACGTGGTCATCGGCTACGACGCCCGCCACAAGTCGGACGTGTTCGCCCGTGACACGGCCGCCGTCCTGATGGGCGCCGGGGTGCACGCTTCCCTCCTGCCGGGTCCGCTGCCCACGCCCGTGCTGGCCTTCGCCGTACGCCATCTCGGCGCGGACGCCGGGGTCACGGTCACCGCCAGCCACAACCCGCCGCGTGACAACGGCTACAAGGTCTACTGGGGCGACGGCTCCCAGATCGTGCCCCCGGTCGACAGCGAGATCTCGGCGGCCATCGACGCCGTCGGCCGGGTGGACCGGCTCCCGCTGAACGGTCCCGGCACGCTGACGGAGCTGGGCGAGGACATCGTCGAGGACTATCTGTCCGCCGTGACCTCCCTGCCCCTGGGCGAGGCCCGCGACCTGCGCGTGGCGTACACGCCCCTGCACGGCGTGGGCGCCGCCACGCTCACCGGCGCCTTCCTGGCCGCCGGCTTCGAGACCCCGGTGGCCGTCGAGGAGCAGCGCGAGCCCGACCCCGACTTCCCCACGGTCTCCTTCCCCAACCCGGAGGAGCCCGGGGCGATGGACCTGGCCGTCGCGCTGGCCGCCAAACTGGACGCCGACCTGGTCCTGGCCAACGACCCCGACGCCGACCGGTGCGCGGTGGGGGTGCCGCTGCCGGACGGGACGTGCCGCATGCTGACCGGCGACGAGGTCGGCGGCCTGCTGGCCGAGCACGTGATCACCCACACCGCCGGCGACCGCATGGTGGCCACCACCATCGTCTCCTCGACCCTGCTGGGCAAGATCGCCCAGGCCCACGGGGTGCGCTACGGCGAGACGCTGACGGGCTTCAAGTGGATCATCAAGGCGGGTCCTGGGCTGGTCTTCGGCTACGAGGAGGCCATCGGCTACAGCGTCGGCTCCGACGCGGGCCTGCCGGTCCGCGACAAGGACGGGATCGGGGCGGCGCTCACGGTCGCGGGCGTCGCCGCGGCGGCCAAGCAGTCCGGCCGCACCCTGCTGGACCTCCTGGACGACCAGGCCCGCCGCTACGGCCTGCACGCGACGTCCCAGCTCTCCTTCCGGGTGTCCGACCTGTCGCTGATCGCCGACGCCATGACCCGCCTGCGTGCCCACCCGCCCGCCGCGCTGGGCGGCCGGTCCGTGACGCGTACGGACGACCTGGCGAAGGGCGACGGGGGCCTGCCGCCCACGGACGGGCTGCGCTACCTGCTGTCGGGCGACGGCCGCGTGATCGTCCGCCCTTCGGGCACGGAGCCCAAGCTGAAGTGCTACCTGGAGGTCGTGGTGCCGGTGACGGAGGAGGTCGCGCAGGCCCGCGAGCAGGCCGCCCGCGACCTCGCCACCCTGAAGACCGACCTGGCCGCCGTCCTCGGCCTCTGAACCTACCGCCAGACCTCGAGGAGTTCCTCGGGGGTGATGTGCCTGACCCCCTCCACGTCGCAGCCGCTGCGTGAGACCGCGTAGAGCGGCGTGGAGGTGTCGGCGCCCGGCATCCGGGAGCGGTGGACGATGAGCTCCCCCAGATCGTGGTGGTCGAAGGGCCGGGTCTCGAGCCACTTCACGGAGCCGACCATCGTGATCTTCTTGGCGACCGGCTCCCGGTCGGCGCCGACCAGATCGATCTCGGGGTCGTTGGTCCTGGTCCAGTAGCCGCCGACGGCTCCGGTCGCCTCGGGCAAGCCGTCCATCCGCCGCAGCGACTCGCGGACGACGGGCTCCACCGCGGCACCGCGCCAGGCCGTCCAGGAGCGCTCGATACGGCGCAGCACGAGGTCGCCGCGGCCACGGTCGATCTCCGGCATGCCCGGTTCGACGAAGGAGAGCCAGAATCGCAGGTGGGTGTCCGCGACGTGGTAGCGGCGGTCCTTCGAGGGACGGACGGACAGCGGCATCTCGGCCGTGACCATGCGCTTTTCCATGAGAATCTGCAGGCCACGCTGGACCGACGTGCCGGGTATCCCTCCTGACGCCTTGGAGATGGAGGAGAAGGTGCGTTGCCCCGAGCCGATGGCCTTCAGAAGAGCCCTGGCCTGTGCCTCCGGCGGGAACTCGGCCGCCATGGCACGTTCGCCGCTCACGGTGAGCGCCGAGGTCGGGTCGGGAACGGCGTCGTTCAGGAATTCCGACACGGTCGCGCCGACCGGCCATTCGTCGAGGATCATGGGGAGCCCGCCGGTGACGAGATAGGCGTCGATGGCGTCGGCGGGTGCCAGGCCCAGCTTCTCCGCCACGTCGGCGGGGGTGAGCGGATTGATCACCATCTCCGACGCCCGCATGTAGAACGGCCGGTCGTACTGGTTGATCGCCTCCATGATCGACAGATCGGAGCCGATCAGTATGAGCAGCATGGGCCGGCGGGAGAACTCGCGGTCGAAGAGCCGCTGCAGCCTGCCTTCGAGATGCGGGTCTTCCGCGATCATGAAAGGCAGCTCGTCCAGGACCACGATGCTGGGCGAGTCCTGCGGAACCGCTTGGGCGAGCAGCCGGAGCGCGCTGTCCCAGGAGGTCGGGGCCACCCCTTCGAAGAGAGCGGCATCAGGGAGGTCCGAGGCCGCGGCGTCCTCGATGAAACGCGCGAGTTGATCGGTGAGCGGTTCGTGGGCGGCGGTGAAGAAGAGGCTGGGCACGCCGCTCCGGTGGATGAACTCCTCCGCCAGGCGCGACTTTCCCACCCGGCGGCGGCCACGCATGAGGATGGCCCGCCCTGGACGATCACCCGCGCCGACTCGTGCGAAGTAGCGGCCGAGCACGGCCAGCTCCCGCTCCCGCCCGATGAACCCGTCCATTGCACCCCCAGTTACATCCAGATTTGGTTGTACCACGTTCGGGACAACCAAATCTGGTTGTTACTCGCGCCGAGAGGGCCCGGAGGCCGCGCTCACGGACGCGGCAGTTGACGCACTCGGGCGGCCTGCCGGGTGAGGTGGTCGCGTTCCGGCAGGCTGGTGGCGGCGCGGGAGGCCTCGGCGTACAGCTCGGCGGCGTGCTCGAGGTCGCCGGCGCGTTCGTACAGGTGGGCCGTCACCGCGGCGTAGCGGGGCAGGTCGGGTGGCACGTCAGCGAGCGCCGCCAGGCCGGCCTGCGGTCCGTCGGCCTCCCCGACCGCCACCGCGCGGTTGAGCCGCACCACCGGGCTGCCGGTGAGGAGCAGCAGTTCGTCGTACCACTCGACGATCTGCACCCAGTCCGTCTCGCAGGCGCTCCGGGCGTCCGCGTGCAGGGCGGCGATCGCGGCCTGCGCCTGGTATTCGCCCAGCCGGTCGCGGGCGAGCGCGGCCTGCAGGATCGTCACCCCCTCGGCGATCAGGCAGGTGTCCCAGCGCGATCGGTCCTGCTCGCCAAGGGGCACCAGGCGGCCTCCCGGGCCGGTGCGGGACGCGCGGCGGGCGTGGTGCAGCAGCATGAGCGCGAGCAGCCCCGCGACCTCGGGCTCGTCGGTCAGGGCGACGAGCTGGCGGGTGATGCGGATCGCCTCGGCCGCCAGGTCGACGTCGCCGCCGTAGCCCTCGTTGAAGACGAGGTAGAGGACGCGCAGCACCGTGCCGAGGTCGCCGGGCTGGTCGAGCGGCAGCCCCGCGAGCCGCCGCTTGGCCCGGCTGATCCGCTGCGCCATGGTCGCCTCGGGGACGAGGTACGCGGTCGCGATCTGCCGCGTGGTCAGGCCGCCGACCGCGCGCAGCGTCAGGGCGACGGCCGAGCCCTGCGGCAGGGTGGGATGCGCGCACAGGAAGTAGAGCCGCAGCGTGTCGTCCGTGGCGGGCGCCGGACCGGCGGGCGGCTCGGCCTCCACGGCGAGTTCCCGCCCTCGCCGGGAGTCCTCGGCGCGGGTGGAGTCGAGGAACTTGCGCCACGCGACCGTGACGAGCCAGGCCTTCGGATCGCGCGGTGGATCGTCCGGCCAGTTTTCCAGCGCCCTGATCAGGGCCTCCTGCACGGCGTCCTCGGCCGACGCGAAGTCCGCTCCGCGCCGGACGAGGACCCCGATCACCGCGGGCACGAGCTCACGCAGCAGCGACTCGTTCACTCGGTCACCCGTGCCTCGGCAGCAGGTGCTTCATGATGGTTCTCCTTCTTCGCCACTCCGCGCCGCGTCAACTCGCCCCGGAGGTCAGGCCAGGCGGAACTGGAGGTCAGTGTCCCAGTTGTTCAGGTCGGGCTCGATCGCCGGGTTGGTCTGGTAGAGCTCCAAGCGGCAGCCCCAGTGCTCCGTCCCGTCCTTCTCGGTCATGTCCCAGGTCAGGCCCTGGTCCGCGGCCCACTTCAGCATCCCGGCATTGACGCTCATCAGCTGGTCCGGGTGGCCGTGGTGGGAGGTGGTGACGTAGCGGCCCGCGGGCAGGACGTCGGCGAAGATCTCGCCCTCCCCCGCCATCGGCGCCGGAACGGGCACTCCCGCCTGCACCACCAGCCGGTCCTCCGCCATGTTGATGCTGTCGTACCTGAAGAACGGGGCGTCGGCCGGGGAGACCCCGCGCTGGGCGAGCCAGCCGATCAGCTCACCGATCCGGTCTCCGACCAGGTTGAAGCTGGTCATGGTGATGGTCTTGCGGATCCCGATGTACGGACGCTCGGGAAATTCGACGATCTGTGGCATGTCGTGTTCCTCCTTCACCTCTCAGTACGGAGCGCGTGGTCGAAACTCATCGGCAGCCCGAAGAAGGGGAACAGACCGGGGTCAAGATAGATGGTGACGCCGGTGATGAGGCCGCCCGCGACGTCGAGGACGACCAGGGCGAACGCCTCGCCGCCCACGTACTGTCCGAAGGCCGGGGAGCCGTTGGCCCGGGTCGGGACCAGGCGGGCGCCGGCGCAGGCGGCGTCGGCCTCGGCCGCGACCATGACGGCGCGGATGTGCTCGCGCCCGCGCAGCCACCAGGTGAACGGCGGCATGGACTCCGTCGCGTCCTCGTGCAGCAGCGACACCAGCCCGTCCACGTCGTAGCGCTCGAACGCCGACACGTAGCGGGCCAGCAGGCCCTCGTCCACCTCCTCGTCACCCGGGCCGACGGCCGGGAGCTTGGTGCGGGCGCGCTGCAGGGCGCTGTTGACGGACGTGACGGTGGTGTCCAGCAGGTCCGCCGTCTCGGCGGCAGACCATTTCAGCACGTCGCGGAGGAGGAGGACGGCGCGCTGGCGGGGTGGGAGGTGCTGCAGGGCGGCCACGAAGGCCAGCCTGACCGTCTCCCTCGCCACCACCAGCTCCTCGGGGCTGAGCCGGTCGTCCGGGATCGGGTGGATCCACCGCTCGGGAGGGAGCGGCGCGCCGAGGCCGGCGCCCGGGGTCGCGGCCGGGGTCAGGTCCATGGCGCGGGCGCGGCGCTGCGGGCCCCGCAGCATGTCGAGGCAGATGTTCGTGGCCAGGTGGAACAGCCACGCGCGCAGCGGCCCGCGCGCGGCGTCGTACGTGCGCCACGCCCGGACGAACGTCTCCTGCACCGCGTCCTCGGCCTCGAACCCCGAGCCGAGCATGCGGTAGCAGTAGCCCGTCAGCTCGGCCCGGTGCGGCTCCAGCCCCGTCGTGTCCACTACGCCGGTGTCACCTCGATCTGGAGCTCCGTGACCCATTCGTCGAGGTTATCCGGGCAGTGCAACGAGATCTCCCTCGCCAGGCCGAGCGAACGGAAGCCGTTCTCCTCGATCCAGTGGGCCAGCGCCTGGAACGTCGGCCCCACCGCCTCCATCGACCCATGGTGAATGATCGTGGCCGCGGTCGGGAGCTCGGGCAGGTCGACGATCTGGCAGTCGTACGCGCCCTCGGCCGGTACGGCGACCGGCAGGCAGGCGTGGACCAGGACGGAGCCGTCGTCCTCCTCCTGGTAATAGGCGATCCCGGGGCCGGTGACCCGTACGGAGGCGGCCTCCACCCGGCGACAGACCTCCACGAAAAGGGGCGAGATGACGGGGCCGATGTGCTCGGGCTCGTAGCCGGCCGCCAGGGCGCTGAGCTCGGCGACCCGGATCGGGCTCACGTTCTTGAGGACCACTTCCGGCGTACGCAGGTGCCCCTCCCGCTCGATGGTGCGCAGTCGCGCCTCGACGCCCCGGAGCCTGGCCAGGTCGGCGCTGATCTGGGCTTCGAGCTGGGCGCGGCGCAGCCGTACCATGCCGTGCAGTTCCTCCGTGCTCACCTTCTCGTCGAGGATGGCGCTGACCTGCTCCAGCGTGAAGCCGAGGTCCTTGATCGCGACGATGCGGTTGAGCCGGGACAGTTGCTCGGCCTGGTAGGACCGGTAGCCGGTGACGGGGTCCACGTGCGCGGGGCGCAGCAGGCCGATGGCGTCGTAGTGACGCAGCATGCGCACCGAGACCAGCCCAAGCCTGGCGAAATCTCCAATGCCGAACATGATGTCTCCAGGTCTAGGGCCTGACACGGTGTCAGTGTCAACCTATGGCGATTTCAAATGCCATGGGGTATTTTTCCAACCATGGGCGACCGAACGTTCGGTAGGACTCTGGACCTCACCGACCGGGACGCGGATGCGAACCGGCGGATCAGGACGGCGGCGGTGCTGCTGTTCGCCCGGCAGGGCTACGCGGCCACGAGCATCCGCGATCTGGCCAAAGCGGTCAACATGACCAATGCCGGGATATATCACCATGTGGCGAGCAAGGAATCCCTGCTCGCCGACCTCATGCGCGTCGCCCAGCAAGGGCTGATCGACGCCACGGAACGCATGCTGGACGACGTCCGGAGCCCCGCCGACCGCCTCGCCCTGCTGATCGGCTCCCTCACCTCCGTCCACGCGCTCAGCCCCATGACCAGCCGCGTCATGGACGGCGAACTGCGTTCCCTCACCTCCGGCTCACCCGCCCACGACGAGATCATCGCCCTCCGCGACGCCTACGAGGCCCACTGGAAGGACGCCCTCGCGGACGGCGTCGCCCAGAACGTGTTCCGCGTCGCCGACCAGAAGCTGACCCGCCTCGCCCTGATGTCCATGTGCACCGGCACCAGCGAGTGGTACCGCCCCGACGGGGACTCCACGCTGGAGCAGGTGTGCGCCGAGTTCGTCACGATCGGCCTGGCCGCCGTCCGCGCGTCCGCCCCGGCCCGGGCCACCCTCGATCTCTCCCTGCTGCCCGACTTCCCGTGGGAGCCGCCGCATGCACGCAACGATCCCCGACCTGATGAGGCACGCCGCTAGCGCGTACGGCTCGCGCGAGTTCCTCCGTTTCCCCGGCACCTCGCTCACCTTCGCCGAGGCCGACGCCCGGTCCGACGGCCTGGCCGCCGCGCTGATCGACAAGGGCGTCCGGCCGGGCGACCGAGTGGCGATCATGATGGACAACGTCCCCGGCTGGCCGCTGAGCTGGCTGGCCGTGCTGAAGGCGGGCGCGGTCACCGTGCCGGTGAACGTCCGCTACCGCGCCGCCGACCTGGAGCACGTCCTGCGCGACTCGGGCGCCGTGGCCACCCTGACCACCGCCGAACACGCCCCGCACATCCCCGGTACGGTCTACCTCCTCGACCCGGAGCCGGGCGCCAAACCCCCCGCCTTGACCCACGAAATCGCGAATTTTCAGTACACGTCGGGGACCACCGGCTTCCCCAAGGCCTGCATGCTCACCCACGGCTACTGGCTCAGGACCGCCCAGCTCATCGCCGACCAGGCCCACCTGCGCGACGACGACGTCATGCTGATCGCCCAGCCCTACTCCTACATCGACCCCCAGTGGGCCGCCCTCTTCTGCCTCGTCGGCGGCATCCCCCTCGTCGTGCTCCCCCGCTTCTCCGCCTCCGGCTTCTGGGCCTCGGCCAGGGAGCACGGGGCGACGATCACGTACGTGCTCGGCTCGATGCCCCTCCTCCTGCACAAGCAGCCGCCCCACCCGCGCGACCGCGACAACCGGATGCGCCTCGTGCTCTGCTCGGGCATCCGGCCGGACCTGCACCAGGCGTTCGAGGAGCGCTGGGGCGCGCCGTGGCGCGAGCTGTACGGGTCCACGGAGAGCGGGCCCGACCTGGGGGTGCCCGTCGACGCCGTGGAGACCGTCGGCACCGGCGCCATGGGGCTCGCGTACCCGGGCAAGGAGGTCACGCTCGACGCGGAGACCGGCGAGATCCTGGTCAGGGGCACGCCCATGATGAACGGCTACTGGAACCACCCGGAGGCCACCGCCCACGCGTTCAGGGACGGCTGGTACCACACGGGCGACCTCGGCTTCCGCGACGAGCGCGGCTACATCCACCACGCCGGGCGGGTGAAGGACATGGTGCGGCGGGGCGGCGAGAACATCTCGTGCGCCGAGGTGGAAGGCGTGCTCACCCAGCACCCGGCGGTCCTCCAGGCGGCTCTGGTGCCCATTCCCGACGAGCTGTTCGGCGAGCTGCCCAAGGCGTTCATCCAGCTCCGCCCCGGGCACGCCCCGGACGCCGAGACGGCCAGGAGCGTCATCGACCACGCCAGGGAGCGGCTGGCCCGCTTCAAGATCCCGGAGTACGTGGAGTTCGTGGCGCGGTTCACGCTGACCCCGTCCTCCCGCATCGAGAAGCGCCACCTCCTCTCCCCCGAACGAGACCAGCGCGCGACCCCGGCTGTGTTTACGGGCCTCACTCCGTGAGGCCGGCTCGGTCGCCCTGGAGCCGTCGCCTTCCCTCGTCGCTCTGGTCGCTACGCTCCCGCCGCTCCTCAGTCCAGGCGACGGCGCTCCCTCGCCAAGTTCACGGGCCTCACTCCAGGCAACGGCGCTCCCTCGCAGACCAAGGAGAGATCATGATCGAAGTGACCGAACGCGACGACGTGGCCCTGATCACGCTCGCGCGCCCGGAGAAGCTCAACGCCCTCACCGCGGGCATGCGCCGGGACCTGGCCGCCGCGGTCCGCGCGTGCGGCAAGGACGCCAGGGGCATCGTGGTCACCGGCACCGGACGGGCGTTCTCGGCCGGCGAGGACATCCACGAGGCCGCCGGCAAGTCGCTGATCGAGGAGGTGGAGCTCTTCCACGACATGACCAGGGCGGTGCTGGAGACGCGGGTCCCGGTCGTGGCCGCGGTCAACGGCCTGGCCGTGGGCGGGGCCGCCGAGTGGACGCTGTGCTTCGACACCCGCATCGGCACCCCGGCGGCCGAGTACTTCCTGCCGGAGAACCACCTCGGCCTGTCCATCTCGAACGCCGCGAGCTACCTGCTCCCCCGCCTGGTGGGCGCCAGGGCGCTGCGGCTGGTGCTCGACTCGACCCGCATGACCGCCGAGCAGGCCCTGGCCACGGGCCTGCTGGACGAGATCGTCGCCCCGGAGCGGCTGCTGGACGCGGCGGCCGAACGCGTGCGCCACTGGACTCGACCGGGCACGGCCACGGCGGTCCACCTGGCGCTCCTGCGGCCGTCCCCGGACGAGGTCGAGCGCGCCTTCGAACGGGAGACGGAGGCCGCCAGGCAGGTGGACGAGTCGGGCATCGCCCGGGAGGGCATGTCCCGTTTCGTCAACCGGCCTAGGCGATGACGATCGCCACGACCACCAGGATCACGGCCGCCGCCAGCACCGCGATGGAGTCGTAGGACCACGTGACCCGGGCCGGCGCCGCCTCTTCCTCGCGGCGCTTGGCCGACTCGGCGCGATCGCGGATCTGCTCGCCCACCCAGTCGGCGTGCGTCTTGCCCGCGAACGCCTCGACCGCCGCCTGCTCGGCCTTCGACAGCGTGGGCTCGGTGCTGAAACGCCCCCGCTGCTGCCTGGGCGCCCCGCGCCGCTGCGCCCTGGCCCGCTCCCGCGCGCTGCTCATCGGCGTCCACAGCCGCAGGACCTGCTCGTCGCCGTACTCGACGTTGATCGAGTGGGACACCGTCACGTCCTCGACCGAGGCCCACGGCAGGAACGTCGTGCGCAGCGGGTTGCGCCCGACCAGCCCCGCCTCCGTGAACACGGTGGCGGGGCGCAGCGCGATCACGTAGACCAGCGCGGTGATCGCGCCGAGCACGGCCAGCGCCACCAGCGACGACTTGCCGGTGTAGTGGGCGATCAGGTCCCAGACGTTGAACGCGACGAAGGCCAGCCACACCCAGGCGAGCACGAACGCGGTCCTGGACCGGTAGGTCTGTTTCACGGCTGCCACTTGAGCTGCGCGAACCCCGGCTTGATCACGCCGTTGATCAGCGCCAGCCGCTCGTCGAACGGGATGAACGCCGACTTCATCGCGTTGACCGTGAACCACTGCAGGTCATCCCAGCCGTAGTCGAACGCCTCCACCAGCCTGGCGAACTCCTGCGACACGCACGTCGAGCTCATCAGCCGGTTGTCGGTGTTGACCGTGACCCTGAAGTGCAGCCGCCGCAGCAGCCCGATGGGGTGCTGGGCGATCGACTGGGCGGCCCCGGTCTGCAGGTTGGAGGTGGGGCACATCTCCAGCGGGATGCGCTTGTCACGCACGTACGCGGCCAGCCGCCCCAGCTTGGCGGAGCCGTCGTCGGACACGGAGATGTCGTCGATGATCCGTACGCCGTGGCCGAGCCGGTCGGCGCCGCACCACTGGATCGCCTGCCAGATCGACGGCAGCCCGAACGCCTCGCCCGCGTGGATGGTGAAGTGGGCGTTCTCCCGCTGCAGGTATTCGAACGCGTCGAGATGCCGCGTGGGCGGGTAGCCCGCCTCGGCCCCGGCGATGTCGAACCCGACAACGCCCACGTCGCGATAGCGCACGGCCAGCTCGGCGATCTCCATGGACCGCGCCTTGTGCCGCATGGCCGTGAGCAGCGTGCCGACCCGGATGCCGCGCCCCTCCGAGCCCTGCTTGAACCCGTCGAGCACCGCCTCGACCACCTGGTCGAGGCTCAGGCCCATCGTGGTGTGCTGCTCGGGCGCGAACCGCACCTCGGCGTAGACCACGCCGTCGTCCGCGAGGTCCTGAGCGCACTCGGCGGCCACGCGGACGAGCGACTCGCGCGTCTGCATGACCCCCACGGTGTGCTCGAACGTCTCCAGATAGCGCTCGAGCGAGCCGGAGTCGGCCGCCTCCTCGAACCAGTGGCGCAAGCGGTCGGGGTCTTCAGTGGGCAGCCGATCGTAACCGGTCTCCCTGGCCAGCTCGATGATCGTCTCGGCGCGGAGCCCGCCGTCGAGGTGATCGTGCAGCAGCACCTTGGGAGCCCGACGGATCTCGTCAAGCGTGGGACTCATCTGGCCATGATAGGACGTCCTTCCCGAATGGTTCAGTCGCGCCCGGCGCTCTCCGCGGAGAAGGCGGGCAGGCACACCGCGATGTACTCGGCGCCCTCCGGACCTGCGCTGTAACGAACCTTCTCCCCCGGCGACGTCACCACCGACTGCCCGGCCGCGACCTCCGTCGTGCCCTCGGCGTGCTCCACCATCACCAGGCCGCGCAGCACCAGGGTGTACTCGGTGAACTGCGGCCGCTGCGGCGGCTCCTCCCAGCCGGGCGGGGCGGTCATGTGCGCTATGGAGATCCCGTCGTCGCCGCTGCTGACGCGGCCGATGTGCTCGTCGATGAGCTTTCCGCCGGGTACGGGTATGCGGGCCGGGCCCTCGATCTTTCTCACCACGACGTCAGTGTGCCACGTCGATGATCAGGCGCCCGGCACCGCCCTGCTCCTTGACCTGGAACGCGGCCTTCCTGGCCAGCACCAGGCCGATGCCGACGCGGCTCTCGAAGTCGCCGGTCCTGACGACGTCGGTGAGGTTGCGCAGCCCGGTGCGGAAGACGGGGCCGCCGTTCCACGTGAGCCTGCCCTTCGCGTCGTGGGCGTTCGCCGGGAAGAGCGTGACCTGCAGGTACGCGCCGCCGCGCACATTCATGGGCTTGCCCGAGCCGTCCCCGGCGAGCTCGTCCACCCACTGGACGCTGTAGCCGGGGACCTTGCCCTTGAGGTCGATGACCACGCGGTCGTACGTGCCGTGGCCGGCGAACCGGACGGCAGTGACGATCGCAGGCTCGATCCCGTCGCGCTGGACGTCCACCTCGGCGGTGCTCGTCGGCGTGCCGGGCTCCGGCCGATCCGTACGGGTGGCGGCCGGCTGCTCCGGCAGGGCGGTCTGGGTGACCTGGCCACAGGCGGTGAGCAGGGCCAGGCAGGCGAGCGGGGCGAGGACGCGGGCCGACCGGCCTGCTCGCGGGGTTGGCGAGCGCATACCCCTTAGATGCCCGGCTCGCGGGCCCGCATGCGACGTCGCGGCCGGGCGTCCGCTCTGCCGAGTACCCTGATCACCCCACTAGGAGTCATATACGTGAATAAGTCTGCCGATTTATCGACCTTTCTGGCCAACTACTCGACGTCGTTCGCGCGGACCGCGTACCTGCTGACGGGTGACGCGGACCGGGCCCGCGAGCTGGCGGTCGAGGCGTTGGTCACGGCGGGCCGCAGCTGGTCCACCATCCGCCACGGCCAGCCGGCCGTGACGGTGCTGCGGGAGTTGTACGCGCGCTTCCTGGCCGCCGCGCCACCGCCCTCACCCTCGCCCTCGTCCTCACCCGAAGGGCACGTGCTGGCCGTACTGGCGCCCACGGCCCGAGCCGTGCTGGTGGCGCGCTACCACGACAGGCTTCCGCCGGAGCAGGTGGCCATGGTGACGGGCCTGTGGACCGCCGCCCTGGACGAGGAGGCCCGCCAGGCCCGCACCCACCTCCAGGCGGCACACCCCGAGCTCTTCACCCACCCCGAACCACCCGCCGACCCCCCGTCCCCGGAACCGGCCGCCACCTCTCCCTCAGAGCCTGCCGCCCCTTCCACAGAGCCTGCCTCCCCTTCCACAGAGCCCGCCGCCGCCCCTTCCGCGGAGCCGGGCGACGCCCCGTCCCCGGAGGCGGGCAAGGCCCAGGAGGCGGTGCCGGGCGATGCGCAGGAGGCGGTGCCGGAGCCGGGTGACGCGCAGCAGCAGGAGGAGGCTTCAGAACCGGGTGACGCCCAGGGAGCGGCGTCGGAGCCCGCTGCGCCCGGCGACGGGCAGGAGGCGGCCTGGGCGGCGCCGGGCGACCCCCAGGAGGAGGCGGAGTCCACCCCGTGGGCGGCCCCGGCGCAGGCGTCGGACGCCGACGAGCCCGGACTGCGTGCCGCCCTGGTCCGGATCGCGGCCGAGATGCCGCACACCAACCTCTCCGAGCCCGTCCTGACCCGCATCGGCAGGCGGCGCAGGGGCCGCGTCGCCATGTGGGCGACCGTGTCCGCGGGGGTCGTCGGCGCGTTCGCGGCCCTGGTGGTGATCGCGGCGAGCACCCTGGCGGGCAACCTGGAGCGCGCGGCCGGTGACCTCAGCACCGACCTCCCGTCACCGGACGACGTCCCCACGGCGATGCCGGACAAGCTGAGCGACCCCATCCGGTACGCGCACACGAGCTACTGCGAGGGCGACGCCACCGACTCCAGCGACCCGCAGCCGTGCGGCCAGTGGCGGCTGACGACGACGTCGGGCAAGGAGTGGCGGCTGCACGCCGCGCGCGCCGGCTACGACGAGGAGACGCTCCTCGCCCTGCCCCTCGCCATCAGCCAGGACGGCCACCGCCTGGCCTACCGGCACCGCGACGGCACGTACGTGGTGCACGACCTGCCCACGGGCGTCGTCAAGAAGATCGACATCGAGCACGAGGAGACCCTCCCGCACATCACCTCCTCGCCCGACGGCCGCTACTTCGCCCTCGACTTCGGCGCCGCCGACGGCGCGCTGCTCGACTTCGACACCGGCAGGACCCGGCACGTCAAAGGCGCCAAGATCAAGATCCTGGCCGTGGGGAACGACGGCACGCGGGTGGTCAGCGACGAGGTGGACGTGAAAGACGTACCGGGCCACGCGTCCGTCACCACCCTCACCGTCCAGGGCGCGAAGCGCCGCGCGAGCCGCGGGTACCGCGTGGACCCGGGCCTCATCGAGCATGGCGCCGCGCTCTCCCCGGACGGCCGCACGCTGGCCCTGGTGTCGGCGGACGAGCGGCTCGTCACCATGAACGCCCGCACCGGCCGCGTCTTCGGCCCCCGCACGGCCCTGAGCGACTACGGCGTGATCGCGGTCGAACGCTGGCTCAGCACCGGCGAGGTCCTCGTACGCCAGCCGGACGAGGACGAGGAGGACGCCTACCTGACCAAGGTCGACGTACGGTCGGGGAAGAGCGCGGAGCGCGGGGACGACGAGGAGGAGATCGGCTACGACTTCCCGATCGGTGCCCTGGAATGACGAGAAGGCCCCGCCGCGTGCGACGGGGCCTTCTCGTGACGAGGGTCAGACGGTCTCGTAGACCTTGGCGTTCTCGCTCTCGACGGCCACGGCCTTGCGGGCGCGCAGCCCGGTCGCCGAGATCACCAGCCCGACCAGGGCCAGCACCAGCGAGACCAGGATCGCCGAGCGCAGCGAGCCGATCGAGAGCGTCTCGCCGCCGCCCGAGGTGAGCACGGCGGTGACCACGGCCAGCACGATCGCGCCGCCCACCTGGCCGGAGGTGTTGAGCAGCCCGGAGGCCAGCCCCTGCTCGTCGTCGTCCACGCCGGTGGTGGCCTGGATGTTCAGCGAGGGGAACGACAGCGCGAACGCGATGCCCATCAGGAGCATGCCCGGGATGACCAGGCCGCCCAGGCTGGGGTTGCGGTCGATGCCGAGGAACATCGCGTACCCGCCGGCCAGCGCGGCGGAGCCGATGACGATCAGCTTGGCGGTGCCGAACCTGTCGGCGAAGTCGCCCATCTTGGTCGAGGTGACCGCGACCAGCAGGCCGGCGGGCAGGAACGCCAGGGCGGTGCCCAGGGCCGACCAGCCGAGGAGGTTCTGGAAGTACTGCATGGCCACGAACTGGAAGGCCACGTACGAGCCCATGAGGATGAGCAGCCCCAGGTTGGCGCGGACGATGTGGCCGGAGCGCAGGATGCCGAGGCGCACCAGCGGGTGCCGCGTCCGCAGCTCGGCGAAGACGAACAGGCCGATCAGCACGGCCACCGCCACCAGCGAGCCGATGGTCTGCAGCGAGGTCCAACCGGCCTCGGGCGCCTGCACGACCGTGAACACCAGCAGCAGCATGGAGGCGGTGATCAGCACGGCGCCGATCAGGTCGTGACCGCCTTCGGCCCGCTCGTCACGGCCGCGCAGCACCCGCGGCGCGACCAGCAGCGCGATCAGCGCCACGGGAACCGGCATCAACAGCGTCCAGCGCCAGCCGATCTCGGTGAGCAGACCGGACAGCACGAGGCCCAGCGAGTAGCCGCTGGCACCGGAGGCGGTGAAGATGCTCAACGCCTTGTTGCGCTCCGGTCCCTCAGGAAAGGTCGTCGTGATGATCGACAAAGCCGCGGGTGCGGTGAACGCGGCGGCCACACCCTTGACGAACCGGGCCGCGATCAGCAGCCCACCGTCGTCCACAATGCCACCGAGCAACGACGCAACGGCGAAGACCCCCAAAGCGACCAGGAACACCCTGCGCCGCCCGAGCAGGTCGGCGGTCCTGCCCCCGAGCAACAGAAGACCGCCGTAGCCGAGCACGTAGCCGCTGACCACCCATTGCAGAGATGACGTACTCAGGCCCAGGTCGTGCTGAATGGCGGGAAGGGCGACACCGACCATCGAGACGTCAAGGGCGTCAAGGAAGATCACTGCGCAGAGCACGGCGAGCGCGCCCCAACGGGATGAGGAAGAGGACATGGGACAGAACAATACATGCGTCTGCATCTAATGCAAACGCATTTAATGCCGTTGCATCAGTTTTAGCGAAGTGGTAACCTCCGCGACATGGACGAGGAGTTCGTGGTCGACACCTGGCATTACGTCCTGGCCAAGCACGCCAAGGCCATGTGCGCCCTGGAGCGTGAGCTGGGAGATCGGCATGGGCTGGGGCCGAGCGAGTTCGAGGTGCTTGACCGGATCGTCCATCACGACAGGAAGCTGCGCATCCAGGAGCTCTGCGACGAGGTCCACCTGAGCCAGAGCGCGCTGTCCCGGGTGGTGGCCCGCCTGGAGAAGGCCGCGCTCGTGTCGCGCGGGGTCTGCGACGCGGACCGGCGGGGCGTGTTCGTCTGCATCACGGACGAGGGCCGCGCCCGCCACGCCGAGGCCCTCCCCACGCAGCGGGCCGTCCTGACCGAGATCTTCGCCGACGCCCCGGCCCTGGCCCGCTGACCCATCCCCCGGCGTCCTTTCGCGCAGCGACCCCATAGCCCTTCCAGGCCGCTGCGGCGAGAAGCGAGCGCCCCTCGGGGCGGGGCTCGTCAGGAAGCGGTGATGCGGTCGATGACCAGGGGCAACTGGTCCCCACTCGTCGGGCCCACCGCGTAGCCGCCCTCCAGCGCCTCCAGGGCACGCTCGAACCGGGCCGTCTCATCCGCGTGCAGCGTCATCAGGGGCTGCCCCGCGCGCACCAGATCCCCAGGCTTGGCGTGCAGGGTGATCCCGGCCCCGAACGACACCGGGTCCTCCTTGCGCGCCCGGCCGGCTCCGAGCCGCCAGGCGGCCAGCCCCACGGCGTACGCGTCCAGCCGGGTCAGCACCCCGGACGCGGGCACCTCCACGGTCAGGGTCTCCGCCGCCCGGGGAAGCAGGGCGTCGGGGTCGCCGCCCTGCGCCACGATCATCCGCCGCCACGCGTCCATGGCCGACCCGTCGGCGAGGGCCTTCGCGGGGTCCTTGCCGGACGACACCCCGGCCGCCTCCAGCATCTCGCGCGCCAGCCGTACCGTCAGCTCCACGACGTCGGCGGGCCCGCCGCCGGCGAGCACCTCGACCGACTCCGCGACCTCCAGCGCGTTGCCCACGGCCCGGCCCAGCGGCCGGTCCATCGCCGTCAGCAGCGCCACCGTGCGGACCCCCGCGTCGGTCCCCAGGGCCACCATGGTCTCGGCCAGCTCCCGAGCCGTCTCAGGGGTCTTCATGAACGCCCCGGAGCCCACCTTCACGTCGAGGACGAGCGAGCCGGTGCCCTCGGCGATCTTCTTGGACATGATCGAGGAGGCGATCAGCGGGATCGACTCGACGGTGCCGGTGACGTCGCGCAGCGCGTACAGCTTCTTGTCGGCGGGCGCCAGCCCCGACCCGGCCGCGCACACGACCGCGCCCGCCGAGCGCAGGACCTGCAGCATCTCGTCGTTGGAGAGCGAGGCCCGCCAGCCGGGGATCGACTCGAGCTTGTCGAGCGTGCCGCCGGTGTGCCCGAGCCCGCGGCCCGAGAGCTGCGGCACGTACGCCCCGCACGCCGCCACCAGCGGCGCCAGCGGCAGCGTGATCTTGTCGCCGACGCCGCCGGTCGAGTGCTTGTCGGCGGTGGGCCGGTCGAGCGCCGACCAGTCCATGCGCTCGCCCGAGCGGATCATGGCCTGGGTCCAGTCGGCGATCTCGCGCCGGTTCATGCCGTTCAGGAGGATGGCCATGGCCAGCGCGGACATCTGCTCGTCGGCGACCACGCCGCGGGTGTACGCGTCGATCACCCAGTCGATCTGGGCCGTGGTCAGCTCGCCCCGGTCGCGCTTGCCGCGAATGACCTCGATGGCGTCCATGGCTCAGGCGCTCCGGCTGAGGTCCTCGGGACCGAACGCGTACGGCAGGATCCCCGCCATCCGCTTCGGCCCGTCCACGGTCTCGACCAGCAGGTCCTCGCCGCCGAACTCGTACAGCAGCTGCCGGCAGCGCCCGCACGGCATCAGCAGCTCGCCGTGCCCGTCCACGCAGGTGAAGGCCACCAGCCGGCCGCCGCCCGACGCCTGCAGCGCCGACACCAGGCCGCACTCGGCGCACAGGCCCAGGCCGTAGGAGGCGTTCTCGACGTTGCAGCCGGAGACGATCCGCCCGTCGTCCACCAGCGCCGCCGCCCCCACGGGGAACTTCGAGTACGGCGCGTACGCGTTCCGCATGGCCTCCGCGGCCACGTTACGCAGGCCGTCCCAGTCGATGGTGCTCAATGTTGTTCCCCCCGGCGGTAGCGCACGCCGTCGGCCTTGGGCATTCGCAGCCGCTGCGAAGCCACCATGAGCACGAGCAGCGTGAGCACGTGTGGTGTGATGAAGACGAACTCGTTCGGCAGCTGGTCGACGGTCCGCCAGAGCCAGAAGAGCACGACCATGCCCGCGGCGGCGACCGCCATCAGCGTATATTCCCTGGCGCCCCTGGCCGCGAGCTCGGCGGGCCGGTCGGGCGACAACATCCGGCGGACCCTGCCGATCAGGTAGCCGAGCAGCAGCACGGCGCCGAACAGGAAGAACGAGGTGATCGCCTGGTTGCTGCGCAGTTGGAGACCGTCGGCGTAGCCGAACAGCGAGGCGCCGACGGCGAGCCCGCCGGGGCGCCAGTTGCCGAAGATCATGGCGGCCAGGCCGATGAAGCCGCGCCCTTGCGTCTGGCCCTCGACGTACTTGGTGGAGACGAAGACCAGGAACACGCCGCCGAGCCCGGCGAACGCGCCGGAGATGACGACCGCGACGTACTTGATCCGGTAGACGTTCACGCCCAGCGACTCGGCCGCCCACGGGTTCTCGCCCGCCGAGCGCAGCCGCAGCCCGAACGCGGTGTGCCAGAGCACGAAGAACGTCACGGGCAGCAGCAGGACCGCCAGGACGACGAGCACGTTCACGTCGTGCGTGAGCCCGCGCAGGATGCCCGCCAGGTCCGAGAGGAGGAACCAGTGGGTCCCTTCCAGCTTGCCCAGCAGGTCGGGCCCGTCGGAGAGCAGTGGCAGGCTGACCGACGGCGCGGGCGAGGTGATCGCGGGCGAGCTGGTGATGCCGGCGCCCGCGTCCCCCGCGTGGGTGCCCTCCTTGTAGAGCACCTCGGACAGGAAGCGGGTGACACCGGGGCCGAGCAGGTTGATCGCGACACCGCTGATGATGTGGTCGACGCCGAACGACACGGTCGCGATGGCGTGGATGAGCCCGCCGAGCGCGCCGCCGAGCAGCCCGGCCAGCAGCGCGGCCCAGGCTCCCCACTGGTATCCGGCCCAGCCGGCGAACCAGGTGCCGAGCACCATCATGCCTTCGAGGCCGATGTTGACCACGCCGGCCCGCTCGGCCCACAGGCCGCCGAGGCCGGCCAGGCCGATCGGCACCGCCAGCAGCAGGGCGGCGGCGAACGTGCCGGACGAGGTGATGTCGTTCTGGCCGGACACGACGCGCACCAGCGACATCAGCAGGATGAGCGCGGCGATGCTGACGAGCACCAGGTGGTACTTGGTGAACCTGGTCATGCTGCCACCTCAACCGGAGTGTTCATGCCGAGCTTCTGGGCGGCCCGGCGCTCCTCGAGTCTGAGCGCGAGCCGGTTCGTCACCTCGTTGGCCACGACGACCAGCAGGACGGTGACGCCCTGGATGATCGTGATGACGGACGGCGGGACGTTCGCGATCTGCAGCGCGCCCTGCGCCCGGTCGAGGAAGGCGAACAGCAGCGCGGCGACCGCGATGCCGACGGGCTTGTTCCGGCCGAGCAGCGCCACCGCGATGCCGAGGAAGCCCAGTCCGGCGGTGAAGTTGGAGTTGAAAGCGCCCTTGTCGCCGAGGATCTCGGGCAGGCCGATGAGCCCGGCGATCGCGCCGGACAGCACCATCGCCGCGATGACCATCGTCTTGGGGTTGACGCCGGAGGCGAGGGCGGCCGGGCCGTTGAGGCCGCTGGCCTTGACGTTGAAGCCGAACCTGGTCCGCTCCAGCAGCACCCAGACCACCACGCCGAGCACGATCGCCACGGTCAGGAAGCCCCACAGGCCGCCGCCGCGCGTGGGCGGGAGCAGGCCGAACCCGTCGAACAGGAAGTTCAGGTTGGGGAACATGGCCGACTCGGGCAGCTGCGGCGTGGTCGTGGTGAGCTGGCCCGCGGCGCGCTGGCCCGCGAAGGGGCCGCGTACGAGGTAGGACGTCAGGTTGATCGCGATGTAGTTCAGCATGATCGTGGCGATGACCTCGTTCACGCCCCTGGTCACCTTCATGACCGCGGGGATCAGCGCGTAGAGGCCGCCGACGGCCGCGGCGACCACGATGATCACCGCGATCTGGATCGGCGCGGGCGCCTCGAACGTCGAGCCCACGTACGCCGCGACGATGGCCGCGAGCCGGTACTGGCCCTCCACGCCGATGTTGAAGAGGTTCATGCGGAAGCCGACGGCCACCGCGAGACCGGCGATGAACAGGGGCACGGCCCGGTTGAGGAAGGTCGCGATGCCGTTGGAGACGGCCCGCGGGGTCGCGCCGAAGTCGAAGAAGGCGGCGAACGCGTCGAACGGGCTGGCGCCCGCCGCGATGATCGCCACGCTGGAGATCGCGATCGCGAGGACGATGGCGACGACGGCGCCCGCCACGGTGAGCAGCGCCCGGTTGAGCCCGGCGGGCATCACGTCTCCTCAGTGCCGGCGATGGCGCCGGTCATGTAGCCGCCCAGCCGCTCGGGCGTGATGTCGGAAGGGTCGAGCGCGGCCACGAGCCGTCCGCGGTAGATCACCCGGAGCGTGTCGGACAGGCCGATCAGCTCGTCGAGGTCGGCGGAGATGAGCAGCACGGCCAGCCCGGCCGCCCTGGCGTTGCGCAGGTGGTCCCAGATGGCGGCCTGCGCGCCGACGTCCACGCCTCTGGTGGGGTGGGCGGCGATGAGGAACCTCGGCTCGCCGCTCATCTCGCGGCCCACGATCAGCTTCTGCTGGTTGCCGCCCGACAGGGCCAGGGCCAGGGTGTCGACGCTGGGCGTGCGCACGTCGTAGTCCTTGACGATGCGCTCGGTGTCGGCCTTCGAGGCCCGCCGGTTGATCCAGATGCCGCTGCGCGCGGGCCGCCTGGTCTGGTGGCCGAGCACGCGGTTCTCCCACAGCGAGGCCTCCAGCAGCAGGCCCTGCCGGTGCCGGTCCTCGGGGATGTAGCCGATGCCGGACTCCCGGCGCTTGAGCGTGGACCAGTCGCTGATGTCCTGGCCGTCCAGCTCGATGCTGCCGTGCGCGGGCCGGATGCCCATGATCGCCTCGATCAGCTCGGACTGGCCGTTGCCCTCGACGCCGGCGATGCCGAGGATCTCGCCGCGGTGGATCTCGAACGACACGTCGTCGAGGAGCAGCCGCTTGCCTTCTTCGCGCAGCTTGGCGGGGTCGGCGGAGGCGTGGTAGCCGTCGGCCTCCATGGTGACCTGGGCGACCCGCAGCGTCACGACGTCGGTCACCGTGGACTCGCGGGTCTCGGGCGTGGGCAGCTCGCTGCCGACCATCAGCTCGGCGAGCTGGCGGGCGGTGACGTCGCCGGGGTTCACGCTCGCGACCGTGGTGCCGCGCCGGATCACGGTGATCGCGTCGGCGATGCCGAGCACCTCGTCGAGCTTGTGGGAGATGAAGATGACGGTCAGGCCGTCGGCCTTGAGCTCGCGCAGGTTCTGGAAGAGCTCCTCGACCTCCTGCGGCACGAGCACGGCCGTCGGCTCGTCGAGGATGAGGATGCGCGCGCCCCGGTAGAGGACCTTGAGGATCTCGACGCGCTGGCGGTCGCCGACGCCGAGGTCCTCGACGAGCTTGTCGGGGTCGACCCGCAGGCCGTGGCTCTCGGCCAGCTCGGTGATGCGCCTCCTGGCGGAGGCCAGGTCGAGCATGCCGACCTTCTTCGGCTCGGCGCCGAGGACGATGTTCTCCAGCACCGTGAGGTTGTCGGCCAGCATGAAGTGCTGGTGGACCATGCCGATGCCGACGCCGATGGCGTCGCTCGGCGTACGGAAGCTGACCTCGGCGCCGTTGATCTTGATGCTGCCCTCGTCCGGCTTCTGCATGCCGTACAGGATCTTCATCAGCGTGGACTTGCCCGCGCCGTTCTCCCCGACGATGGCATGCACCGTGCCCGGTTCTACGGTGATGCGGATGTCGTGGTTCGCGACGACACCGGGGAAACGCTTGGTGATGCCCTCCAGCTCTACAGCGGGTTTCGCCGTGGCCAGGGTGTCAGCACTCATTTCGCCTCTCCTAGCGGGGGGCGGGGGATAGACAGAAGGCCCGAAGTGGGGACTCCGGGCCCTCAGCTGTCACTCCTACCCCGATTACGGCTTCGACGGAACCGTGATTTTGCCGTCGACGATGTCCTTCTTGGCCGCGTCGAGCTTGTCCTTGATGTCGTCGATCTCGCCGCCGGTGGTGGACAGGCCCACGCCGTCGACCTTGAGGTCGTACGTGGTGTTGCTGCCGCCCTTGGCGCCGCCCTGGAAGGCCTTGATGAACTCGAACACGCCGACGTCGACGCGCTTGAGCATCGAGGTCATGATGACGCTCTGCAGGTCGGTCTCCTTGACCGTCTGGCGCTGGTCGGAGTCGACGCCGATGGCCTTCTTCTTGGCCGCGGCCGCCGCCTGGAACACGCCCAGGCCCGAGTCGCCGGAGGCGTGGTAGACGATGTCGGCGCCGTCCTGGTACATCTTCTCGGCCGCGACCTTGCCCTTGTCGGGGGCCTTGAAGCCGGAGAAGTCACCGTCGGGGGTGAGGTACTTGATATCGATCTTGGCGTCCGGCTTGACCGACTTCACGCCGGCCACGTAGCCCGCCTCGAACTTCTTGATCAGGTCGTTCTCGACGCCGCCGACGAAGCCCACGTGGTTGGACTTGGACTTGGTGGCCGCCGCGACGCCCGCCAGGTAGGAGCCCTGCTCCTCGGCGAACAGCAGGCCGGTCACGTTGGGCCCGTTGGAGGCGGAGTCGACCACCGCGAACTGGATGTCGGGGTACTCGGCCGCCGTCTTCTTGATGTCGTCGCCGTACGCGAAGCCGACGCCGATGATCGGGTTGTAACCCGCGTCGGCGAGCTGGCGCAGCAGGTCGCCGCGGTTGGAGCCGTCGGCCGCCGGGCTCAGCTCCTTGATCTCCGCGTTGAGGTCCGTCTTGGCCTTCTCCAGACCGGCGTAGGCCGCGTCGTTGAAGGACTTGTCACCGCGCCCGCCGACGTCGAACGCCAGCCCGACCTTGAGCCCGCCCTTCGGCGCCTCACTGCTCGCGCCGGCGCTGCTCGGCGCCTCGCTGGCCGTGGTGCCCCCGCCGCCGCCACCACAGGCGGCAACTGCCATGAGCATGACCCCGGCTACCGAGCCGATCGCCATCCTGTTGAATCGCTTGCCGAGCAAGGCGACTCCCTTCCCTTTCCCCGTCGTCTTCGCCGCTGTCGATACTTCATCGCACACGCGAAGCACGTACGGCACCTGCACGGAAGATAGTTGCTTGACCAGGGCGAACCAAACCAGCACACAGGGTCGCAACCGCTCCGTTATCGACATCACTCGCGTCCGTGACCTGACGCGCCAATTCAACCCAATCCGTGACACACGGAAAGATTTGCCCAACTTTGACCCTTGTGTCGGGGCGGGTCATGACGGAGATTCCGACAGACGGTGGAAATCTGAGCTCGGAGCCCGTATGCACCCTTGGAAGGTCCTGACCGTACCGCTGGCCACGCTGCTCGTCGTGGCCCTGAGTGGAACCACCCCCGCCACGGCCGGGACACCGGCCATCAAGGTCGAGAACCGCGCCACGCAGCCCGTCTTCTCCCGGGCGGACGCCGTCAAGCAGACGGTGTTCGTCGAGGTCGAGGGCACTGACAGCGACAACGACGGCCGGCCCGACCGGGTGGCCGTGGACATCCTGCGCCCCAAGGAGACCGACCAGGGCCTGAAGGTCTCGGTCATCATGGAGGCCAGCCCGTACTACGCCGGCGGCAACGACGTCGCCAACCACCTCGTGGACGTGGACGCGAACGGCAACCCGCTGCCCACCCTCGCCTCGGCCACGAACAAGCTGGCCTCCGAGCCGTTCGACGGCTACTACGACAACTACTTCCTGCCCCGCGGGTACGCCGTGGCGCTGGTGGAGAACCTCGGCAGCGGCCGCGCCACCGGCTGCCCCACCAGCGGCGACCGCAACGAGACGGCCGGCCCGAAGGCCGCGATCGACTGGCTGAACGGCCGCGCCAAGGGCTTCGACGCCGACGGCAACCCGGTCGAGGCGACCTGGTCCACGGGCAAGGTCGGCATGATCGGCGTCTCGTACAACGGCACGCTGCCCAACGCGGTCGCCGCGACGGGCGTGGAGGGCCTGAAGACGATCGTGCCGATCGCCGCGATCTCCAGCTGGTACGACTACTACCGCGCCAACGGCGGCGTGCTGGCCCCCGGCGGCTTCCAGGGCGAGGACCTGGACGTACTCGCCAAATACGTGCTGACCAGGGAGAACGGCCAGGCGGCCTGCGGCGCCCTGATCGACGGGATCACCACGGCCCAGGACCGGATCACCGGCGACTACAGCCCGATGTGGGACGCCCGCAACTACCTGAACGACGTCGGCAAGGTCAAGGCCAGCGTCTTCCTCGTGCACGGGCTCAACGACTGGAACGTCAAGACCAAGCAGTTCGCCCAGTGGTGGTACGCCCTGGCCAAGCGGCACGTGCCACGCAAGATCTGGCTGCACCAGGGCACCCACATGAACCCCTTCAACCTGCGCACGGCCGAGTGGCTGCGCCAGTTGCACGGCTGGTTCGACTACTGGCTGTACGGGATCGACTCGGGCATCATGCGCGAGCCGCAGGCCGACGTGGAGATCGCGCCCGGCCAGTGGAACCAGCACGCCTCGTGGCCGCTGCCCGGCGCGACCACGGTGCCGCTCTGGCTGGGCTCGGGCTCGAAGCTGGGCCTGCTGCCCAGCCCGCGCTCGGCCAGGGAGTCGTTCACGGACCAGAAGGCCAGGACGGCCGAGCAACTGGTGGAGGCGACCGGCTCCGACCCGAACCGGCTGGCGTACCTGACCGGTGACCTGCCCTCCGACGTGCGGATCTCCGGCACGCCGACGGTGTCGGTGCGGGCCTCGCTGAAGGACGGCGCCTCGCCGTACCTGACGGCCCTGCTGGTGGACTACGGCACGGACGTCCGCGCCACCGGCGCGCTGGTCTCGACCGGCCAGAACTACTGCTACGGCCAGGGCATCCCGGGTGACACGGGTTGCACGACGCTCAGGACGCTCGGCACGGCCACCACCCCGTACAAGATCGTCACCAGGGGCTGGCTGGACGTCCGCAACCGGCACCGCCCGGACCGGACCGAGGCCCTGCGCCCGGGCAACGAGTACGCGTTCACGTGGGACTTCCAGCCGACGGACTATCTGTTCAAGAAGGGCCACCGGCTGGGCCTGGTGATCATCTCGACCGACGTCGACTACACCCTGCGCTACCCGGCGGGCACGAAGATCACGCTCTCCCCCGGACAGTCGGCGCTGCGGCTGCCCGTGGTCTTCGGCACCTTGCCGCGGCCATGAAAAAAGTCCCCCGCCGTAGTACGGCGGGGGACGACAAGCTGTCGCAGGACTACTTGGCCATCGCGGTGGTGACCGGGTCGAGCGGGCCGACCTCCCACAGCGCGGTCAGCGCGGTGGCGGCCATGACGCGCACGCCCATCGCGATCGCCTTCTCGTCGACGTCGAAGGTGCCCTGGTGGATGTCGTACGTCATGCCGTCGGGCGAGCGCGTGCCCAGGCGGGCGAACGCGCCGGGGGTCGACTCGAGGTACCACGCGAAGTCCTCGCCGCCGAGCGACTGCTGGGTCGGGACCACCGCGCCCGCGCCCAGCACGCGCTCGGTGGCCTCGGCCAGCATCTCGACGCTGACCTCGTCGTTGACCACCGGCGGCACGCCGCGCGTGTAGTCCATTTCGGCCTCCACGCCGTAGGCGCCGGCCACCGACTCCAGCAACGACTTGATCAGGTCGGGCGCGGCGTGCCAGGCCCCCTCGTCGAGGCAGCGGACCGTACCGGCGGCGAGGCCGTCGTCGGGGATCGCGTTGGCCGCGGTGCCGGCCTCGACCTTGCCCCAGACCAGGCTGAGCGAGGACCGGGGGTCGACGCGGCGCGACAGGGCGGCGGGCAGCTCGGTGAGGATCTTGGCCAGCGCGAAGACCAGGTCGGCGGTCAGGTGGGGGCGGGCGGTGTGACCGCCGGGGCCCGACACCCTGACGACCAGCTTGTCGCAGGCCGAGGTGATGGGGCCGGGCTTGAGCCCGACCTGGCCGACGTCCACGCGCGGGTCGCAGTGGAGGCCGAAGATGCGGTCGACGCCGCTGATGCCGCCCTGGGCCATGACCTCGAGCGCGCCGCCGGGCAGCTCCTCGGCGGGCTGGAAGATCAGGCGCACCCGGCCGGGCAGCAGGCCCGCGGCGGCCTGCTGGGCGAGGAAGAGCGAGGTGCCGAGCAGGACCGTGGTGTGCACGTCGTGGCCGCACGCGTGGCAGACACCGCCCACGGTGGAGCGGTAGGGCACGTCCTTCTCGTCCTGCAGGGGCAGCGCGTCGATGTCGGCGCGCAACGCGACGGTCGGGCCGTCGCCGCTGCCCACGTCGCAGATCAGCCCGGTGCCGCGCGGGAGCACCGACGGGGTCAGCCCGGCGGCGGTGAGCCGCTCGGCGATCCGCTGCGTCGTGCGATATTCGGCGAAGGCCAGCTCAGGGTGCATGTGCAGGTCGCGGCGAAAGGCCACGAGATCCTGCTCGGTCTCCGCCAGGAACGCGTCGAGTTCCCCCCGAAGCTCACGTCCCCGCATATGTCACCGTCCCGTCCACGCCGCGCGCCCTAATATGTCTGACCACTGCGGCTCATCCGCTGTGAAAACTCGTCCATCCCACCGCGGCCCCCCGGTCGAGCGGCCACTCGGCGGATCAAAAAACACACCCTCTGGTTGGGGTGCGCGAGATCGTCAGCATGGGCTTTGCGTTCGTCGGTCGCGAGCGCCGCTGCAGCCCGGGAACACAGCGGTCGGCCGTGAGCCCGATGGCGATGCTTCGACTTTATCGCCCCGGCGCAAGTCCGCGGTGACAGATACTCCAAAAGTTCCGGTGAGCATGTCCGTAACCCCAGGTGGTCACGGCCCGTGAACGTTCAGGTGATCCGGAAATGGTCACAACGGATCAGTAGATCATGACCCAATGCTGCCAGTTCAAACGTGGTCAGCGATTACGAATCCTGTCACCTTATGTCATGGTCATCACACTTCGGCGATGGCTGCATTTGAGAAGAATGCGTGTTTCACTCGCAATATGATCACTAATATCCCGTTCGGGGAGAAGTATGCTGGGTTGAGCATCTTCGAGCCGGGCGAGGGGACCCTGGTGGTCGTACCCTCGCTCTCCCTTCCACAGGATGAGCTCCGCCGGATCACGGCGGCCAGGTCCTACGAGGAGCGGCTGCTGTTCCTGCTGCTCACGCTGCGCGAGCCCGGGGTGAAGGTGGTCTACCTCTCCTCCGCGCCCATCGATCCCGACATCATCGACTACTACTTCGCGTTCCTGCCGGACCCGGATGACGCAGCCAAGAGGCTCACGCTGATCAGCCTCGACGACCCTTGGTCTCAGCCGCTGACCAAGGCCCTGCTCGCGCGTCCGGACGTGTTGAAGCAAGTGCGCGCGGCCGTCGATGGAGACGCCTGGCTGGTGCCGTTCGTCCTGAGCGAGCTCGAGGAGGAGCTCGCCGCGTTACTCAACGTCCCCCTCTACGGACCTGCCACCTCCCTGGCCTATTACGGCTCCAAGAGCGGGGCGCGCGAGGTCGGCCACGAGGCGGGCGTGCCGATGCCGCGGGGCTTCGGCGACGTCCGGCACGTGCTGGAGATCGAGGAGGCGATCGAGGCGCTGCCGGGCGAGCGGGTGATGGTCAAGCTGAACGACAGCTACTCCGGGCTCGGCAACGCGATCGTCACCAAGGCCGACAGGTCCCAGACCAGCTTCTCGGCCTCCGGGGAGACCTGGGCCGACTTCACCACGAAGATCAGGGACCGGGGGGCGGTGGTCGAGGAGTTCATCGAGCACCGGCCGCTGTTCTACCCGAGCGCGCTGGCCTGCATCACGCCGGGCGGCCAGGCCCGGGTGCTGGCCACGCACGACCAGGTGCTCGGCGGGCCCAACGGCCACGTCTACCAGGGGTGCACGTTCCCCGCGGCGAGCGAGTACCGGTCCGAGGTGGGCTCGTCCGCCGAGCGGATCGCCCGCGTCCTGGCCGACCGGGGCGTGGTGGGGATCTTCGGCATGGACTTCTTCACGCTGAAGGCCGACGCCGGGTACGCGGCGCTGCTGTGCGAGATCAACCTGCGGATCGGCGGCACCACGCATCCGTTCGGCGCCGCCGTGCTGACGACCGGGGCCACGTACGATCCGGCCACCGGCCTCCTCATGTCCGGAAATCAGCCGAAGTTCTACACCGCGACTGACAATTGCTCCTCGTCCTGCTTACGCGGGCGCAGCCCCGGCGAGGTCGTGCGCATGGCGGACCGGCTCGGGGTCGGGTTCGACGCGGAACGGCGTACCGGGAACGTCTTCCACCTGCTCGGGGCCGTCCCCGAGCACGGGAAGCTGGGCTTCACCTCGATCGGCGACTCACGGGAGGAGGCCGACGAACTGCACGCCCTCACCCGGCGTCTCCTGTGCGGCCCTTGACCCCCTTCCCGCCGCTCCCGCGCAGGCCCCGCCAGCCGATCACCCCCAGCACGACGGCGAGGATGATGTTCACCGCGATCAGGATTCCGTGCACCACGTAGAAGCTGGTCGGATGCCCGTCGGCCAAGTTAAACCCGAGGTTCACCCACTCGAAGATCATGAATGCGCCCAGGATGATGAGGAATCCGGCGATCTTTCGTGACATCTGTGCCTCTCTAGTATCGAAGGTGGATCAACGGGGGATGTGTCGCCACATGGCCATTCACTCGAAGCTACGCTGAGACCGCCATGTGGATGAAACTCGTGCCCGTCACGGCACTCATCGCCTCGGTCTCGCTCACCGGTGGGACCGCGTATGCCGCCCCGACGACACCGGTCGGGGGTGACGCGCTGGGCAGCCGCGGCCTGGTCGCGCCCAAGGGCGTCAAGGAGCCGCCCAAGACCGAGGCTACGTCGTTCGTCATCGCGGACGTGGACACGGGAGAGGTGCTCGCGGCCAAGGACGCGCACGGGCGTTACCTGCCGGCCAGCACGCTCAAGACGCTGACCGCGCTCACGCTCATCCCCAAGCTCGACAAGGACCGCAAGATCCGGCCCAGCGAGAACGCCTGCAACCAGGAGGGCACGGCGGTCGGCCTGTCGGTCAAGGCGACGTACAAGATCGAGGACCTGTTCAAGGCGCTGATGATGTCGTCCGGGAACGACGCGGCCATGGCCCTGGCCGAGACGAACGGCGGCCTGGCCAAGACCATGAGCGACATGAACGCCGAGGCCAAGCGGCTGCAGGCGTTCGACACCGTGGCAAAGACGCCCAGCGGGCTGGACAAGCCGGGGCAGAGCAGCTCCGCGTACGACCTGGCGCTGATCGCCCGCGCCGGCCTCGCCAATCCCGCTTTCCGTGGATATATCAGTACGAAGACGTCTAAGTTCCCGGCCCCCAAGGGCTATTACGAGATCAGCAACCACAACAAACTGCTCTGGCGCTACAAGGGCATGATCGGCGTCAAGAACGGCTGGACCTCGAAGGCCCAGGGCAGCTTCGTCGGCGCGGCCACCCGCGACGGGCACACGATCGTCGTGAGCATCATGCGGCACGAAGGGTACTTCTGGGACGAGGTGGCCAAGCTGCTCGACTGGGGCTTCTCGGTCCGGGGCAAGGCCCAGCCGGTCGGCCGGCTCGTGGACCCGGTCCCCGACGTCCAGGCCGCCCCGCGCTCCTCCGCCCCGCCGGCCGCCTCCAAGGTCACGCCCGCCGCCCAGCCGCCGCTGCTGGACACGGCCGCCTCCAAGCAGACCGACTCCACGAAGACGATCGGGTCCGTGGTGATCGGCGGGGGGCTGCTGTTCGGGCTGGTCTGGCTGGGATACGGCATCCGCCGCCGGCGCGGCCGCTCAGGCACCTGACACGCCCTCGCGCACGGCCCAGGCGTCGGGGTTCGTGGACGGGACCGGGGTCGGGGACGGCGGCGGGCAGCGGCCGGCGGTGGCCGTCCAGGCGGCGACGTAGAGCACGAGCCTGGCCGAGAAGTTGATCCAGATGAGCAGCCCGACGATGACGGCGAACGTCCCGTAGACCGGGTTGCTCAGCGTGTGCCCGAGCAGCAGCGTCGCCGCCTGCTTGAGCACCCCGAACCCGATCGCGCCCAGCAGCGCCCCCTTGGCGATCAGCCGGAACGACCGGGCCGGCCGGTCCACCCACCCGAGCAGGATCAGGAACAGCAGCCAGTCGGCCGCCACGCTCGCCGCCACCCCCGCGAGCCGCAGCACCCAGGTGGCCAGCGCCGACTCGCTCCCGAAGACGAACTCCATGACCTTGTCCGTGGCCGTGGTGGCGAACCCGGCGACCAGCACGGACGCGATCATCGTGACCCCGATCAGGACGATCGAGACCAGGTCGCGCACCTTGCCCATGAGGAATCCGGGCGGCGAGGCGGTGGTCATCGACATCTCGCGCAGGGCCTGGCGCAGCGCGTCGAGCGCGCCGAGCCCCGCGTAGAGGAGGCCGAGCAAGCCGATGATCCCGGCGGCCTCCCTGGCCCCGCCGATGGCGTCGAGGTTGAGCTGGGTGGCGATGCCGGGCAGCCGCTCGGCGATGGCCTGCTCCAGCGCTTTCCTGGTGGTCTCGCTGGTCGCCACCGCGAACCCGAGCACCGCGTACGCGAGCGCGACGAGCGGGAAGAACGACAGGAACGCGAAGTACGTGACGGCGCCCGCCAGCAGGTCGCCGGACTGGAACTGGTAGCGCCGCACCGCCCTGATCCCGTGGTCGAGCGCCGGCCGGCGTTCCCGCCAGCGGGTCACCTTGCCGCGGCCCCACGCTTTGACAGCTTTGATCTGCTTCATCACGCTCGCCATCACGCGCCTCCTGGGGACCCACTACCCCGGCGCCGGGGCGACGATCAGGGGTTTGCCACGGTACCGGCCGATTCGATCAGTGCCGAGAGGATTGCCGCAAGATCGTGGTGGAGCAGCCGCCCATCACGCTTGACCACCCGTCCCCCGACCAGGACCGTGTCCACGGCACTGGTGTCGGCGTTGAGCACGACGGCGCCGATCGGGTCGTGCGCCGCCGCCATGCCGAGCGTGTCCGTACGCAGCAGCACCAGGTCGGCCTGCTTGCCCGGCCGCAGCGAGCCGACGACGTCGGCCAGTCCGAGCACCTGGGCGCCCTCGATGGTGGCCATGCGCAGCGCGTCCCGGGTGGTGAAGCCCATGCCGGCGCCGCCGGGACGGCCGCGTTCGAGCAGGTGGGCGGTCCGCATCAGGCTGAACAGGTCTCCGGGCGCGCAGACCACGGTGTCCGCGCCGAGGCCCGTCGGGATCCCCGCGGCCCTCAGCCGGCCCGTGGCCGGGTAGCCGAGGCCCAGGTTCATCTCGTCCACGGGAGCGAGCGAGGCCGTGCCCCCGGCGGCCGCGATGCGCGCGAGCTCCTCGTCGGTGTAGTGCAGCGCGTGGACGAAGGTCGTGGGGGTGGCCAGCAGGCCGTTCGCCTCCAGGAACGCGAGCCCGCGCGCGGCGCTCTCCGGGCCGTGGCCGCCCAGGTGGGCGGTGACGGGCAGGCCGAGCTCGGCCGCCACCCGCCACTCCTCCAGCGCGCGCTCCTCCCCCGCGATCTCCGGACCGAACGCCGCGACCGCCATCGTGACCAGCTCGGACGCGCCGGAGAGCGTGTCGTGGATCCGCCGGGTCTCCTTGGTCAGCTCGCCGGACCCGCCGCCGTAGCAGTAGCCGAACACGGCCCTGATGCCGGACTCGTCCAGCGCCCGTACGGCCGAGTCGGTGTGGTCCGGGCTGAACTGGACGTGCGACCAGTCGAGCAGCGTGGTGACGCCCGCGTCCAGGCACTCCAGCGCGCCCGCGAGGTTGCCCGCGTAGACGTCCTGGGGGCGGTGGCGGGGGGCGAGCTCGGTGATGACCCGCCGCAGATAGGTGTCGAACGTGATGTCGGTCGCGACGGCCCTGATGCCCGCCTGCCAGGTGTGGCGGTGGGTGTCGACGAACCCGGGCAGCACGATCCGCCCGGTCGCGTCGATCACCTCCGCGCCGGGGACCTCCGGCAGGCCGGGGCCGACCTCGGCGATGCGGCCGTCCTCGATCCGCACGTCCACCTGGCCCAGCACGACGGGCTCCGGCTCGGTGTCGACGACGACGCCGTTCCTGATCAAGATCGTAGATGTCATGACCGAAAGCTTAGTGAGAAGCTTTTTAGAAAGCAATATTGCGACAGGTATCCTCGATGGCGTGAACCACGATGAGGTCGACGCGATGGTCCCCCGCTGGGAGGAGGCGGGCCTGTCGCCGTCCCTCATCGCCACCCTTGAGCTCAGCAAGCGGATGTCGCGGCTGCACCTGCTGTTCGACCAGGTGATCAAGGCCGAGCTGGCCGAGCTGGGGCTGACGTACGCCGAGTTCGACGTGCTGGCCGCGCTGAGCCGGGCGGCGCCGACGTACCGGATGAAGCCGAGCGAGCTGTCGAAGTCGCTCTTCCTCACCTCGGGCGGGATCAGCAACGTGCTGCAGCGGCTGACGGCGGCGGGATACGTCGAGCGCGAGGCCAACGCGGGCGACGCGCGCAGCCGCTGGGTCCAGCTCACGGAAGAGGGACAGCGCGTGGCGACGGCCGCGCTGGTGGCCTCGGGGCGGGCACACGAGGAGGTGGCGGGCGGGGTCCCGGACGAGATCGTCCGGGAGGCGGCCGACGCGCTCCGCGAGATCCTCTCCCGCATCGGCCGCCGCCGCTACCGCTGACCCCCCTTTAGGATGCGCTCCCCCGCAGCCCGTGGCGGGCCGCCCAGGCGGCGATCGCGGCGGCGATGGCCTCGGGGCGGTCCTCGGGGACGTGATGGCCGGCCGGGCCGCAGTGCTCGACCTCCAGGGCGGCCATGTTCGCGACACACCAGGCGGCCACCTCCTCCCCGATCAGCAGCGTCGGGGAGGAGTCGAAGGTGAGCAGCAGCTTGGGCACCTCATCGCTGGCCGCGAACCACTTCCCGTAGGCGTCCACCCGCTCGGCCACGTCGGCGGGCTCGCCGTCCAGCGGCAGGGACCGAGCCCACTCCAGCAGCGGCCGCCTGCTCTCCCGGGTGGGGTACGGCGCCCGGTACGGCTCCTTCTCCTCCTCGCTCAGGCTCGTCAGCACCCCGCCCGAGAACGCCGTCTCCACGAGGAAGTTCTGGTCGAGCGCCAGCGACTCCCCCTGGGCGCTGCGCAGGGTCTCGGCGCGGGCCCGCGGCGCCTCGCCCAGGTCGCCCCAGCTCATCCCGCGGACGATGGTCTCCATGAACGCCACCCCCCGGACGCGCTCCGGGTGCCGGGAGGCCCAGTCGAAGGCGAGCGCGCCACCCCAGTCGTGCCCGACCAGCACCACTTCCTCCAGCCCGAGCGCGTCGAACCACGCGTCGAGGTAACGGGCGTGGTCACCGAACCGGTAGGGGAGGTCCGGCTTCCCCGAACGCCCCATGCCGATGAGGTCAGGGGCGAGCAGGCGGCCGTCCAGCTCCGGCAGCACCTTCCGCCACAGGTGGGACGAGGCGGGGTTCCCGTGCAGGAACACGATGGGCAGGCCGGAGCCGCCGGAGTCCTCGAAGTACATGGTCGAGTTGAGCACGTCGATCGTCGGCATAGCGGTTCTCATTTCGTAAGTGCGACTAACGTTTGTGACACTAACGAACATATATCGTTAGTGTCACTAACGCAAGCGGCTATGATCGGGAGCATGACGGACGACTTCAGGGCCACCCCCGCACCGCTGCGGCTCCTGCCCAGCCGGACGCTGTCGCTGGTCGCGATGTACTCCGACCGGCTGGTGAACGAGGGCCTGGCCGCCGTCGACGCCCGCAAGTGGCACTACGCGGCGCTCGTCGCACTGCGCGAGGCGGGCCCGGTGAGCCAGGCCGAGCTGAGCAGGCGCACCGGCATCTACCGCAGCGACATGGTCGCCGTGATCAACGAGCTCGCGGAGCGCGGCTTCGTCGAACGCACCCCCGACCCCGCCGACCGCCGCCGCAACGTCATCACCATCACCCCCGAGGGCCTCCAGCAGGTACGACGGCTGCACACGCTCATCGCGAGCCTTCAGGACGAGCTGTTCGCCCCTTTGAGCCAGCCGGAACGCGAGCAGTTGTCAGGTCTGCTGACCCGTCTCCTGGAGCACCATTCGCGCCCCGGCAGCTCCTCTGAGCAGGGCTGAATCCAGGACAGGCGATCTCCTGGAGCCCTAGCCTGTGGGATGTCGGGACCCACCCAGGAGGCGTCACGTCCATGTCCGAAATAGCCACCGGGCAGATGATCAGGCTCCAGCGCGAACGAAGGGGCATGAGCACCACCGCGCTGGCGACCCAGTCCGGCTGCACCCCCAGGCACATCGAGCTGATCGAGCACGGCAAGCGAACCCCCTCGCTCCCCCTCCTGCGGGAGATCGCCAAAGTGCTGGGCGTACGCACCGCCGTGCTGTTAGGAGAGACCCCGCGCGACTCGCACGAGCCCAGCAGGCCGCAGATCAGCGACATCGAGCGCGCGCTGTTCACCTGGCACTCGGTGGAGCCCGACCTCGAGCCGCCCGACGCCGACCAGCTCTCCGAACGGGTGGCGTCGGCACGCAACGCCTGGTTCACCTCGGCGCACCGCTACTCGATCCTGATGGCGGCCCTGCCGTCCCTGATCTCCGACGCCGAGAACCTCGCACTCGCGGACACGCCGCAGGCCCACAGCGTCGCGTCCGACGCGTACATGCTGGCCAGGGGCGTGCTCAAGCACCTGCGGCGGGTGGATCTCGCCCATCTGGCCGCGGACCGGGCCATGCGCTTCGCGGAGGAGACGGGCGATCCGCTGATCCGGGCGTGGGCGTACTGGAGCCTGGGGCAGTCGATGTTGTCGGACGACATGCACCAGATCGCGTACGACGTCGGGCGGCGCGGCATCGAGATGCTGGAGCCCCACGTCGGCGACGGCGACGACCGCCACGTCAAGGCGCTCGGCGCGCTGCACCTGCTGACCGCGATCGGCGCGGCCCGCGCGGGCGACGACGACGAGGCCAGGGAGATCGTACGCGGGCCCGCCGCCCGGCTCGCGCAGCGCGTCGAGGACGGGGCCGACGTCTACGACCTGGCCTTCTTCGGGCCGACCAACGTCGCCATCCACATGGCCAGCATCGAGAACGACATGGGGCGCCCGGAGGCGGTGCTGCAGATCGCCGACGACATCGACCTGCGGCGCACGCCGTCCATCGAGCGGCGCGCCACCCACCTCAGCCAGGTCGCCCGCGCCTGCGAGGACGTGGGCGACGACGCCGCCAGCCTGCTCCACCTCCTGCGGATCGAGCGCGAGTGCCCGGAGGAGCTGGACCACAAGCTGCTGCTGCGGGAGATGGTGCGGTCGCTGGCGCGGCGCGCGCGACCGTCGTGGGCGCCGGAGGTCCGCTACCTGGCCGAGCGCCACGGCATCGCGAACTGACAGTTCGGGCTTGGCGAACGGGGAGTTCTGCGGCCCGAGTTCGTCACGGAACGGGGTGCGGGTGACACTCTGCGTTCATGACCATAGCGCCGAGTGCCGAGTTCGTCATGGAACGACTGCTTCAGGAGGCGACGCGGGAGTTCCCCGGGTGGTCGTTCCAGCGGGACCACTCAGGCTGGACCGCCACCCACGGGGACACCCGGCTCACCCGCCCCAGCCTGGCGGCCCTCCGAGCCCTGCTCCGGCTCCACCGCGGGACCCGGAGAACCTGACCGGCCCGCCTCGGCGACCCGCCGAGAGCTCGCCACCCCGGCCCCTCAACCGCCAGGCCAGGACCTCAGCGACCCGAACCCTCAGCTGCCGGCCAGACTGCGCTCGCAGGGGGCTTGACCGATGCAGCGGGCGCAGGATCGTATGCAGAGGGCATCCATCTCAGCCATCGTGGCAGCGCCCAGGCATGTACCCCCATAAGGGACATAGCCGCTGGCAGGAGCACTCCGCGCACGAGGGTGGCGCCGATGAGGATGGCGATCGAGAGCCCCACGCCCATCATTTTGTATTCGATGGCCGTCAGGACGACGAAGACGGTGAAGGCGCCGGTCATGATGACGGCGGCGCTGGTGACGACGCCTGCGCTGCCGCGTACACCGGTGACAATCGCGTCGCGGACGCCCGCGCCGGCGGCGTGATGTTCCCGGATCCGGCTCAGGATGAAGATGTGGTAGTCCATGCTCAGGCCGAAGAGGATCACGAACATGAACAGCGGCAGCCATCCGACCACGCCGCCGTAGGGGGTGAAGCCGAGCGCTGAGCTGACGTGACCATCCTGGAATATCCAGGTCAGGACGCCGTAGGCGGAGCCGATCGACAGCAGGTTGAGGGCGATGGACACCAGCGGGACGGCCAGCGAGCGGAAGGACACGACGAGCAGGACGAACGCCAGGACGAGGACGAAGCCGAAAACCAGCGGCGTGCGGCTGGTGAGCTGCTTGGTGAAGTCGTACGGCACCGCGGTCTTGCCGGCGACCGCGTAGCCGACGCCGTCGAGGGAGCCGAAGGCGGCGGGCAGCGTCTGCCCGCGCAGGTTCTCCAGCGACCGGTTGGCCGCCTCGCCCGTCCCGAAGTGCGCCAGCCGCCCCTCCGCCGCCCGCCCGGCACCCCGGCGACCCCGCCCCTCAACCCCGCGCCAACGCCAGACGCTCAACAGCCGACCAGGAGTCCAGCGCGCCCCTCGGCCCCTCAACCGCCGGCCTGGTCGAGGACCTTGGCGGCGAAAGCGTCGATGACGGCGGCGACCTCGCCGGGCGCCTTGACGTGGGCGGCATGCCCCTGTCCGCGCAGCACCACCCGCTCCGCCCCCGGCATCACCCGCTCCAGCGCGTCGAGCCGCTCCCCGAGATGCGCCGGGCTGCGGTCGCCGCCGAGCAGCACCGTGAGCACCTCTATCCCCGAGTAGGCGTCGAGCCGCACCCCCAGCGAGTCCATCCCTGCGTTGTCCTCGATCTGCGACGGAACGAGCGCCCGCATCCTCGGCGCCACCGTCACGAACACCCCAGCCAGGACCGCCACCCACGCGGGCACCCGCACGGTCTCCCGCAGGAAAACCCTCATCGCCTTCCCCGGCCGCCCGGCCGCGATCGCCGCCCGGGCCCGCGCGTGGACCTCACCGTGCGGCCCGCCAAGCGGCGCCCCGATCACGGTGGGCGGCTCGTACAGGACCGCCCCCGCGAACGCCGACGGATCGGCTGCCAGGGTCTCCAGCGCGATCACGGCACCCGAGGAGTGCCCGACGAGCACCATCGGCCCGCCGCCCAGCGCCGCCACCACCGCCAGCACGTGCTCGACCTCCTGCGCGACCGTGCAGGAGGCGCCGTCGAGATCGAGCCGGTACCGCCGCCGGTGCAACCGCACGACCCGATGGCGCGCGGCGAGCCGCTCGGCCACCTCCCGCCAGGACGAGCCGTCGTCGAGGCCAGGATGGAGAACGAGAACGATCGGCCCCCGCCCTTCGTCAACGGCCAGCGCCTCGGTCCCGTCGGCCGTCATGACCCTGATCATCAGTCCCCCTTAGCGCCGCTAAGGCGAATTTAGCACCGCTAAGGCAACACGGCTACTGCTCGTCCGGCGGTGACTCCTCCACGGTCGGCAGGCGTGCCGCGTCCTGGTACGCCCGGGTGACAGCGGCGATCATGGCCAGCAGCGCGACGACGGGCGCGACGATCCAGCCGATCTCCCCGGAGGCGTACCAGGCGGGAATCAGCTGCGCGGCAGCCAGGAAGACCCAGAAGCCGGGCGTTCCAGGGACTCTCAAAACCGGCTCTCCCATACGTACCAGGGGCCCCGGATATGGGTGTATCCGGTGTGGGACTCGGCCGGCGGCTCACCGCCGGGGCTCCACGCGAACCCGTGACGGTCGAGGAACCCGGTGCCGCTCACCAGGAACCGCGCCCCGCCCTCGATCCGCTCGATCGACGTCAGCGGATAGAGCCCCGCCCATTGGTCGTCAGGCCCGGCGGGCTCGTCTCCCGAGGCCACCGTCCGCGCGAACTGCTCCAGGCTCGACTCCGAGAGCGCGAACCGGGCAGTGAACGGCAGATCGGCGTACACCAGGCCGACCACGGCCACTCCCATGACCGGCGCGCACACCCAGCGCACCCAGTGCCGCCGCAGCCCGGCGCGGCCGTCCGAACGCAGCAGACCCACCACGAACCGCGCGGTCCAGACGACGACCGTGCCCAGCCCCAGCATCAGGCCCGTCAACACCAGCGGGAAGGGACCGCCACCCGGCAGGCTCCAGTGGTTCAGGATGATCAGCGCGAGCAGGGCGACAAGGGGAAGCAGCACCTTGCCGGGCGGGCCGATCAGGATCCGGGTGAGCTCCGGTAACGGAGGTCGCGCGGTGACGTCGTCGGGCACGCCGCGAGCGTATCGCGGCGGGCCCGCGTGGGAGGAGCTACTGGCCCGGGTGGAAACGCACAGCCTGGACGAGCCCGCCACTGCGCGCTATTGGCCGGCGACCTGACGATACGAAAGCTCATGGAGGCACCCGACCTTTGATGAGAATCGAAATCTCCGAATGACCGGAAACCCGGCGTATAGGACCAAAGGCCCAGTGCCGTCGTCCTCGCGAAGGAGCCGCTGATCCATACTTGCGCCCGATTCACAGTCGTCCGGAGGCCGTTGAAGATCAGAGCATGCGAAGACTCACCGCATTGTTGTTCGGACTCATCGTCCCGCTCGCCTTACTCACGCCGGTCGCGTCCGCCACCACGCAGGCCGCGCAGCCACGGGACACGATCTCGTGGACGCCGTGCCCGGAAGAGCCGGGCGTCGAATGCGGAACGCTCACCGTGCCCATCGACTGGAACCAGCCGTCGAGCGGCACGTTCGAGGTGGGTGTGGCCCGCCGCAAGGCCACCGATCCCGCCGCCAGGATCGGCGCGCTCGTGCTGGGAGCGGGCGGCCCGGGAGGATCTGGGGTGGGGCTGGTCTTCGGCAGCCCGCACCGGTTCAGTCCCGAGATCCTGCGCCGCTTCGACGTCGTCGGCCTCGACCCGCGGGGCACCAACCGCAGCCACCCCGTGGTCTGCTCCACGGACGTGATGGCGCAGGCCCCGGATCCGCTCCTGAAGAGCCAGGCCGACTTCGACAGGATGCTGGCCTACAACGACCGTCTGCGTGCCGACTGCCGGGCCCGTACCGGCCCGCTCTTCGACCACGTCGACTCGCTCAGCACCGCGGCCGACCTCGACGCCTTCCGCGCCGCGCTCGGCGAGGAGAAGCTGACCTTCTGGGGCGGCTCCTACGGCACCCTCCTCGGCCAGCTGTACGCCGAGCGTTACCCGTCGCGGGTCCGCGCCTTCGTGCTCGACAGCACGATGGACCACAGCCTGGACACGCGGGGTTTCATGGACACGGAGACCTGGGGCGCGCAGGACGCCTTCAACGAGTTCGTGGCCTGGTGCGACCGCGACAGCCGCTGCGTCCAGCACGGCAAGGACGTCAGGTCGATCTGGAAGGGGCTGCTGGAGCGAGCCGACCGCGGCGAACTGCCCGTCCCGGGAGAGCCGGAAACCAAGATGACCGCGTTCGTGCTGATCAACAACGCCCTGGGCGCCTTCTACGATCCGGCCAACTGGCAGCCGCTCTCCCAGTTGCTCGCCGACCTGGAGGCCGGTGAGACCCCGCGCGCGGGCGCGCTCCCCTTGGCGATCGACCGGACGCAGGAGGTCAGTCCCAACCCGTTCCAGGTCTTCTGCCTGGACTACCGGCTGCCCGTACGCGACTACCGCGAGTTCGGCAAGCACCTGCGCCGCCTGGCGAAGATCGCGCCCGACATGCGTTACAGCCCGCTGGCGATCGGCCCGGTCATCTCGTGCCTCGGCCAACCGGACCCGATCCCCAACCCACAGCACCACCTGAAGGTGCGGACGAACACGCCGCTGCTGGTGCTCAACTCCCTGCACGACCCGGCCACCGTCTATCCGTGGGCGCTGAGCACGACCCGTCAACTGGGCCGGTCGGGCCGGCTGCTCACGTACGAGGGCTGGGGCCACATCGTCTACGGACGTGGAGCCTGCGGCACGGGGGCCGTCGACGCCTTCCTGATCTCGCAGACCCTCCCTGCTCCGGGGACCCGCTGCCCGGCCGTCCCCCCTGCCGAGGTCCAGACGCTCAGGCAGCCCGTCACCCCGCTACCTGGCACACCGGGCTGGATGCCTCCCGGCCTCTTCAAATGATCTTCGGGTGATCTCTTGATGCGGGGTGGCTCGTGCGTATACGAGCCACCCCGCTGTCGACTGTCACGGAGAGCAGGGAGAACGCCGGCTCAATACGCGGGTGCCCCTGTGGTCGACGAACTGCGCTCAGATGACAGGGCGACCTTGGGCGACAGCGCGGCCGAAGGCCGCCCGGGGCGGGGTCCAGCGGGCCCACCTGGGTGGAGTCGCGTGACCTACAGCGTGGGGAGGAAGCCGACCTTGTCGCGGACCTCGGCCATGGTCTGCTTGGCCACCGCCGCGGCGCGTCCGGCGCCGATGGCCAGCAGGCGGTCGAGCTCGGCCTCGTCCGACAGCAGCTTCTCCGTGCGCTCCCTGATCGGCGTGAACGTGTCCACCACCGCCTCCGCCACGTCCTTCTTGAACGTGCCGTACCCCTGCCCCTCGTAGCGGGCCACCAGGTCGGGGATGGGCGTCCCGGTCAGGGCCGACTGGATGCGGAGCAGGTTGGAGATGCCCGGCTTGTTCTCCTCGTCGAACAGCACCTCCGAGCCCGTGTCCGTGACCGCCCGCATGACCTTCTTGCGCAGCGGCCCGGGCTGCTCCAGGACGTCGAGGATGCCGGCGGGGCTGGAGGAGGACTTCGACATCTTCGCCGTGGGGTCCTGGAGGTCGGTGATCTTCTCGACCTCCTTGAGGATGTACGGCTCGGGCAGCGTGAACGTGTCGCCGAAGCGGTGGTTGAAGCGCTGGCCCAGGTCGCGGGTGAGCTCCAGGTGCTGCTTCTGGTCGGCGCCGACCGGGACCCGGTTGGCCTGGTAGAGCAGGATGTCGGCGGCCTGCAGGATCGGGTACGTGAAGAGGCCGACGCTGGCCGCGCTCTCCCCGAACTTGGCCGACTTGTCCTTGAACTGGGTCATCCGCCCGGCCTCGCCCATGCCGGTGAGGCAGATCAGGATCCAGGCGAGCTCGGTGTGCTCGCGCACGTGCGACTGCACGAAGACGGTGGAACGCTCCGGGTCGAGGCCCGCGGCGAACAGCTGCGCGGCGGCGACCCGGCTGCGGCGGCGCAGCGCGGCGGGCTCGGTCGGCACGGTGATCGCGTGGAGATCGACCACGCAGTAGAAGGCGTCGTGGGTCTCCTGCAGAGCGACCCACTGCCGGACGGCACCCAGGTAGTTGCCCAGGTGGAAGGAGTCCGCTGTGGGCTGGATGCCGGAGAGTACACGAGGTCTGGCCATAGAACGCAATTGTGTCAGGAATCCTGGTCGGGCGGCGACTCGACCACTGGGCGGCGTTTCACTCTCACCCTCGCGATACGGCGCCCGTCCAGCTCCGTAACAGTCAGCTCAAAACCCGATATTTCCACCTTTTCCCCGGCAGATGGCACATGTCCCAGCATCGCCATGACAAATCCGGCAAGCGTTTCATAAGGGCCGTCCGGCAGCCGGATGCCGGTCTCGGTGGCGAAGTCGTTGAGGTTCGTGAGGCCGTCGATCTCGATCTCGCCGGCGGGCAGGACCACGACGTCCTCCTCGACGTCGTACTCGTCCCTGATGTCCCCGATCAGCTCCTCGACCAGGTCCTCCATGGTCACGATGCCCGCCGTGCCGCCGTACTCGTCCACCACGATCGCCAGGTGCTGGCCCTCGTCGCGCATCTCGTTCAGGGTGCTGAGCAGCCGCTTCGAGGCCGGCACGAACTTGGCCGCGCGGATCGGCACCACCGCGCTGATCGGCTCGGTCCGCCCGATGAGCTCGGGATCCAGCAGGTCCCGTACGTGCACGAACCCGATGATCTCGTCGTACGACTCCCGATAGACGGGGAAGCGCGAGTGCGGCAGCCCGGCGGCGGTGCGGGCCGCCTCGTCCAGCGGCGTGTCGACGTCCATGAAGTCCACCTCGGTACGCGGCAGCATCACCTCCCTGAGCTGCCGTTTCCCGGCCGCGAACACCTCGCCGATCAGCTTGCGCTCGTCGGCGGTGAGGTCGGTGTGCCCGACCACCATGTCGCGCAGCTCCTCCGTGGTGACCTCTTCGCGGTCGGCCTCCGGATTGCCACCGAGCAGCCGGACCACGAGGTCGGTGGACTTCGACAACGTCCAGATGATCGGCCGCGACAGGGACGCGATCCGGTCGAGGAACGGCGCCACGAACAGCGACAGCCCCTCGGCCCGCTGCAGCGCCAGGCGCTTGGGCGCCAGCTCGCCGAGCACGAGCGACACGTACGAGATCGCCAGCGTGACCAGCACCAGCCCGAGTACTGGCGCGACGGCCTGGGGCACCTGCCACCCCTCCAGTACGGGCACGAGCTGCGCGCCCAGCCGGTCGGCGCCGAACGCGGCCGACAACATGGTGGCGACGGTGACACCGATCTGGACGGCGGACAGGAAGCGGTTGGGGTCACGGGCGAGTTTGGCCACCCGTTCACCTCGGCGGCCCCGGCGGGAGAGCTTGCGCACCTGGCTTTCCCGGAGGGAGACCATGGCGATTTCGGCGGCGGCGAAGAACCCCCCGATCAGGATGAACACCAGAACCAGGGCGATGTTGGCCGCGAGGGTGTCAAACATGGTGGTTGGCAGCGTACTCGGCGGCTTTCGCGCGTATGCTGGGCGGCAAGCCGTACAAAATCCAACATATTTGAACAGGAGTACACATGAGGCTATTGGTCACCGGGGGTGCCGGATACGTCGGCAGTGTTGTCGCGGCGCAGCTCATCGAGGCAGGACACGAGGTGACCGTACTCGACGACCTGTCAACCGGGCATCAGGACGCGGTGCCGGAAGATGCCCGATTTGTCCAAAAAAGCATCACCGCGGCGCATGACGCGCTCGACGACGTGGACGCGGTGCTGCACTTCGCGGCCAAGTCCCTGGTGGGCGAGTCGGTGGAGAAGCCGGGGCTCTACTGGGCCCACAACCTCGGCGGCACGCTGGCCCTGCTCGACGCCATGCGGGACAAGGGGGTGAACAGGATCGTGTTCTCCTCGACCGCGGCCACGTACGGGGAGCCCGAGCGCTCCCCGATCGAGGAGCGCGACCCCACGCGCCCGACCAACCCCTACGGCGCCTCCAAGCTGGCCGTGGACACCACGCTGAGCGCGTTCGCGGAGATCCGCGGGCTGGGCGCGGTGAGCCTGCGCTACTTCAACGTGGCCGGGGCCTACGGCCGCTTCCGCGAGCGGCACACGATCGAGACCCATCTCATCCCGAACATCCTGAAGGTCGCGACCGGCGAGCGCGAGTCGGTGAGCGTCTTCGGCACCGACTACCCGACCTCCGACGGCACCTGCGTGCGCGACTATGTCCACGTGTCCGACCTGGCGCGGGCGCACCTGCTGGCGCTGGACGCCATCACGCCGGGCGAGCACAAGATCTACAACCTGGGCAGCGGCACCGGCTTCAGCGTGCAGGAGGTGATCTCGGTCTGCCGCGAGGTCACCGGGCACGAGATCCCGGCCGTGGTCGCGGACCGGCGCCCCGGCGATCCCGCCGTGCTGGTCGCCTCGTCCGCCAAGATCCAGAGCGAGCTCGGCTGGAAGGCCGAACGGCCCGCGCTGCGCGACATCGTCTCTGACGCGTGGGACGCGCTTTCGTCAAACGCGTGATACGGCATCGGAAAATGTGCTGTGATACCGAAATGTGAGGAACTTTTCACCAAGGGTCACGAAGCTGCTCTTCGGTGTCCTCATCGTGGTGGGTAGCCTTCTGGCCGCAGGGGGCGTGATCTTCGCCACGCCGCCGGCCGTACCCGCCGTGCAGCCCGTGCCCTGTCCGCCCTGAAGCCCCCCGCCTCGCGCGGGGGGCCTGGCGGGTCGTCAGATGAGGCCGAGCTCCTTGACCGCGTCGCGCTCCTCCACCAGCTCGCCCACGCTGGCGTCGATCCGCTCGCGGGAGAACGCGTCGATCTCGAGACCCTGGATGATCTCGAACTTGCCGTTCGCGGCACGCACCGGGAACGACGAGATGAGCCCCTCGGGCACGCCGTAGGAGCCGTCGGAGACGACGGCCGCGGAGGTCCACTCGGTGCCGTTGACCCAGTCGTAGACGTGGTCGATCGCCGCGTTGGCGGCCGAGGCGGCCGAGGAGGCGCCACGGGCCTCGATGATGGCGGCGCCGCGCTTGGCCACCGTCGGGATGAACGTGTCGCGCAGCCACTCGCCGTCGACCTGCTCGGCCGCGATCTTGCCGCCCACCTCGGCGTGGAACAGGTCGGGGTACTGCGTCGCGGAGTGGTTGCCCCAGATCGTCATCTTCTTGATCTCGGCGACCGGGACCTGGAGCTTGGCGGCCAGCTGGGACAGCGCGCGGTTGTGGTCGAGCCGGGTCATCGCGGTGAAGCGGTCGGCGGGCACGTCGGGCGCGTTCTGCTGGGCGATGAGCGCGTTGGTGTTGGCCGGGTTGCCCACGACCAGGACCTTGATGTCATCGGCGGCGTGGTCGTTGATCGCCTTGCCCTGGGGGCCGAAGATGCCGCCATTGGCGCCGAGCAGGTCGCCACGCTCCATGCCGGCCTTCCGCGGCATGGCGCCGACCAGCAGCGCGACGTTGGCCCCGGCGAAGGCGACGTTGGGGTCGTCGGTGATCTCGATGCCGGACAGCAGCGGGAACGCGCAGTCGTCGAGCTCCATCGCGGTGCCCTCGGCCGCCTTCACCGCCGCCGGGATCTCCAGCAGGCTGAGCTTGACCGGGACGTCGGCGCCGAGCAGCTGCCCCGACGCGATGCGGAACAGCAGTGCGTAACCGATCTGGCCGGCGGCTCCGGTGACGGTCACCTTGACGGGCCCATTGGCTGACGACGCCATGGCCTTCCCCTCACTCGCAGGATATTGGTTGACTTTGGGATGCTACCTGCTCGTCATCCGCAGGCTTCCATCGCGGGCACCTTCTGCTCCGGATCGAAGTCGACCTTGGCGAAGTACTTGCTCAGAAGCTGCTTCATGTAGCCCGTGCGGTAGAGGTCGGCGATGACCGCCTTCACCGCCTTGCAGGTCTTCACGTCGCCGTTCTTGATGCCGACCGCGTACCGCTCGTTGTTGAGCTTGGCGCCGAGGACCTTGTAGCGCATGTTCTCGCGGGCGGCGAACCCGGCCAGGATCAGGTCGTCGCCGGGGATCGCGTCCACCTTGCCGTCGCGGAGCAACTGCATGCAGACGGCGTAGTCGCCGGCCGAGACCGGCTCGACCTTCACCTTCCGCTGCACCTCGCCGACGGACGGGCTGTCGGGGGCGCAGACCTTCTTGCCCGTCAGATCGTCGATGGACTCGATGCCGCTGCCCGAGCGGACGAGGACGTCGTGGTGCGCCAGGTAGTAAGGCCCCGCGAACTGGGTCTCGGAGTTGTCGACGGAGTAGGTGGCCACGACCAGGTCGACGCTGCCGTCGTCCAGCGCGCCCTCCCGGTCACCCCTGCTGACCTTGACGAACGCGGTGTCCTTCGCTCCTAACTCGGTGGCGATGCGCTTGGCGACCTCGATGTCGAAGCCCTGGAATTCGTCGCCGTTCTGCAGCGCGATGCCGGGCAGGTCGCCCTTGACGCCGATCACGATCTTGCCGGTCTCCGCCACCTTGTCCACCACGGAGGCGAACACGGTGGGCGCCTTCTGCTCGACCGTCTCCGTGGGCTCGGGCCCCTCCCGGAACGCGAGCGACCAGCCGCCGTTCATCGCCAGCGCGATGGCGGCGGCGGCGAGCAGGACGACGGCGGTGGCCACCGCGATCCACACCCTCGCGCGGCGCGACCGTCCGGGCAGGGAGGGCTCGGTCATCGGGTACGGCACCCCGCCGCCCTCGGGCGGGACCGTGGCGAGCTGGGAGGACTCGGTCACCGGGTACGGCGCGCTCTCAGGCGGCGGCACCGTGGCCGTCGGCGGCGGAATCGTCGTGGGCTGCGGCCGGGGCAGGTCGGTGATCGACCCGGCCGACACCCTGTTGAACGGCGTCGTGTCGTCGCTGGCCACCTGCACGCCCCGGGTGAGCACCGCCGTGGACGCCCCCACCGTGGACGGCTGCCCGAGCAGCCGCAGCAGGATCTGGTCGGCGGACGGCCGGTCGGCCGGAGACTTGGACAGCGCGGAGCGCACCACGCCGCGCAGCGGCTCCGGCATCATGTCGACGTCGACCTCGTGGTTGAGGATCCGGTTGAGCACCACGGCGATGGACTTGCCCTCGAACGCGGGCTGCCCCGTGGCCGCGAACGCGATGGTGGCGCCCCAGGAGAACACGTCCGTGTAGGGCCCGACGTCGTCGCCCGCGATCTGCTCGGGCGCCATGTAGGCGGGCGTGCCGATGGCCCGGCTGGTGATCGTGCCGGTGGAGTCGATGATCCGGGCGATGCCGAAGTCCACCACGCGCGGCCCGTCGGCGGCGATCAGCACGTTGTCGGGCTTGAAGTCTCGGTGGACGATCGAGGCGTGGTGGATCGCGGTGAGCGCGGTCGCGGTGCCGATGGCCAGCCGGTCGAGCACCGTGCCGGTGAGCGGCCCGTCGGTCTCGATGATCTCCCTGAGCGGCCGGCCGTCGATGTACTCGCTGGCGATGTACGGAGTGTTACCGTCGAGATCGGCCTCCATCACCCTGGCGGTACAGAACGACGCCACCCGCTTGGCCGCCTTCAGCTCCCTGGCGAAGCGCGACCTGGCTATCGTGTCACCGGTGAACTTGACGTGCAGCAGCTTGATGGCCGCCTGCTCCCCGTTGTCGTTGACGCCCAGGTAAACGATGCCCTGACCGCCTTCCCCGATCCGTCCGGACAGCCGGAAAGACCCCAGCTGTGTGGGATCGCCGGCGACCAGCGGCGAGATTTGCGGCATTCGTCATCCCCACGTGTGCTAACCCCAACGACGCAAACTTTACGACGTTCAGCAACTCCTCAGGGATCCGTTAACCGTTCGTGACGTCACGGTTTTACCCCGCGTGGAGTTGCGTGCACGAGCCTTCACAGGGAGGCTCTGGATCATGGACCGCCCCTACGACATCGTACTTTTCGGAGCGAGCGGCTTTACCGGCGCGCTCACGGCCGCCTATCTCGCACAGGCCGCCGGACCCGGCACGCGGTGGGCACTGGCCGGGCGTGACCGGGCCAAACTGGAGCGTCTCGGACTCGACGTACCGATCTTGCTCGCCGACGCCACGGACCCGGACTCGGTGGCCGCACTCGCGCGCCGGACGCGCGTCCTGGCCACCACGGTCGGCCCCTATGTCACGTACGGTGAGCCGCTGGTGGCCGCGTGCGCCGAGGCCGGCACCCATTACCTGGACCTGACGGGCGAGCCCGAGTTCGTGGATCTGGTCTACATGCGCTACCACGACCGGGCGGCCAGGAGCGGGGCCAAGCTCGTGCACGCCTGCGGCTTCGACTCCATCCCGTACGACCTGGGCGTGCTCCACACCGTCGGCCACCTCCCCGAGGGGGTCCCGCTCAGGGTGAGAGGCTTCCTGCGGGCGAGGATGGCCCCGTCGGGCGGCACCCTGGCCACCATGATGTCCATCCTCGGCCGCGCGCCCCAGATGGTCCAGCAGGGCACACAGCGCCGCTCCGCCGAGCCGCGGCCCGCCGGCCGCCGGGTGAGCTCGCTGCCCGGCGGCGTCCGCTACGTGGGCGGCTGGGCGCTGCCGATGCCGAGCCTCGACCCGTTGGTCGTCGGCTATTCGGCCCGCCTCCTCGACCGCTACGGCCCCGACTTCACCTACCGCCAGTACTACGCCGTCCGAACCCTCCCCGAGGCCCTGGCCACCGTGACGACCGCCGGCGCCTTCGCCGCGCTCGCCCAGATCCCGCCCGTACGCGGCTGGATCCAGGGCCGGCTGAAGCCCGGCGAGGGCCCGTCGGCCGAGCGGCGCGCCAGGAACTGGTTCAAGGTCACGTTCCTGGGTGAGGGCGGCGGCGAGCGCGTGGTCACGGAGGTCGCGGGCGGCGACCCCGGCTACGGCGCGACGGCCAGGATGTTCGCCGAGTCGGCCCTCTGCCTCGCCTTCGACGACCTCCCGGACCGCGCCGGCCAGCTGACGACGGCCTCGGCCATGGGCCGGCCCCTCATCGACCGGCTACGCGCGGCGGGCATCACGTTCGACAGGAAAGAGTGATCAGTAGGACAGGCCCCACTTGGCGAAGGACTTACGCAGGTACGGGTTCTTGAACTTCGGGTACGCCACGGTCCGCACGTCGCCGTCCGAGGTGTAACGCATGTCCGGGTTGTTCTTGAGCCAGTCCAGCCACGCCTCCGAGCAGAACTGCTTGCAGTCGCCCTTCTTCTCCATGACCTTGATCCGCGGGATCCCCAGCGGGTCGAACGCCTTGCTGAACGGCGCCGGCGCGGGCGTGTAGCCGGCCAGGAACGCGCCCTGGTGGTTGTAGTCCTTGCCGTGCAGGGCCCATGCCTTGTTGCTCGGCTGGTTCCCGTACGGCAGGGCGATCGTGGTGGGTTTGACGCCGGCCAGGGAGTTGATCTGCTCGGCGATCCCGCTGATCTGGTCGTCGACCTCCTTGTGCGAACGTCCGCGCAGGTTGATGTGATCGCGGGTGTGGTTGCCGATCTCGAACCCGTTGTCCTTGAGCCAGCCCAGCATCTGGGCCTGCTCCTCGCGTACGGTCTTGCCGAACATGTCGCGGGTCACGTAGAAGGTGGCCTTCGCCGGGAAGCCCGGGTGCTTGGCCGCCACGTCCTTGAGAATGGCGACCGCGGTGTTCGGAGCCGGGACGCCGACCTCGTTGAGCGTGAGCTGCGACGGCGAGGAGTCGTCGAACGTCAGCACCACAGGATGCTTGCCGGCCGGAATGTCGATCTTGCCCGCCACCATCTCGGCGGCCGTGATCGGCACGTAATCCTCTCTGACCAGCCGCTCCAGATCCGCCCGGAACTGCTGCGGCGTCCGGTCGTCCGTCGTGGCCGGCTTGTCCACGATCCGGTGGAACATCAGCACCGGGATCTGCCCCAGCTCGTTCGCCTTGACCTCGGCGGCGCGCTTGACCCTGGCGGCCTGGGTCGCCTTGATCTTGGCCGCGGCATCGGCCTTGGTGTCGACCATCTTGACGGTGCTGGGCTGCGAGTCGCAGCCGCTCAGGAGGGCGGCGGCGGCCAACAGCCCCACTCCACTGAAAATACGCAGTCGCATCTGAACCCCCCGAGACGCGTACGACTGTTACGAGGTGGCTCTTACCCAGCTGATCAATTGCGCCACGCCGCGTCACCGTCAAGAGATGGTCTGGGAAACGTCCATCGGCCGGCGGCGAGCCGTTTCCCGAAGGGCCGGCGGACGGCGCCCCTTCAGCCCGTCCGTCGCCTGGCTGACCTGGTCGAAGACGGGCCCGATGGCCGATGCGAGCAAATGCGGAAATTCCCGCAAATAGAACTATAAATACGAAACGGCCCCCGCCTCATAACGAGGCAGAGGCCGTATTCGATGTTCAGACGGACATCTTCTTCTTGAGGTTCTCGTCCAGCGCCGCCAGGAAGTCCTGAGTGGTGAGCCACTTGGCGTCGCCGCCGACCAGGAGCGCCAGGTCCTTGGTCATCTGGCCGCCTTCGACGGTCTCGATGCAGACCTCCTCCAGCTTGCCGGCGAAGTCGGTCACGGCGGGGGTGTTGTCGAGCTTGCCCCGGTGGGCCAGGCCGCGCGTCCACGCGAAGATCGAGGCGATGGGGTTGGTGGAGGTGGGGTTGCCCTTCTGGTGCTCGCGGTAGTGGCGAGTCACGGTGCCGTGGGCGGCCTCGGCCTCGACGGTCCTGCCGTCGGGGGTCATCAGGACCGAGGTCATCAGGCCGAGGGAGCCGAAGCCCTGGGCCACCGTGTCGGACTGCACGTCGCCGTCGTAGTTCTTCGCGGCCCAGACGTAGCCGCCCTCCCACTTCAGCGCCGCGGCGACCATGTCGTCGATGAGGCGGTGCTCGTACGTGAGACCGGCCTTCTCGAACTCGGCCTTGAACTCGGCCTCGAAGACCTCGGCGAAGATGTCCTTGAAGCGGCCGTCATAGGCCTTGAGGATGGTGTTCTTCGTCGACAGGTAGACCGGGTAGTTGCGGGCCAGGCCGTAGCGCATCGAGGCGCGGGCGAAGTCGCGGATCGACTCGTCGAGGTTGTACATCGCCAGCGCGACGCCGCTGCTGGGGAAGTCGTACACGTCGAGCTCGATCGGCTCGGAGCCGTCCTTCGGCGTGTACGTCAGGGTCAGCGTGCCCTCGCCGGGGATCTTCAGGTCGGTGGCGCGGTACTGGTCGCCGAACGCGTGACGGCCGACGACGATCGGCTTGGTCCAGCCGGGGACGAGGCGCGGCACGTTCGACATGATGATCGGCTCGCGGAAGATCACGCCGCCGAGGATGTTGCGGATGGTCCCGTTGGGGGACTTCCACATCTTCTTGAGACCGAACTCCTCGACCCGCGCCTCGTCCGGGGTGATGGTGGCGCATTTCACACCGACGCCGTGCTTCTTGATGGCGTTCGCGGCGTCGATGGTGACCTGGTCGTCCGTCGCGTCCCGGTGTTCGATGCCGAGGTCGTAGTACTTCAGGTCGACGTCGAGGTAGGGAAGGATCAGCTGGTCCTTGATGAACTGCCAGATGATCCGGGTCATCTCGTCGCCGTCAAGCTCGACGACAGGACCCTCCACCTTGATCTTGGGCATGCGAATGGTTCCCCTTCAATGAATTGATGCGTTGAGGCTATCGGACCGTCCGGTCATCGGGCGAAAAGGGACAGTATCAACGCTTTGAGCTCGTTGTTGTAGAGCAGGAGCGAGGTCAGGACCAGCACGAACCCGAACCCGGCCAGCGTGATGACGTCGACCTTCTTGCTGCGGATGGTCAGCTGCCCGCCATAGCCGGCGAAGCGGAGGGCGGCGGCGATCATGATGACGGCGCCCAGCACGAACCCGCCCCAGCGCGGGTTCGCGAAAAAGATCACGAGCACGCCAATGACCGCACCCGCCAGGATCAGCGGGTACGGTCCCCAGCGCTCACGCTCAGTCCGTTGGCTCAACGCACCTCATCGCTCGTCTATCGGCTTCCACTTCTGATCGGTCTCACCGATGTACTCACTGTCAGGCCGGATCAGCCTATTGTCTGCGTGCTGCTCTATGACATGGGCAGTCCAGCCGGACATGCGGCTGATCGAGAAGACCGGCGTGAAAAGGTCCGTCGGGATCCCGAGATAGTGGTAGACCGAAGCCGCGTAGAAGTCGACGTTGGGGTAGAGGCCCTTCGTCTCGAAGACGACCTCCTCCATCTCCTTGGACATCCGGTAGTACGTGTCGTCGCCGGCGGCCTCGGCCAGCTCGGCGGACATCTTGCGCAGATGGGTCGCGCGCGGGTCCTCGGTCTTGTAGACGCGGTGGCCGAATCCCATGATCTTCTCGTGGGCCGCGAGCTTGTCACGTACGACCTGGGCCACCTGGCCCGGCGGGATCGACTCCAGCAGCTTCATGACCTGCTCGTTCGCGCCGCCGTGCAGGGGGCCCTTGAGGGTGCCGATGGCGGCGACGATCGCGGAGTGCATGTCCGAGAGGGTCGCGGCGCAGACGCGGGCGGCGAACGTGGAGGCGTTCATGGTGTGGTCGGCGTGCAGCACCAGGCACTCGTCGAAGATCTCGACCTCACGGGGGTCGGGGACGCGGCCGGTGACCTCGTGCAGGAAGTTCGCGGCGATGCTGAGCGACGGGTCGGGCTCGGGAACGCTTCCGCCGGTGCGGGCGGCGTGGTAGCGGGCGACCAGCAGCGGCTGCTGAGCGGTCAGCCGGGCAGCCTTGCGCAGGTTGGCGTCGGGGGCGATGGAGTCCTTGTCCGCGTCGTCCGCGGCGGTCAGCGACACCAGGGTGCGCAGCGCCTCCATCGGTTTCTGCTTCTCGGCGATCTCGGCGATGTTCGCGGATGCCAGTGCGCCCAGCTCCCGGCCCTGCGCCAGCTCGTCGACGTACGCGTCGAGCTCGGACCGGTTGGGCAGCTTGCCACGCTGGAGCAGGTGTGCGGTCTCCTCGAACGTCGCGCGGCCGGCCAGGTCGTGGATGTCGTATCCACGGTAGAAGAGCCGGCCGGCCTTTCCGTCAATGTCGCTCAGCGCGGTGGACGCCGCGACGACATCGGCCAGACCTTTCGTGGGCTTGTCCGCCATGAGTGTTTCCTCCGCTTATCTTCGTCCGAAGTCTACCCGTGAGCAGGCAAAACCGGCCTCAAAGGTCCAGACCAATTTCACGCCGGATTCTCCTTTCGGCAAAGGCGATTCCGCATCCCCTCGTTTGGGTAAGCCGGAGCTGTAGTAATAGTTACGGCGGGCTACCTGGGGAGGAACTGCCGTGGAGGGGCCGTTCATACGCATCGAGGACACTGGCGAGGTGGTCCCGTTGCGCCCCGAGATCACGACGGTCGGGAGGGGTCGAGGGGTCGACATCCGGCTCACCGATCCCAGCGTGTCTCGACTCCATGCCGAGTTCGTCAGGCGAGGACCCTACCTGTACGTCGTAGACCTGGGGCTGTCCAGGAACGGCACACGGGTGAACGGCAGGCCGATCGCCCGGAGGGTCCTGGACGACGGCGACGTCGTCTCCTTCGGCGCGGCGCGGGGTCGCATCGGTGGAGTCCCCCGTGAGGACTTCACCCCTGAGGTCGAGCTCCGCAGGGCCGCGGCGCCCGAGCTGACCAGGCGCGAGGTCGACGTGCTGACCTCGCTCTGCAGGCCGGCGCTGTCGGACGAGGCGTTCGTCGCCCCGGCGACCGCACGCGAGATCGCCGACGACCTGGTCGTGACCGAGGCCGCGGTCAAGCAGCATCTGCTGCGGCTCTACCAGAAGTTCAGGATCCCCGAGGGCACCAACCGGCGCACGCGCCTGGCCAACGAGGTCGTCGCGCTCGGTCTGGTCCGTCCGACCCCCGTGGTGCCACCACAGCGGTCGACCGGAGCCCCGGCCGAGCAGCCATCGGCGGCTGGGCGAAGGGCTTCCTGACGACGGGCCTGATCGCGACCGGGGCTTCGGCGAGGGGTTCCGGCAGCGTCGGAACCTGAGCGTCAGCGTGCCCGCGACCACGGGAAACGGGCACGTAGCCGACCGGAAACCGGCCGGCGACGCGGGCGTGCGGGCGGAGCATGCTCCTGCTCTGAGAGCAGGAGCACGCTCTCAGGCTCAGATGACCCTGAAGCCGTTGCTCGGCTTGCTGGTCCGGTTGGCCCGGTCCACCGCGACCACGTAGTAGTGGTCGCCGCGCTTCCCGTCGGCGTCCGTCCAGCGGACCTGCCGGTCGCCGGGCACGACCGCGACCAGGTTGCGGGCGTCGGCGAAGTCGCCCGAGGACGCGTCCCGGCCGAAGCGGAAGATCGCGAACTGGAAGGGCTCGTCCCTGCCGGTGGCCACCGCGCGCACCTCGACCCCGCCACCGGGGCGGCGCAGCGCGTACGCCAGGACCGGCCTGCGCGGCGGCTCGCCGTCCGCCAGCCGGGGCAGCACGGGAGCCAGCGCGGGCCGCTGGTAGTGGTCGTTGACGGCGGTCGTGATGGAGCCGATCCGGTCGACCTTGACGTCGTTGGCGTTGTACCAGATGTCGCCGCTGATCTCGGGGTGGTCCCGGTTGAGCGTCAGGTGGGCGGACAGCTCGCCGGGGGCCTGCCACTGGGCCACCTGGGCGGGGTCGCCCGCCTTGTAGGCGGCCTGGCCGATCCACAGCAGCGTCTTCGTGCCGCTCGCCACGTCGGACCACCAGGGCACGAGCTTGGAGTAGTCGGCCGGCGGCTGCCCCATGTACCAGTAGAGCTGGGGCGCGATGTAGTCGAGCCAGCCCTTCTTGACCCAGCCGCGGGTGTCGGCGTGCAGGCTGTCGTACGACTGGCCGCCGTTGGTGTCCGAGCCGAGCGGGTCGGAGGCCTTGTTGCGCCAGATCCCGGACGGGCTGATGCCCCACGCGATCTCCGGCTTGGCCGCCAGGACGCGCTGCTGCATCTCCTGCACCATCAGGTCGACGTTGTTGCGCCGCCAGGTGGCCAGGTCGGGGAAGCCGGCGCCGTGCTCGGCGAAGGTGGCGCTGTCGTCGAAAGCCGTGGTGTTCGTGGGGTAGAAGTAGTCGTCGAAGTGCAGGCCGTCGATGTCGTAGCGGGTGACCGCGTCCATCATCGCGTCCTGGCAGAACTTCCGCACCTCCGGCAGACCCGGGTTGTAGTACAGCTTGCCGCCGAACGGCAGGATCCAGTCGGGATGCTTGCGCCCGGGGTGGTCGGGGTGCAGCTTGGCGGGGTCGGCCTGCATCGAGACGCGGTACGGGTTGAACCAGGCGTGGAAGGCCAGGCCACGCTTGTGCGTCTCGGCCACGGCGAACCCGAGCGGGTCGTAGCCGGGGTCCTGACCTTGGGTTCCGGTCAGATACTGTGACCAGGGCTCGTAAGGTGACGGCCAGAACGCGTCCGCGGTCGGCCTGATCTGCACGAACACCGAGTTCAGCTTGCGCTGTACGGCCACGTCCAGCCAGGCGACGAACTCGGCCTTCTGCTCGTCGGCGGTCAGTCCCGGCTTCGACGGCCAGTTGATGTTGACTACCGAGGCGATCCACATGCCGCGCATTTGACGCAACGGCGGTACGTAGTCCTGCGCTAACGCGGGCATCGGAACGGCGGATGCGGCGGCGGCGAGGGCGAGGCCCTTCAAGAGAGTCCGTCTGCTCGGCATGGGGGGTGGCCTCTCGGAAAGTGGTTGTATCGAAGGCGACGATGACAGAAAATTACCTTCAGATCAACAACCGTGAAGGAAAGTGCCGATGAGCGGTGAGCTGTCCAGACTGGCGATGACAGTGTTGCACCCAGGGTACGAGGGGACATCTGTCCCCGAGTGGCTGCGACGCGCGCTGGGCGAGGGTCTGGGCGGGATCGTCCTGTTCGCCCGCAATGTCATTGACGCACAGCTCGTACGGCAACTGCGGGCCGAAAACCCGGACACCGTCGTCGCGATCGACGAGGAAGGCGGCGCGGTCACCCGGCTGGAGGTCCGGGCCGGCAGCTCCTTCCCCGGCAACAGGGCCCTGGGCGTGGTGGACGACGTGACGCTCACCGAGCGCGTGGGCCGCCAGATCGGCCGGATGCTCGGCGAGCTGGACATCACGCTCGACTACGCCCCCGACGCCGACGTGAACTCCAACCCGGCCAATCCGGTCATCGGCATCCGATCCTTCGGCCCCACGCCCGACCTGGTCTCCCGGCACACCGTCGCGTACGTGAACGGCGTTCAGGGTGCGGGCGTGGCCACGTGCGCCAAGCACTTCCCCGGCCACGGCGACACCGTCACCGACTCCCACCTGGCACTGCCCACCGTGCACGCCTCGCGCGAGGTGCTCTTCGCGCGCGACCTGCCGCCGTTCCGGGCCGCGATCGCCGCCGGGGTGCGCTCGATCATGTCGGGCCACCTGCTCGTCCCCGCGCTCGATCCGTCGATGCCGGCGACGCTGAGCCGTACCGCCATGACCGAGCTCCTCAGGGGCGAGCTCGGCTTCGACGGGATGCTCGTCACCGACGCGATCGAGATGCAGGCGGTGGCCGCCATGTTCACCCCGGGCGAGATCGCGGTGCGGGCGCTGAGCGCGGGCGTGGACGCCATCTGCGTGGGGCTGTCCACCGAGGAGAGCCTGCACGGGATGCGTGACGCGATCGTCGCCGCCGTACGCGCCGGAGAGCTGCCCGAGGAGCGGCTCGCGGAGGCGGCCGGGCGGGTGCTCGCGCTCTCCCAGTGGTACGCGGCCCAGGCGGCGCTGCGCGACAAGGCCCGGGGCGACGTGGACGAGGGCGTGGGGCTGGAGGCGGCCAGGGCGGCGCTGACCACCTCCGGCGCCGCCAAGCTCGACCGGGCTCCGCTGGTGGTCGAGGTCAACACCCGCTTCAGCAAGGCCGTGGACCCCTTGACTCCGACCGGCATCACGGCGGCGATCACCTCCCTGCTGCCGAACACGGCCCGGCTGCAGCTCGAACCCATGGGTGACCTGCCCGATCTGGCGGCCGACGGGCGGCCGGTCGTGCTGGTGGTGCACGACGCCGCCCGCTACGACTGGGTGCGCTCGACGGTGGCCAAGGCGCTGGCGATGCGGCCCGACGTGATCGTGGTGGACACCGGCGTGCCCGCGCCGCCCGGAGCGGCCGTCCACCTGGCCACCCACGGGATCTCCCGCGTGTCCGCGCAGGCGGCGGCGGAATGGCTGACGCGGTGACCACCGAACCGGCGAACCCGGTCGCCGCCGTACGCGCCGTCCTGCCCTCGCTCACCCCGGCGGCGCAGTCCATCGCCCGCATCATCCTGGACGATCCGGGGCTGGTGGTGCGCAGCACGATCACCGAGTTCAGCGGGGTCTCCGGGACGAGCGAGGCGACCATCGTGCGGACGGCCAGGGCGCTCGGGTTCGCGGGATACTCGCAGATGCGCTTCGCCCTGGCGGCGGCCGTGGCCAAGGAGCCGGAGCGGCTGGTGCCCGGCGATCTCGCGCCCGACGACCCGCTGACGGACGTGATCGCCAAGGTCGCCCGGGCCGAGTCGGAGGCGCTGGCCGACACCGCCGCGCAGCTCGACCCCGACCAGCTGTGCGACGTGGTGAAGGCCATCTCGGCGGCGCGGCGGGTGGACGTGTACGGTGTGGCGGCCTCGGGGCTGGTAGCGGCGGACATGTCGCAGAAGCTCCTGCGGATCGGGCTGTCCAGCCATCCGTTCAGCGATGCGCACCTGGCTCTGACCAGCGCGGCGCTGCTCCGGGAAGGCGACGTGGCGGTGGCGATCAGCTGCAGCGGCGAGACGCCCGACGTGCTGGTGCCCGCCCGCACCGCGGCCGACGCCGGGGCGTTGGTCGTGGGGATCACCAACAACCCGCGGTCGTCGCTGGCCGAGCTGGCCGATCACACGCTGGTCTCGGCGGGGCGGGAGACCGCGTTCCGGCCCGGGGCGCTGGCCAGCCGGATCAGCCAGTTGCTGATCGTCGACTGCATCTTCGTGGGGCTGGCGCAGCGGACGTACGACACCTCCGACGCGGCCATCCGCGCGACCCGGGACGCCACGGACCGCTACCGCAACCGCTGACCCGCCGGCCTTCGGGGGGTCAGGCGCGGGCGGCCGAGAGGGCGGCGAGGTCGGCCTCGATCTTGGCGGCCGTGGCCAGCAGCGGCGGGAGCAGGTCGCGGCGGGCCGCCTGCAGGGTCGTACGGCTGGCGTGGGTCGAGACGTTGACGGCGGCCACCGTCCGCCCCGAACGGTCGCGGATCGGCGCGGCGATCGAGCGCAGCCCCTCCTCCAGCTCCTGGTCCACCATCGCCCAGCCCCGCCCGCGCACCTTGGCCAGCTCCGCCCGTAAGGCGGCGGGCAGCACGATCGTGTGGGAGGTGAGGCGGCGCAGCGAGGCCCGCTCCAGGTACGCGTCCAGCTCGTCCGGGGAGAAGGCGGCCAGCAGGACCCGCCCCATCGACGTGCAGTACGCGGGGAACCGGGTCCCGATGCTGATCGTCACCCGCATGATCCGGGCCGTCGCCACCCGGGCCACGTAGACGACGTCCTCCCCGTCCAGCACCGCCACCGAGGCCGACTCGTGCACCTCGGCCGCCAGGCGCTCCAGGTGCGGGTCGGCGACCTCGGGCAGCGACAGGCTCGACAGGTACGCGTACCCCAGCTCCAGCACCCTGGGCGTGAGCGAGAACAGCCGCCCGTCGCTGCGCACGTACCCCAGGTCTTCGAGCGTGAGCAGGAAACGCCTGGCCGCGGCCCTGCTGAGGCCGGTCGCGCGGGCCACCTGACTGAGCGTCAGCTCAGGGTCGGCGGCACTGAAGGCCCGGATCACCGCGAGCCCCCGAGCCAGCGACTGCACATGATCAACCATCGTGATCCCCTTGACATGGGCCGGCAGAAGCGTAAGTTCCGCGATACGGGGTTGTTCGGTCAGAGAATACATGTGCGCATCGCGAACAAATAGGAGCCATCGTGCGTCGCGCCCTCATCGTCCTCGTCGCCTTACTCACAGCCGCCTGCGGCGGCACCCAGCCCGCCACCGACGGCCAGGCCAAGCAGGCCGACAAGGTCAACGCCGGAGTGATCGCGATCGTCGACACCGCTCCGATCCACCTGGGCAAGGCCAAGGGCTTCTTCACCGAGCAGAACATCGACCTCACGATCACCCCGGTCCAGGGCGGCGCGGCCGCCGTCTCGGGAGCGGTGAGCGGGCAGTTCCAGTTCGCGTTCGCGAACACGACCTCGCTGCTGACCGCCAAGCAGCAGGGCCTCGACGTCAAGGTGGTCGCCAACGGCGTCTCCTCCACCGGTCAGCAGGGCAAGGACTTCAGCGCGGTGCTGGTCAAACCGGACAGCCCGATCAGGACGCCCAAGGACCTGGCGGGCAAGAAGATCTCCGTCAACCAGCTCAAGAACATCGGCGACACGACCGTACGCGCTTCCGTGCGCAACGCGGGAGGCGACCCCACCGGCATCGAGTTCGTGGAGCTGCCGTTCCCCGACGCGCCCGCCGCGCTGCAGAGCGGCCGGGTGGACGCGATCTGGGTGGTCGAGCCGTTCGTCAGCCAGGCCGTCAGCCAGGGAGCGCGCCCCGTGGCCTGGAATTTCGCCGACGCCGCCCCCAACCTCACCGTCGCCATGTACTTCACCACGGGCAGGACCGACGCCGACCTGACCAAGCGGTTCACGGCGGCGATGCGCAAGTCGCTGGAGTACGCGGACGCGCATCCGGACGAGGTCAGAGAGGTGCTGAAGACTTACACCAAGATCGCGCCTGACGTGATCGCGAAGATCAACCTGCCGAAGTGGCCCGTCGAGGTCAACAGGGCCTCCGTGCAGACCGTGGCCGACCTGGCGCTGGCCGACGGGGTGCTCAAGCAGAAGGTCGACGTCTCGGCGCTGGTGCCGTGACCGGGCCGCTGAGCCGGCTCGGACACGGGCTCGCCGGGCTCGGCGGGCTGCTGGTGCTGACGGAGGCCGTACCGCGGCTCGGCCTGGTCGACGAGCGGTTCCTGCCGCCCGCCTCGCGCATCCTGGGCACGCTGGCCGGGGAGCTGGCCACGCCCGAGCTGTGGATCGCGCTCGGCGAGACCATGCTCGGCTGGGTGCTGGGGCTGGCGCTGGCGTTCTGCGCGGCGGTGGTGGCCGGGTTGGTCATCGGGATCGTGCCGGGCCTGCGCGCGCTGACGAGCTCCACGGTCGAGTTCCTGCGCCCGATCCCGTCGGTCGCGCTGGTGCCGCTGGCGACGCTGCTGTTCGGGCCGTCGATCGGCTCGACGCTCCTGCTCGTGGTGTACGCGTCGTTCTGGCAGGTCCTCATCCAGGTCCTGTACGGCGTCGCGGCCGTGGACTCCGTGGCCTTCGACACCGCCAGGTCGTACGGACTGTCTGCCTGGTCCAGGGTCAGGCACCTGGTGTGGCCGACGGCGCTGCCGTACGTCATGACCGGTCTGAGGCTGGCGGCGGCGGTGGCGTTCATCCTGGCGGTGACGGCCGAGCTGGTGATCGGCAGCCCAGGGCTGGGCGCCGAGATCCAGGTGGCGCAGAGCAGCGGGGCCGTGCCGACCGTGTACGCGCTGATCGTGCTGGCCGGGCTGGTCGGCATCGGGGTGAACGCGGCCGTGCGGCTCCTGGAGCGCCGGGTGCTGGCCTGGCATCCGAGCGTCCGGTCGGAGGTGGCCGCATGATGCGGGTCGTCAGGCTGCTCGCCCTGCCGGCGGCGCTGGTGCTGGTCTGGTGGGCGGTCAGCGGGAGCTCGTTCTACCTGCCGAGCCCCGGCCTGGTGGGGCGGGCGTTCGCGGAGACGTGGTTCTCCGAGCGGATCGTCGACGACGTGCTGCCGAGCGTGGCGCGGCTGCTGGCGGGCTACGTGGTGGCGGGGCTGCTGGGCGTGGGCCTGGGCGTGGCGATCGGGCTGTCGCCGCGACTGCGTGCCACGCTCGAACCGGTGCTGGAGTTCTTCAGGGCCATCCCCCCGCCGGTGCTGGTGCCGTTGATCATGCTGCTGGCCGGGATCGACACCCCCATGAAGGTGCTGGTCATCGTCTCGGGCTGCCTGTGGCCGATCCTGCTGAACACCGTGGAGGGCGTACGGGCGCTGGACGAGGTGCTCGCCGACACCTGCCGCATGTACGGCGTACGCGGGAGCTCCAGGCTGCGGCGGTTCGTGCTGCGCGGCGCCAGCCCGCAGATCATGACCGGGCTCCGGCAGGCGCTGTCCATCGGGATCATCCTCATGGTCATCAGCGAGATGTTCGCCAGCTCCAGCGGGCTGGGGTTCACGATCCTGGTGTTCCAGCGGCAGTTCCAGATCGCCGAGATGTGGAGCGGGATCCTGCTGCTCGGGCTGATCGGCCTGGGCCTGTCCGTGCTCTTCCGCCGCGTGGAGCGGCGGGTGTTGTCCTGGTACTACGGCAGTGGAGCCGCCCGTGCTTGAGATCTCCTCCTTGCGCAAGGTCTACGAGAGCCCCGGCCGCACCGTCGAGGCGATCCGCTCGATCACCGTCGGCGTCGGCGCCGGCGAACTGGTGTGCGTGGTGGGGCCGTCGGGGTGCGGCAAGACCACGCTGCTCAGGTGCGTCGCGGGGCTGCTGCCGGCCAGCGGGGGCGAGGTGCGGGTGGACGACGTGCTCGTGACCGGGCCGCCACCGCGGATGGCCGTGGTGTTCCAGGAGTACGGGCGCAGCCTCTTCCCCTGGATGACCGTGCGCGAGAACGTCGAGCTGCCGCTGAAGGAGAAGAAGGTGCCCGCGGGGCGGCGGCGCGAGCTGGTCGCCGACTCCTTGGAATCGGTCGGTCTCAGTGACGCCGCCGACGCCCATCCGTGGCAGCTGTCCGGCGGCATGCAGCAGCGGGTGGCCATCGCGCGGGCGGTGGCGTACGAGCCGCAGGTGCTGCTGATGGACGAGCCGTTCGCAGCCGTGGACGCCCAGACCCGGGCGGACCTGGAGGACCTGATCCTGCGGCTGTGGCGGGACCTGGGGGTGACCACGCTGTTCGTCACCCACGACATCGATGAGGCCGTCTATCTGGGGCAGCGGGTCATCGTCCTGTCCTCGTCGCCGACCGTGATCATGGAGGACCTGAAGGTGGATCTGCCCTCCGAACGCGACCAGCTCACGACCCGCTCGCTGCCCCGGTTCGGTGAGTTGCGCGGGCACGTCTACCGGCAGATCCAGCGGGCCAGGGGCGAGCCGTGACGACGGTCAGGGACGCCACGTTCGACGTGCTCAGGCGGTACGGGCTGACCACGATCTTCGGCAACCCCGGCTCCACCGAGGTGACCCTGCTGACCGGGCTCCCCGACGACCTGCGTTTCGTGCTCGCGCTCCACGAGGGGTCCGTGGTGGGGATGGCCACGGGGTGGGCGATCGGGCACGAGGCGCCCGCGCTGGCCTTGCTGCACACCACGGCCGGGCTGGGGAACGCGGTGGGGGCCATCGCCACCGCCCGGGTGAACCGGGTGCCGCTGGTGATCCTGGTCGGGCAGCAGGATCGGCGGCACCTGGCGCTGGAGCCGTTCCTGACCGGGCGGCTGAGCGGGCTGGCCGGGGACTATCCGGTGCGGGTGGACCAGCCGGTGCGGGCGCAGGACGTGCCCGGGGCGGTGGCCCGGGCCTGTCACGAGGCGACGACCTTCCGCGGGCCGGCGCTGGTGGTGGTGCCGATGGACGACTGGGAGGCGCCCTTCTCCGGGGAGACCGCGGCGGCGCCCGCGCGGGTGGTGCGGCCTGCCGGCGTTTCCGACGACGACCTCGCGCCGCTGGTGGAGCTGCTGTCGCAGGCCCGGTCGCCGGCGATCGTCGCGGGCGCGGGGGCCGGGTGGGAGGCGCTGGTCGCGCTGGCCGAGCGGCTCGGGTGTCCCGTGTTCCAGGAGTCGTTCGGGGGGCGGGCCGGGTTCCCGCAGGACCATCCGCAGTACGCGGGGGTGCTGCCCGCCGACCGGGCGCGGCTGCGGGAGACGCTGGCCGGGCACGACGTGGTGCTCGCGGTGGGGGCTCCCGCCTTCCGGCAGTACCCGTACGCGCCCGGTCCCCTGGTCGTGCCGGGGACGTCGATCGCGGTGGTCACGGACGACCCGGCCGAGGCGCATCGCAGCCCGGCTGACCTGGCCTACCTCGCCTCGCCGTCGGCCGTCTGCGCCCGGCTGGCCGCCCTGCTACCCGTACTGCTGCCCGCCTCGTCCCCGGCGGCCAGGCGGGTTCTCTCGCCCGACATCCCCGAACTGCCGGCGGAGGGGCGGCCGATGCGGGCGGCGCACGTGCTGCGCGCGCTGGCGCTGCGGCTGCCCGCCGACACCGTGCTCATCGAGGAGACCCCCTCGTCCCGCCCCGACCTGCACCGGCTCGTGCCCGCCAGGACCCCGCTCGGCTTCCTGTCGGCGGCCATGGGCGGCCTCGGGTTCGCCGTGCCCGCCGCGGTGGGCCTGCGGATGGCGCTGCCCGGCCGGCCCGTGGTCGCCGTCGTGGGCGACGGGTCGGCCCTCTACGGCATGCACGCCCTCTGGAGCGCCACGCACTACCGGGTGGGCGCGCTGTTCGTCGTGCTCGCCAACGGCCGGTACGCCGTCATGGACCGGCTGGCCGACAAGCAGGGCGGCAAGGCGCCGTGGCCGCCGTTCACCGAGGTGGACATGGCCGGCCTGGCCAGGTCGCTGGGGTGCCCCGCCAGGCGGGTGGACTCGTACGACGAGCTGACGGCGGCGCTCGACGAGGTGCTGCCGACGCTCGCGGCCCGCGAGGAGCCCCTGCTGCTCGACGTGACCGTCACCGTGGATCCGGACTTCCAGCCTTAGGAGGCTCATCATGACGTTCCTCGACCCCAAGATCTGGACGGGATCGATCTTCGACGGCGGATGGACGGCCTCGCGCGCCGGGGACGCGCCCGTCATCGAGCCCGCCACCGGCAACGAGCTCGGCCGCGCGGGCGTCGCCGGCGCCGACGACGTGGCGGCGGCGGCCGTACGGGCCCGGTCCGAGCAGCGGGCGTGGGCCGCCACGCCGTACGAGGAGCGGGCGGCGCTGCTGCGGCGGGCCGGGCGGCTGTTCGAGGAGCACGCGCAGGAGATCCAGGACTGGATCGTCCGGGAGTCCGGCGGCGTGCCGGGCAAGGCCGGGTTCGAGACGCACGTGGCGGCGCAGGAGTGCTACGAGGCGGCGGCGCTGGCCTCGCAGCCCCTGGGCGAGGTGCTGCCGACGGCCCGCAAGCGGCTCAGCTTCGCCCGGCGGGTGCCGGTCGGGGTGGTGGGGGTGATCGCGCCGTTCAACTTCCCGCTGATCCTGGGCATCCGGTCGGTCGCCCCGGCCCTGGCGCTGGGGAACGCGGTCGTGTTCAAGCCGGACCAGCGTACGGCCGTGTGCGGCGGGTTCTCGATCGCGCGGGTCTTCGAGGAGGCCGGGCTGCCGAGCGGGCTCCTGCACGTGCTGCCCGGCGGCCCCGAGGCCGGTCAGGCGCTGGTCGCCGACCCGAACATCCCCGTGATCTCCTTCACCGGCTCCACCGCCGCCGGGCGCAAGGTCGGCGAGGCGGCGGCGCGCCTGCTCAAGCGGGTCCACCTGGAGCTGGGCGGGAACTCGGCGCTGGTCGTGTTCGACGACGCCGACCTCGGGGCCGCGGCGTCGGCGGGCGCGTGGGCGTCGTTCTTCCACCAGGGGCAGATCTGCATGACCTCGGGACGGCACCTCGTGCACGAGGCCGTGGCCGAGGAGTACGTCGAGCGGCTCGCCGCCAAGGCCGCGGCGCTGCCGGTCGGCGATCCCGCCACCGGGCAGGTCGCGCTCGGGCCGCTGATCGACGCCGGGCAGCGCGACCGGGTGCACCGGCTGGTCACCTCCAGCGTCTCCGCCGGGGCCCGGCTGGCCGCCGGGGGGACGTACGAGGGGCTGTTCTACCAGCCGACGGTGCTGGCGGAGGTGCCGGTGAGCGCGCCGGCGTACGCGGAGGAGGTGTTCGGGCCGGTGGCGCCGGTGACGACGTTCGCCACGCTGGAGGAGGCGGCGGCGCTGGCCGCGGACTCCGAGTACGGCCTGTCGCTGGGCATCCTCACCCGGGACGTGATGAAGGGGCTGGCGCTGGCCGACCTGGTGCCGACGGGGATCGTGCACATCAACGACCAGACCGTGGACGACGAGGCCGTGGCGCCGTTCGGCGGGGTGGGGGCCTCGGGGACGGGGGCGCGGTTCGGCGGGACCGGGGCGAACGTCGACGCCTTCACCGAGACGCAGTGGGTCACCATGCAGGGCGACATCGCCACGTACCCGTTCTAGGGGTTGCGGCCGGCGCGGGGGCGCCGGCCGTACCTTGGGGCTTCGTCAGGAGCGTTCGGCGGCTTCCACCACGTTGGACAGCAGCAGGGCGCGGGTCATGGGCCCGACGCCGCCCGGGTTGGGGGTCAGGAACCCCGCGACCTCGGCCACGTCCAGCGCCACGTCACCGGCGATCTTGCCGTCCACCCGGGAGACCCCCACGTCGAGGACGGCCGCGCCGGGCTTGACCATGTCACGGGTGATCAGGCCGGGCACGCCCGCCGCCGCCACCACGATGTCCGCCCGGCGCACGTGCCCGGCCAGGTCCTGGGTGCCGGTGTGGCAGAGGGTCACGGTCGCGTTCTCGCTGCGGCGGGTGAGCAGGAGGCCCAGCGAACGGCCCACCGTGATGCCGCGCCCGACCACGGCCACCTCGGCGCCCTTGATCGGCACGCCGTACTCCTGCAGGAGCAGCACGATGCCGTGCGGGGTGCACGGGAGCGGGGCGTCGACCATGTGGACGAGGCGGCCCAGGTTGATCGGGTGGAGGCCGTCGGCGTCCTTGGCCGGGTCCATGCGCTCGAGCAGGGCCATCGTGTCGAGGTGCTTGGGGAGAGGGAGCTGGACGATGTAGCCGGTGCACTCGGGCGAGGCGTTGAGCTCGTCGATGGCGGCCTCGACCTCGGCCTGCGTGGCGGTGGCCGGGAGGTCGACGCGGATGGAGGCGATGCCCACCTCGGCGCAGTCGCGGTGCTTGCCCGCGACGTAGATCTGGCTGCCGGGGTCGTCACCCACGAGCACGGTGCCCAGGCCGGGGGTGATGCCGCGTTCCTTGAGCGCGGCCACTCGGGTCGTGAGGTCTGCCTTGATCTTGGCGGCGGTCGCCTTGCCATCGAGTTTCACTGCGCTCATGCGGCAATCCTTCCATGCCCCCTCAGCCCATCAACACGCCACTCCCACCATCGGCCGGCCTTTCCTGAGTGCCCTGAATCCACAACTTATCCACAGACCCCAGGCAGTCAGCCCTACTTATCCACAGGCAATCGATGACATCGTTGTCATTGATCTTGGAAGGGCTTAGTGTTGCTGGGCGCCGGCAACATGCTCGGATGACATGCCCGCCGTCGACCTCGTGCCCGCACCGAACCACTCTGGCGACCCCCGCCAGCCCGACAACCCCCACAGAGATTGATGACCTACGTACTTGCCATTGACATCGGAGGGACCAAGCTCGCCGCCGCGCTGGTGGACGAGGAAGGTTCCGTGTCGCGATCCGGCACGCGGCCCACGCCGCGCACGGACGTCATGCCCGCCCTGGCGGCCCTGATCACGGAGGTGATCGAGGGCGGCCCGCCGCCGGAAGCCGTCGGGATCGGCTGCGCCGGGCCGCTCGACCTGGTCGCCGGGACGGTGAGCCCGGTCAACATGCCCAGTTGGCGCGGCTTCCCCCTGCGCGAGGAGGTCCGGAAGCTGACCGGGCTGCCCACCATGCTGGCCGGCGACGCCCAGTGCTTCGCGCTCGGCGAGCACTGGCTGGGAGCGGGGCGCGACAGCACGTCCCTGCTCGGCATCGTCGTGTCCACCGGCATCGGCGGCGGATTGGTGATCGACGGCAGGCCGTTCCTGGGCCCGACCGGCAATGGCGGGCATGTCGGCCACATGTCCATCGATCCCAGCGGCGAGCGCTGCGTGTGCGGCGGCCGGGGCTGCGTCGAGCGCTACTCCAGCGGCCCCAACCTCGCCCGCTGGGCCCTGGAGAACGGCTGGTCCCCCGCCCTCGACGGGCCGGAGGAGAAGGCCGACGCCCGAGTGCTCGCCAGAGACGCGGCGGCGGGCGATCCGGTCGCGGTGGCGGCGTTCGAACGCGGCGCGCGAGCGCTGGCCGGAATGATCGCCTCCACGGCGGCCGTGGTCGAGATCACCACCGTGGTCATCGGCGGCGGCGTGTCGGCGGCCGGGAAGGTGCTGTTCGACCCGTTGGAGCGCATCCTCGACGACGTGGCCGGGCTGGCGTTCGTCCGGGCGGTGCGGATCCACCAGAGCACCCTCGGCGTGCACGCCGCCCTGGCGGGAGCCGCCCGCCTGGCGTCAATGGCCCTCTAACGGCCCTGGTGAGCGAGCCGAGCTGGATGCCCTGAGGTCATGGACCTCGGCTCCAGCGAGGCTCACTCGCGTTCGGCGGCCTGGGCTTCGCGGCGCTCGATGATCCGGCGGGTGAACGGGATGATCTCCACCGCGCGGCTGCCGAGGTAGCCCCCGATCAGGGCGAGCACCAGGAGGACGAAGGGGCTGGTGGCGACGCCGTTCATGGTGACGAAGACCTGCAGGATCGACTCGAGCAAGACAAGCTCCATGGGGAGGGGGCGGGCTGGAGTGGCACTCAGGGTAACCGGAGCCGGCGAGTGCTCGCCCGCGAACCCCACCGCACCGATCCTTCAGCGCATGCGGCGGGCGCTCCTCAAGGGCACGCCACCGCCGGGTGCAGTGGCCCGTCCCTCGGGGAGGGCCAGAGGGGTGCTCTGGCCCTGGGTGAAAGGGGTCGGGTCAGTGGAAGAAGTGGCGGGTGCCGGTGAAGTAGAGGGTGATGCCCGCCTTTTCGGCGGCCTCGATGACCAGCTCGTCCCGGATCGAGCCGCCAGGCTCCACGATGAACCGGACACCGGCGTCGATCAGCACCTGGGCCCCGTCCGGGAACGGGAAGTACGCGTCCGAGGCCGCGACCGCCCCCGTCGCCCGCTCGCCCGCCCTGGAGACCGCCAGACGGCACGAGTCGACCCGGTTGACCTGGCCCATGCCCACGCCCACGGTCGCCCCGTCGCTGGCCAGCAGGATGGCGTTGGACTTCACCGAGCGGCAGGCGCGCCAGGCGAACTCCAGGTCGGCCAGCTGCTCGGGCGAAGCCGGGGTGCCGGTCTTGAGCTCCCACTGCGCGGCCGAGTCGCCGGAGGCGTCGACCTTGTCCACGGACTGCGCCAGGACGCCGCCGTCGATCTCGCGGAACTCCACCTGCCGCGACGGCCCCTCCGGGCACTGCAGCAGGCGCAGGCTCTTCTTGGCCCGCAGCACCTCCAGCGCCTCCGCCTCGTAGGACGGCGCGATGACGACCTCGGTGAAGATGTCGGCGATCTGCCGCGCCAGCTCGGCCGTGACCTCGCGGTTGACGGCGATCACGCCGCCGTACGCCGAGACGGGGTCGCACGCGTGCGCCTTGCGGTGCGCCTCGGCGACGTCGGCGCCGATGGCGATGCCGCACGGGTTCTGGTGCTTGATGATGGCCACGCACGGCTGGGTGAAGTCCCAGGCGGCCCGCCAGGCGGCGTCGGAGTCGAGGTAGTTGTTGTACGACATCTCCTTGCCGTGCAACTGCTCGGCGTTGGCCAGCCCGCTCGTGCCGCCCGTGTATAGAGCCGCGCTCTGGTGCGGGTTCTCGCCGTACCGCAGGGTGGCCTTGCGCTCGTAGGTCGCCCCCGTGAACGCCGGGTACTCGCCCTCCCCGTACGTCCGCGCGAACCAGTTCGCGACCGCCACGTCGTACGAGGCCGTGTGCGCGTACGCGATGCCCGCCAGCCGCCTGCGCTCGGCCAGGGTGAAGCCGCTCTCGGTCAGCGCGTTGACCACGTCGCCGTAGAACCCGGGGTCGACCACGACGGCGCAGGTGTTGTGGTTCTTCGCGGCGCCGCGGATCATGGCGGGCCCGCCGATGTCGATCTGCTCGACGCACTCCTCGTCGGACGCGCCGGAGGCCACCGTCTCCTGGAACGGATAGAGGTTGACCACGACGAGCTGGAACGGGTCGATCTCCAGCTCCTCCAGCTGGGCCACGTGGTGCGGCTTGGTGACGTCGGCCAGCAGCCCGGCGTGCACGCGCGGGTGCAGCGTCTTGACCCGCCCGTCCAGGCACTCCGGGAACCCGGTGAGCTGCTCGACCTTGGTCACCGGGATCCCGAACGACGAGATCGCGGCGGCCGTGCCACCGGTCGAGACGATCTCCACCCCGGCGCCGTCGAGGGCTCTGGCCAGCTCCTCGAGCCCGGACTTGTCGTAAACAGCGATCAGCGCGCGCCGGATGGCGATGCGAGTCACGTGGATTCCCCTCCTGTTAGGTTGCCGATGCGGACCTGACGTCCGCTGACCGTCCAGCCCTCGCGGGCCAGCCGGCCGACGATCTCGACGAGCAGGCGCCGCTCCACGGTCTTGATGCGCTCGTGCAGGACCGCCTCGTCGTCGTCCGGGAGCACGGGCACCGCCTCCTGGGCGACGATCGGCCCGGTGTCGACCCCGGAGTCGGCCAGCATCACCGTGCAGCCGGTCACTTTTACGCCGTGAGCGAGCGCGTCCCGTACGCCGTGCGCGCCGGGGAACGACGGCAGCAGCGCCGGGTGGGTGTTCAGAACGGGGAAGGCGTCGAGGGTCGGCGCACCCAGAATTTTCATGAACCCCGCCGACACCACCAGGTCAGGCTCGTACGCCGCGATCCTGGCCGCGATGGCGGCATCCCATTCCGCCCGGGTCGCATAATCGCCCAACTTTTCAACAAAAGTCGGGACTTGTACCTTCGCTGCCCTGGCCAGCCCTTCGATCCCATCCCTGTCCGCGCCGACCGCGACCACGCGAACCCCGTACGACGGGTCGGCAGAAGCGTCCAGCAGGGCCTGTAGGTTGGTTCCAGAGCCGGAGACGAGGACGACGAGCCGCCCAGCCTTAGACACGCACACTCCCAAAAGGAAACAGGGTGGGGGTGCCAGCGTATCTGTTCCTCGCCCGGCGACGCAGAGGAGGTCAGGTGTCGACACCGGTGCAGGCACCGGCAGGCCAGCAGCCCGCCGATTCGGCGGGTCGCCGAGCGATCTGGTTGTCCATCGCAGCGCTGGCCATGACGTTCATGTTGCCGCTCGCAGGCCTGGTCATGGCGCTGTTCGCGCTCACGGCCGGGATCCGGGCGATGCCGCTGCTGAAGTCAGCGGGCCGGTCCACGGGTGTCGCCGTGGGCGGCATCACGGTCTCCTCGATCGCGCTGGCCCTGTCGGCCATGGCCACGGGGATGCAGCTCTACCTGATGGACGAATATTCGGCCTACCAGGAGTGCATGAAGGGCGCGGGGACCGTTTCCGCGCAGGGCGAGTGCTTCACGCAGTTCAGGGACGCGGCCGAGCGCAAGCTGCCCGCCGACGTGCTGCAGCTGCTCGGAGCCATGCAGCCCTAGCCGGGCACGGGTCAGTCGCGGTCCCAGGCGTACGGGTCGATGTAGATGACCTTGCCGCCCCGGTCGTCCGACTCGTCCACGATGTCCTTGCGGGGCGGGCGGTCGGGGTCCGGCAGCCGCGGGCGGGCCTGGGCCAGCGTCTCGGCCTCGGCCGAGGCGTGCTCGTCCTGCCAGTCGTCCCGGATGACCGGGATCTCCTGCGTGTCGGCCTCGGTGGCGTCCATCCAGTGGCCGGGCAGCGGGCGCGGGTCCGACTCGGCCAGCCCGACCTTGCTCGCCGCCTTCGCGAGGGCCGCCCCGGCCTTGCGTACGGGAGCGGCCGCCTTGTCCAGCGGCGTACGGGCGCGCTTGTTGAGCAGCAGCAGGTTGGCCACGCCGGCGGAGATGCCGGCGGCCACGCCGACCTCCACCGCGACGGAGACCGCCACCTCCCAGGGCGAGGGCCCGATCGTGGCCAGCCGCCCGCCGCCGATGGGCCCGCCGGACAGCGCCGCCAGCACCCCCGCCACGACCCCGGTGACGACCCCGCTGAGGAACCCCCACAGCGGCGCCGCCTCGTAGGAGGGCGACGGCGCGATCCGGGCCACCATGACCCCCGCGACGGCCCCCGCCGCGAACGGCACCGCCACGACCGCCATCATCCACGCCGGCACGGGCCCGCTCTCGGGCAACGCCCCCAGCAGCGGCAGGCTCGGCACCGTGCCGAGCTGCACCCCCGTGGGCGCGACCAGGGTGTCGGCGCCGATCGCGAACCCTGGCCCGGCGATGTAGGAGGAGGCCCAGACGACGGCGTTGAGCAGGTAGAGGAGCTGCAGCAGCAACAGCAGCACGCCGCCCACGAGCCCCGGCGAGAGCACGTCGGACAGCTCCTTGACCTGCCCGAAGTTCAGCACGATGGCGACCAGCACCAGCGCGAGCCCGGCCACGAGCAGCCCCGCCGTGGCGACCGCCGTGCCGACGGTGAGCGCGCGCACCCGCTCGGGCAGCAGCCGCAGCATCACCCGCCAGGGCCCGATCATCCGCGCCGTGGCCAGCGACCCGGCCAGGAATGCCAGCACGAAGTGGCTGAGCAGCGCCTCGCCGATGAACGGCTGCGTGATCTCGTTGCTGGCCGCGAGCGCGATCAACCCCGCGAGCAGCGCGTACGGCGCCGCCAGCGACACCCCGGCCTGCACGACCACGGCGAGCTGGGCCCGGCGGCGGGCCCCGGCCTGCTCCTTGGGGCTGTTCTTCGGCAGCCGGGCGGGCAGCCGCAGCCGCAGGTCCGCGTCGCGGGCCATCCACCGCCCGGCGCGGTAGAGGAGCACGGCGGGCAGCATCATCAGCCCCAGGGGCAGCAGCCCGACCCGCCCGCCCTGGATCGCGAACCCGGCGTGGTGCGCGGCCAGCCAGAGCTGCGCCGCCGTGCGGAACACGCCCGGCAGCCCCGTGCCCAGCGTGCCGCGTGGCGCGGCGATCCAGCCGACGAGGGTGAGCGTGGTGAGCGCGGCCAGCCCTACGCCCAACGTGGCGGCGGCGGCCAGCATCCCTGACACGGGTAGCGGCCGCCTCGTCTCGTCGTCGTCGCCTGAGCTCCCGGGGAGCTTGCCCAGCATCGACCGGGGGGCCGCACGCAACTGGTCGAGAATCGCCGTCACAGTAGGCGATTTTCTCAAGGTTTCCCGACCGGCGCTTGGTTGACGCGCCGCCGCCCATGCACTTTGTGACGGCGAACTACGCCTGATTTGTCCATCGGCCCCTGGTCTGCCACCGAGACGGCCCACGGGGCGCCGTAACGGCGGCCGGCCCCGCGCACCTCGTGACCGTCTCCCTGGACGGGGCCCGGCCACGTGCGGCGGGTGGGGTTCCCGCCGTGAGCGTAAAAGGCAGGGAAGGGAAAGCCCCGTGCGGGAGAGCCGCACGGGGCTTCTGGAAACCCGACGATCAACGCGCCTGCATGATCTCGCGCATGAGGCGGGCGGTCTCGGAGGGGGTCTTGCCGACGCGGACGCCGACCTTCTCCAGGGCCTCCTTCTTGGCCTGGGCGGTGCCCGCGGAGCCCGACACGATGGCGCCGGCGTGCCCCATGGTCTTGCCCTCGGGCGCGGTGAAGCCCGCGACGTAGGCCACGACCGGCTTGGTGACGTGCTGCTCGATGTAGGCCGCGGCCCGCTCCTCGGCGTCGCCGCCGATCTCGCCGATCATGACGATCGCGTCGGTGCCCGGGTCGTCCTGGAACGCCTGGAGCGCGTCGATGTGGGTCGTGCCGATGACGGGGTCGCCGCCGATGCCCACAGCGGTCGAGAAGCCGAAGTCACGCAGCTCGTACATCAGCTGGTACGTGAGCGTGCCCGACTTCGAGACCAGGCCGATGCGGCCCGCGGTGGTGATGTCGGCCGGGATGATGCCCGCGTTGGAGGCGCCGGGAGAGGCGATGCCGGGGCAGTTGGGACCGATGATGCGGGTCTTGTTGCCCTTGGAGACGGCGTACGCCCAGAACGCGGTGCTGTCGTGGACCGGGACGCCCTCGGTGATCACCACGCACAGCGGGATCTCGGCGTCGATGGCCTCGATGACCGCGTCCTTGGTGAACGCCGGCGGCACGAAGACGACCGACACGTCGGCGCCGGTCTTCTCCATGGCCTCCTGGACCGTCCCGAACACCGGCAGGCCCTCGTGCGTGATGCCGGCCTTGCGGGCGTTCACGCCGCCGACGACACGGGCGCCGGAGGCGAGCATGCGGCGGGTGTGCTTGGTGCCCTCGCCGCCGGTCATGCCCTGAACGATGATCTTGCTGTTCTCAGTCAACCAGATGGCCATGGGTCACGCACCTACCGCAGCGAGCTCGGCGGCACGCTTGGCCGCGTCGTCCATCGTGTCTACCAGCTCGACCCGCGGGAGCGCGGCGTCGGCCAGGATCTGCCGCCCGAGCTGGGCGTTGTTGCCGTCGAGGCGGACCACGAGCGGGTGGGTCACGGCCTCGCCGCGGCTCTCCAGCAGCTTGAACGCCGAGACGATGCCGTTGGCGACGGCGTCGCAGGCGGTGATGCCGCCGAAGACGTTCACGAAGATCGACTTGACGCTCGGGTCGGAGAGGATGATCTCCAGGCCCGCGGCCATGACCTCGGCCGAGGCGCCGCCGCCGATGTCGAGGAAGTTCGCGGGGGACGGCTTGCCGGGGAACGGCTCGCCCGCGTACGCCACCACGTCGAGCGTGGACATGACCAGGCCCGCGCCGTTGCCGATGATGCCGACGTCGCCGTCGAGCTTGACGTAGTTGAGGTCCTTCTCCTTGGCCTTGGCCTCGAGGGGGTCCTCGGCCGCCTTGTCGGCCAGCGCCTCGTGGTCGGCCTGGCGGAAGGAGGCGTTGTCGTCGAGCGTGACCTTGCCGTCGAGGGCCTTAACCTGGCCGTCGGCCGACAGGATCATGGGGTTGACCTCGACGAGCGTGGCGTCCTCGTCGACGAAGCAGCACCACAGCTTCTCGATGAGGTCGGCGGCGCCGTCGAGCGCCTTCTCCGGCAGGCCGCCGGCCACCGCGATCTCGCGGGCCTTCGCGCGGTCGATGCCGGTCAGCGCCGAGACCGGCACCTTGGCGACCTTCTCGGGCGCGGTGTGGGCGACCTCTTCGATGTCCATCCCGCCGGCGGCGGAGCAGATGGCGAGGAATGTACGGTTCGCGCGGTCGAGCAGGAAGGAGAAGTAGTACTCCTCCGCGATCGCGCTGGCCTCCTCGACAAGGACCTTGTGGACCGTGTGGCCCTTGATGTCCATGCCGAGGATGGCTTCGGCCTTGGTCACGGCGTCGGCCGCGTCGTCGGCCACTTTGACGCCTCCGGCCTTGCCTCGGCCACCGGTCTTGACCTGGGCCTTGACGACAACGCGGCCGGTCAGCTCCTCGGCGGCCGACCGCGCCTCCTCCACGTTGTGGGCGACGATGCCACGTGGCACCGGGATGCCGTAGTCGGCGAAGAGCTCCTTCGCCTGATGTTCGAACAGGTCCACGAGGGTCCGTCCTCTTCCCTTGGTCGCTTACCCTCCGTCGGGTTCGCGCCCTGCTTTTCCGACTGATGTTCGACGCCCCGGGCAACCCGTGCGTGCCGGGCGTTTCCGCCGGTAAAGCCTAGCCCGAAGCTTGACCTACCCAGGTCATGGGGGCATGGTTCTTCCACTCTGTGACGGTCATCTCACTTCTCCAGACCGCCTCTGCACGAAAAGTGCACCGTTTTGGCATCGCCTGCCCCGGTTGTCGATATATGGTCGTGATCTTCTATTGGCAGGCTTCTGCTCCCTCTCCTTTTGAATCGAACGGGGAAATCGTATGAAGCGAATTCTCGCGGGCTTGGCGCTAACCACGGCCGCGGCGCTCGTTGCCGCCACACCCGCCGCGCAGGCCGCGCCGGCGGACCCGGTGAAGGCGCTCAAGAAGCAGTTCGTCGCGGGGCACGGGGTGCGAATCTCGGAGCAGACCCGGACGAGCCTCGACGGCAAGAGCCTCGGGGCCACCAAGACGAGCGGCACTTTCGAGTTCGGCAAGTCGGGCGTCGTCGCGAGCGACCTCCGTACCCGCACTCCCAGCACCGACAAGAGCCTTTCCGCCTCGCTCGCCCCGCCGCGCATCATCACGGTCGGCGGCTACAGCTACATCCAGGGCGGGCTGTACAGCGAGGACCTGCCCGAGGGCAAGAAGTGGGTTCGCTACGGCGGCAGTGAGGCGACCGGCGGCACCTTCAACCAGATCCTCGACATCTTCGAGCCGAAGGTGCTGAAGACTCTGGTGTCGAAGGCCAAGAGCTTCAAGGGCGGCACCTACAAGGGCGCCCTGACCTACAACGAGCTGGGCAAGGTCTACGGCCAGAAGATCACCGGCCTGCTCGGCAAGATCAAGATCGACTACACGCTGAAGGTGAACTCCAAGGGCCTGGTCACCACGCTCTCCTCGGGCTGGGCCATGGACTTCGGCGTCCTGGGCAAGACCCGTTCGGTCACCGAGACCCGGTACCTCGGGTGGGGGTCCAAGGTCAAGGTCAAGGCTCCGGCCGAGGACCAGTGGATCGACGTGAAGGACCTCAGTGAGGACAGCGACGTTCCGCAGGAGATCCCGAACAACTCCCTGAACTCGCTCGCCAACTAGTAGCTCCCCCGGCCTCCTCCCGCCCGTTGGGTGGGGGGAGGCTTTCTCCTCTTAAGGATGCGTATGAAGCGAGTTCTGGCGGCGGCGGTGGCCGCCACGGCCCTGATCACCGCCACACCGGCCCAGGCGGCGGCGGCGCCTGATCCGGTGAAGGCGCTGCAGAAGCAGTTCGTCGCCGGACACGGCGTCAAGATCTCCGAGGTCACCCGGACGGAGTCACCCGGCGAGAAGCCTCAAACTTCCCGGAAGACGGGCGTCTACGCGTTCGGCGAGTCGGGGATCGTCGCCGCCGACCTGACCACTCGGAGCAATTACCTGAAGTCTTCCCCCGAAATCACCCTCCGTCTCGTCATCGTGGACAAGCAGGTCTACGTCCAGGGCGGGGATCTCGAGAAGAGACTGCCCGAAGGCAAGACCTGGGTGCACCTCGGCAGCACGACCAACGTGAGCGCCTCCTCTCAACCCGTCGACCCCTTCCGGCCTGCGGCGTTGAAAGGGCTGCTCTCGCACGCGCGGTCCGTCAAGGGCGGCCTCTACAGCGGTTCGCTCACCCTCGGGCAGATGAGGAAGCTCAACAGGGGCAGGGGCAGCAGCCTGCCTATCGACTATCGGTTGAGCACCGGCTCCACCGGCCTGCCCAGCCGGTTCCGCACCAGCTCGACGCTCAACTTGGGTGGGTGGGGCCGGCTCGGGGACACGACCGACACCCGCTACAGCGCCTGGGGACAAAAGGTGACGATCGTGGCTCCGCCGGAGGAGCAGGTGATCGACTCCGAGGACATCAAGAACGCCGAACTCGACGAGCTGATGGAAGAGCTGCAGATCATCCCGAACGAGGCGCTCGCCTCCCGGTAGGCGATCCTCCGCCCGCGCGGGCGTCGGGCACCTCCAGCCAGACGCGCATGGAGCCCGGCCCGCCCTCCTGGATCCGTACCAGCAGCCCAGGGTCTCCTCCTCGATCGCGAACAGCGCCGGCTCCCCTATCGCGAACTTCTCCGTCAGCCCCAGGCGGCCCGGCGGCCCGCAGGCGGCCGAGCACGGCGTGCATCCCGGCGGTCGCCCCGGCCGCGACCGGTCTCTTGGACGCCTTGACCCGCTCGGGCCGCCTCCGCTTCTTCCACAGGACGGAGGTCTAGCCGAGCCTGGACTCCCGGAGGCTCGCCCATTCGAGCGAATGCCGGATGCCCTCCTCAACGGAGTAGCGGGCCTGCCAGTCCAGCAGGAGGCGGGCCCGGTCGCTGCGGGTGTAGGCGCCGGCCACGTCGCCGGGGCGCGGGTCGGTCTCGACGATCTCGATCGGGCGGTCGACGACGCGGTTGAACGCCTCGACCAGCTCGCGGACGGTGGTGCCCGCGCCGGTGCCCAGGTTGATCACGTCGGCCTCCAGCCCGTCGAACCGCCGCAGGGCCGCCACGTGGGCCGCCGCCAGGTCCCAGACGTGGACGTAGTCGCGGATGCCCGTGCCGTCCCTGGTCGGGTAGCCGGTGCCGGTGATCCGGAAGGGGACGCGGTCCTCGTACGCCTCGATCATCTTGCCGAGGGCGTGACTGGGACGGCGCAACTGCAGCCCGGTGCGCATCTCGGGGTCGGCGCCGATCGGGTTGAAGTACCGCAGGGAGAGGATCCTGATCGGACGGCCTGCGGCGATGTCGGCGAACATGGCCTCGCAGACCGCCTTGGTCCGCGCGTACGGGCTCTGGGGGTCGAGGGGGGAGCCCTCGTCCACCGTGTGGTCGTCGCCCGTGCGGTAGATGGACGCGGAGGAGCTGAAGATCATCCGGGTGCAGCCGTTGCGGATCAGGTGGTCGACGAACTCGAGGCTCTTGGTGACGTTCGCGCGGTAGTAGCCGATGGGGTCGGCGACGGAGTCGGGCACCACGATGAGCGCGGCGCAGTGGACGACAGCCTCAATATCCGGATATTCAGCAAATATCTTGTCAATCAGCGAGCCGTCGCTGATATCCCCCTCATAGAACGACCGCCCCTTCGCGAACTCGCGCCTGCCCGTGACGAGGTTGTCGAGAATGACGGGCTCGATCCCGGCATCGAGGCACGCCGAGGCGACCGTGCTCCCGATATATCCCGCCCCGCCAGTAATCAATACACGCATCCCAGCACCTTAAACCCCTTAATCATCTTGTACGGCTGGGTCCCGCACACTGCCTCTCTCGCCCGAGACTCCCCCACCACGCCGCCCTCGGCCCCGCTCGGCACAACCCACTCCCCAAGCCTCGCTCGGCACGCCCCCACCCCTCACAGCCAAGCCCTAACCCTCAAGCGCCTCCACGCCCCAAAACCGCACCCGCCCACACACCCCGCACCCAACACCGCCCTGCCACCACACCCCACACCTAACGCCGCCCTGCCACTCCACCCCGACCACCTCGCCACGCCCCCACCACGCCCCGCACTATCGCCGCGCCGCCGCCATATCGCGAGCCCCATCGCCTCGCCCTGAGACGGCAACAGTGCTCACCACCGTGCCCAGATCCCACCCCGCGCCCGCCACCACACCCCTGCACATCACCGCGCCCGCCACCACCATGCCCTTCGCTGTCGCCACGCTCGCAGGGTGGCGATCTGGGCTTGTTGGCCCTGGCGTTGGCGTGCGACATTTCCTGGTATGGGCAGAGACGTGCCAAGCGTCATCTTCAGCCGGGACGACCGACGGAAATATCGGGAAAAGGTGTATCGATGCCTCGACGTCTTCGCCCAGATGTTGCGCGAGTCCCGATTTGAGGACGAACGCCCCCTCGCCGGCCTGGAGATCGAGCTCAACATCGTGGACGCGTACGGCGAGGCGGCCATGCGCAACGCCCAGGTGCTCGCCGCGATCGAGCAGCCGGACTGGGCGACGGAGCTGGGACAGTTCAACATCGAGATCAACATCGAGCCGCAGGAGCTGGGCGGCGACGGCGCGCTCCGCCTGGAGGACGACGTCAGGGTGCGGCTCAACCACGCCGAGGAGCGCGCCCGCTCCCAGGACGGCCACCTCGTACTGATCGGCATCCTGCCCACGCTGCGCGAGCAGGACATCAGCGAGGGCACGCTCTCCGCGAACCCCCGCTACCGCCTGCTCAACGAGCAGATCTTCGCGGCTCGCGGGGAGGACCTGCACCTGTCCATCGAGGGCGTCGAACGCCTGGACACCCACGCGGACAGCCTCGCCCCCGAGGCCGCGTGCACGAGCGTGCAACTGCATCTGCAGGTCAGCCCCGACGCGTTCGCCTCGAACTGGAACGCGGCCCAGGCCATCGCCGGACCCCAGGTGGCGGTGGCGGCCAACTCCCCGTACCTGTTCGGCAAGGAGCTGCACCGCGAGACCAGGATCACGCTGTTCGAGCAGGCCACGGACACGCGACCGGCCGAGCTGAAGGCGCAGGGCGTGCGGCCGAGGGTGTGGTTCGGGGAGCGGTGGATCACGAGCGTCTTCGACCTGTTCGAGGAGAACGTCCGCTATTACCCGGCCCTGCTGCCCCTGTGCGAGGACGAGGACCCCCGTTCCGAGCTCGAACAGGGCCGCATCCCCCACCTCCACGAGCTGACCCTGCACAACGGCACGATCTACCGGTGGAACCGGCCGGTGTACGCGGTGGTGGACGGCGTGCCGCACCTGCGCGTCGAGAACCGCGTCCTGCCCGCCGGGCCCACCGTGGCCGACATCGCGGCCAACGCGGCGTTCTACTACGGGTTGATGCGCATGCTGCCGTACGCCGAGCGGCCGATCTGGAGCCAGATGTCGTTCCAGGCGGCGGAGGACAACCTCGGCGCGGCGGCCCGGCAGGGGCTGGACGCGCGGCTGTACTGGCCGGGCATGGGCGAGGTGCCGGCGGCCGAACTGATCCTTCGCCGCCTGCTGCCCATGGCGCGCGAGGGGCTGGCCGGCTGGGGTGTGGACGGTCCCGTGGCGGACCGGCTGCTCGGCATCATCGAGGGGCGCTGCCTGACCGGCCGTACGGGAGCGAACTGGCAGGTGGAACGCGTACGCGCGCATGAAAGGATCTCCGGGGACCGGCACGAGGCGTTGCGGTCCATGACGCTCGAGTACATCGAGCGGATGCACACCAATGACCCCGTGCACACTTGGGACGTGTGAACCCCGTGAAGCGCATCCTGGCCCTCGCCCTGGCCCTCCTGGCCGTCGGCGCCTGCGGCCTCACCAGGCCGTCGTCCATGGACACCGAGGGGGCCGACTCGTTCGAGGACGACGTACGGACCGCCCGTACGCTGACGGAGGCGTTCTGGACGCAGCAGTTCCAGCAGAGCGGCCGGACTTATCGGCCTATCGCCGACTTCATCCCCTACTCCGGCAACTCCGGACCGAGCTGCGGCAACCAGCCCGCCGTCCCGAACAACGCCTTCTACTGCCCCATCGGCCACTTCATCGCCTTTGACCAGACATGGATGGATTCGCTCTGGAACGAGATGGGCGACGGGTCGGTCTATGTGATCATTCCCCACGAGTTCGGGCACGCGATCCAGGCCCAGCTGAACACGAACTTCCAGCTCAACGTACAAATGGAGCTCCAGGCCGACTGCTACGCGGGCGGAACCCTCTCGGCGCTCGTGGGCTCGGGCACCCTCCAGGCACAGCAGGGCGACGAGGACGAGCTGCTCCTGAGCCTGGAGGCGGCGGGCGACCCGACCGACGACTGGCTCAACCCCTCGGCACACGGAACGGCCGAGCAGCGCCAGGCGTCGTTCGCCACCGGCTACCGAAACGGCGTGAACGCCTGCTGACCACCACCCGCCCACCCTGCCCGAAACCCTCACCCCCCAGGGACCCACATCACACGGAACCCACATCACCCCGAGACCCGCGCCACCCCGAAACCCGCCCCCCGATGACCCGCACTACCCCAGGGACACGCACCACGCGGGACCCACACCCACCCCAGAACCCACACCACCCCAATGACCCGCACTACCCCAGGGAGCCGCGCCACCCGGGGCCCACACCACCAGGGCCTCACGCTGGCAGCCGGGACCGAGTTGACCGGCACCCGAGCTGACCGACGATGTACGTGACGGGCGCGGATCGGACTCCGGGATGTATACGCGGGTCAACCCAGAGGATGATGTATCTGATCATGCCCAAGCTCTACCGTTGACCCATGCAACTGGAGGAGATCGGCTGGCTGCGAAGGGGTGCGTGCAGATCCAGCGACCCTGACCTCTTCTTCCCCCTCGCCCCCACCCCCTTGCAGGAGGCCCGCGCCAAGGCGGTCTGCGCGCGCTGCCAGGTCATCGAGGAGTGCCGCGAGTACGCGTTACGCTCCGGCGAGTCGGATGGCATCTGGGGCGGCCTGACCCCGGAGGAGCGCCGACGCAGTCGCTTCCCCAACGGCTGGCGCCGCCCGGCCGCCTCCTGACGCCGGGCGACCGACGCGAACCCGACGTGATGAGGAAGAGGCAGGCGGGCAGGAAGGACGCGACGTAGCCTGGCAAGGGTGTTGCTCCGCTCAATCGCGATCCTCGCCGCAGCCAACGTCCTGAACAACAAGGTCGCCCCCCGCCTGGCCCCCCTGACCTCGGCCGCCGCGACCGCCGCCCTGGTCGCGACGGCCCGCAGGTCCGGTCTGTCGTGGCAGGAGCTCGGGTTCGAGCACGGCCGGCGCGGCGCCGTGGCGGGAGGCGCGCTGGCGGCGGCGGTCGCGGCCGTCTACACCGCCGGCATCGCGCACCCCCGCACCAGGCCGCTCTTTCACGACGAGCGCGCCCTGTCGCTCTCGCGCGCCCGCGTCCTGGAGGAGGCCCTGCTCCAGGTTCCGATGGGCACGGTCCTGCTGGAGGAGGTGGGCTTCCGGGGCGCCCTGTACGCGATGCTGCGCAAGAGCCACGGCACGGTGGCCGCCACGGCGATCTCGTCGTCCCTGTTCGGCCTCTGGCACATCCTCCCGGCCATCGACATGGCCCGCGCCAACCCCGCCCTCGGCGCCCTGACGGCGGCCGAGACCACCGCCCGCCTGGACACCGCCCGGGTGGTGGCGGGAAGCGTGGCGTCCACGGCGGCGGCCGGGGTGCTGTTCTGCGAGCTCCGGCGCCGCTACGGCCTCCTGACCCCGGCCATGCTGCACCTGGCGACCAACTCCTTCGGCTACCTCTTCGCCCGCCTCGCCGCCAAGCGAAAGTAACCGAACGTAAGCATTCCGGCCACACCGGCGGATCTTCGACCGGCCGACCGGGACTTCGACACCATCTCCGACGCCACCGGCCGGCCCTCGCTCTGGGTCGTGTCCCCAGGCTCCGTGCCCTAGGAAGGGCTCAGCCCGTGGGCACGACCTGGAAGGCCTCCGCGTAGTGGTCCGAGCCGAAACCGGCCTGTTCGGCCCAGGCGGCGAAGCGGGTCCTGACGAAGTCGGCGAAGCCTTCCACGTGGGCGACCTGGCTCACATGTGACTGCAAGGCCGCGAGCTTGCGGTCTATGGCCTCGGTGACGTCCACCCAGTGGTCGGGGGTCGAGCCGCCCGTCAGCCACACCTCACGTACGGTCCACGCCTCCAGGCCCTCATCCCGCAGCAGCTCCGGGAAGGCGTAGGGGTTGCGGGCGTCCGGGTAGACGGCGTCCAGGGCGGAGCCGCCCACCGCGCGGTGGTCGGGGTGGCTGGGCGCGACGTTGCGGTAGTTGCGATCGGGGTGGTGGGTGATGACCAGATCCGGGCGGACCTGGCGGATCACGCGGGAGATGTCACGCCGCAGCTCGATCGAGGGCACCACGAGCCCGTCCTTGTAGCCGAGGAAACGCACGTCCGTGACGCCGACCGCCTTGGCGGCGGCCCGCTGCTCGGTCCTGCGGAGCTCGGCCATGCCGGAGTTGTCCAGAGTGCGTTCGTTGCCACCCGCGTCACCATCCGTGACCAGCAGGTACGTGACCTCGACGCCCTTGTCGACGAACAGCGCCACGCTGCCGGCCGCACCGAAATCGACGTCGTCTGGGTGTGCGGTCACCACGAGGACCCGGTTGATCTCGGCTTCCGGCAGCATGGCTCCCCTTTCTGAGGCTTTACGAAAAGGACAACCCGCCCCCTGCCGACGGCATTCCGGGCGCCGATTGTCGGTGGAGAGTCTTAACCTAGGTAGGTGCCGACCGAAGTCTCTGTTGACCACCCTCTGCTCGACGGCCTCAACCCTCAGCAGCGCGAGGCCGTGATCCATCATGGCAGTCCGCTGCTCATCGTGGCGGGGGCGGGCTCCGGGAAGACGCGGGTGCTCACGCATCGCATCGCGTACCTGCTGGCCGAGCGGGAGGTGCACCCAGGCGAGATCCTGGCGATCACCTTCACCAACAAGGCCGCCCGCGAGATGAAGGAGCGCATCGACAAGCTGGTCGGGCCGCGGGCCAGGGCCATGTGGGTGATGACGTTCCACAGCGCCTGCATGCGCATCCTGCGGCGGGAGGCGAAGCGGCTGGGGTTCCCGTCGAGCTTCTCGATCTACGACCAGGCCGACTCGCAGCGGCTCATGGCCATGGTCTGCAGGGAGATGGAGCTCGACCCGAAGCGTTACCCGCCGCGCTCGTTCTCGGCCCAGGTCAGCAACTTCAAGAACGAGCTGATCGACTACGAGACCGCGCTCGACAAGGCGGGCTCGCATCTGGAGAAGACGCTGGCGGAGGCGTACAAGGCCTATCAGCTCAAGCTGACCGAGGCCGGCGCGATGGACTTCGACGACATCATCATGAACACGGTGACGTTGTTCCAGCTCTTCCCCGACGTGGCCGAGCACTACCGGATGCGGTTCAGGCACGTGCTGGTCGACGAATACCAGGACACCAACCACGCCCAGTACATCCTGATCAGGGAGCTGGTCGGGCATCCCGAGCTGCGTACGACCGACGGCGAGCTGGTCCGGTCGGGCGCCGACATGTCCGAGCTGTGCGTGGTGGGCGACGCCGACCAGTCCATCTACGCCTTCCGCGGCGCGACGATCCGCAACATCCTGGAGTTCGAGCGCGACTATCCCGACGCGCGCACTATCCTGCTGGAGCAGAACTACCGCTCCACCCAGAACATTCTGGCCGCCGCCAACGCGGTCATCGCGCGCAACGAGTCGCGCAAGCCCAAGAACCTCTGGTCCGACCAGGGCGACGGGCCCAAGATCGTCGGGTACGTCGCCGACAACGAGCACGACGAGGCCATGTTCGTGGCCCAGGAGGTCGACCGGCTCAGCGACGAGGAAGACGTCCGGCCGGGCGAGGTCGCCGTCTTCTACCGGACCAACGCGGCCTCCCGCGTGTTCGAGGAGATCTTCATCCGCACCGGGCTGCCGTACAAGGTGGTCGGGGGCGTGCGCTTCTACGAGCGCAAGGAGGTCAAGGACCTGCTGGCCTACCTGCGCGTGCTGGCCAACCCGGCCGACGTGGTGTCGCTGCGCCGCATCCTCAACGTGCCCAAGCGCGGCATCGGCGACCGCGCCGAGGCGATGGTCGAGGCGCTGTCGACGCGCGAGCGCATCTCGTTCTGGGACGCGCTGCGCAGGGCCGACGAGGCGTACGGGATGGCCACGCGCTCGCTCAACGCGGTACGCGAGTTCGTCGCGCTGATCGAGGAGCTGATCGCCAAGGCGGCGGGCATGCCGCCGTCGGCGCTGGCCGAGGAGGTGCTGGTGGCCACCGGCTACCGCGCCGAGCTGGAGGTGTCGGAGGACCCGCAGGACGAGTCCCGCCTGGAAAACCTCAACGAGCTCGTCTCCGTCGCCTCCGAGTTCGAGGAGGCCAATCCGGAGGGGACGCTGGTGGAGTTCCTGGAGCAGGTGTCGCTCGTGGCCGACGCCGACCAGATCCCCGAAGCCGACGGCGGGCAGGGGGTCGTCACGCTGATGACCCTGCACACGGCCAAGGGGCTGGAGTTCCCCGTCGTCTTCCTGACGGCCATGGAGGACGGGGTGTTCCCGCACATCCGCTCGCTCGGGGAGCCCAAGGAGCTGGAGGAGGAGCGGCGGCTGGCGTACGTCGGGATCACCCGGGCGCAGAAGCGGCTCTACATCACCCGGGCGGCCGTGCGCAGCTCCTGGGGGGCACCGTCGTTCAACCCGGCCTCGCGGTTCGTGAACGAGGTGCCGGGGCAGCTCATCGACTGGCGTACGGATCCGGAGAAGTCCGCCTGGAGCGCGGCCACCCGCAAGGAGCCGGCCGCCCGCCCCGCACCCGCCAAGACCGGCGGGCGCAAGGTGCCTTCGCTGGCGCCCGGCGACCGGGTGACGCATGACGCGTTCGGGCTGGGCACGGTGGTGTCGGTGGACGGGGTGGCGGAGAAGACCAAGGTCAAGATCGATTTTGGGGGCGGCGGGGAGAAGACGCTGCTGCTGGCCTACGCACCCATCGAAAAGCTCTGACGCCGTCCGAGGGCCTGACTTGAGAGGGCCGCTCCCCTTGCCGGGGGGCGGCCCTTCTTGGGTCAGCTCTTCAGCGCGCTGCCCTTCTTCCACTGGGTCCAGTTCAGCTGCCAGTAGCTCCAGCCGTTGTTCCACTGGAGCTTGCGCTTCGTACCGGTGATCTTGACGACGTCGCCGCGCTGGGCGATGCCGTAGAACCACTTGGCCCCGGCGGGGGTGGCCCGCACGCAGCCGTGGCTCTGGTTGGAGCGGCCGAGGAACTGGTAGTAGCCGGCGCTCTGGTGGACGTACTCACCGCTGTCGGAGATGCGGACCGCCCACGGGATCTCTTCCTTGTAGTAGCGCGGATCCTTGGGGTCCGTCACGCCCATCCAGGAGGAGGTCATGGTCTCCATGGCCGTCTTGCCCATGGTGAGGTGAACTCCGCTGGTGGTGAGGTAGACGTCCACACCGTTCCTGATCAGCCCGCCCCTGCCTGCGCTGATCGGGATCTTCTTGGCCAGCTTGCCGTCGCGGTAGACCTTCATCTGGTGGGAACGGGTGTTGACCACGGAGATCTGGGACGTGCCGACGGCGAAGCGGCGGGAGACGTCCTTGGCACCGGTGTTGCCGGGGAGCTGCGACAGGCGGGCGGTGAAGAGGACCTTCTGGTGAGGCTTCCAGTATGTCTTCGTCCGGTAGATGACCTTGCGCTTCGAGACCCAGCGCCAGGCGCCGTCGACCGGCTTCTCCGCTTCCACCTCCAGCAGCGCTTCCACGGCCGCCGGGTCCTTCACATCGCGGTCGAACGTGACGATGATGGGGAAGCCGACGCCTACCTTCTCCGACTTCTCCCCCATTGGGGTTATGTCGGCGATATCGAGCTTGACCTTCTTCTCCGGGGCCGGGGTCTTTACCGGGGCCGTGACGCCCGAAGCGCCGGCGGCCCGGACCACCGAGGCTTGCTGCGTTTGCGGGACGTGGACGCTCTCCGCCGCACAGGCCGTCACGGCGGCCAGTGCGACCAGGGCCGACAGCATCCGGGGGACGCGATTCAAGGGGGCTACTCCTGGGCTGGGTGCTTTTTCTCCTTTATGTGTGACAACTGGGGCGGGAGTTTTGTGGGCACATCCCTGATAACTATCACGTAACGTTCCAAACCTGGCACGGGTGAACACCCGCCCCAGGGGGAAATCGCGCGCGCGGCGGGGGGTGCCGGGTGGGGGATGTGCTGGGGTGCGCGTGGTGTGGGAGCGCTTGGGGTGACTGCGGGGCCTGGGAGTGCGTGCCGACACAGGGTGCTGTGGACGCAAGGAGCGGCGGGTCCGGGACGGCGGAGTACGGGCTGGGCGGCGCAGTGGGGTGGGCGCGGCACAGTGGGGCGGGCGCGAGGGCGGGCCGGGGCGCGGGGCCGGGGGCGCGGTGGAGCGGGCCGCGGGGGCATGGTGCTGGAGTGCGCGAGGGTGCGGGCGTGGTGATGAGGTGAGGGTGCGGGTGGTGGTAGCGAGGTGAGGGGTGCCGGTGGGCGGTGAGGGTGGGGTGTGGCGAGTGCAGGGGCAGGTGGGCGGTGAGAGTGGGCGGTAGTGAGGTGGAGTGCGGGTGAGGGTGGGTTAGACGAGGCGGCGGGCGGTGGCCCAGCGGGAGAGTTCGTGGCGGTTGGAGAGTTGGAGCTTGCGCAGGACCGATGAGACGTGGGTTTCTACGGTCTTGACCGAGATGAAGAGCTCCTTGGCGATCTCCTTGTACGCGTAGCCTCGCGCGATCAAGCGCAGCACCTCGCGTTCGCGCTGCGTCAAGGAGTCCAGCTCGGGGTCGATGGACGGTGCTTCGGACGAGGCGAAGGCGTCCAGGACGAAGCCGGCCAGGCGCGGTGAGAAGACGGCGTCCCCCTCCGCCACCCGGCGGATGGCGTCCGTCAGCTCCTTGCCGCTGATGTTCTTGGTCACGTAGCCCCGCGCCCCGCCCCGGATCACGCCGATGACGTCCTCGGCGGCGTCCGAGACCGACAGGGCGAGGAAACGCACCGGGGAGCCCGCGCCCAGGACGCGGCGCAGCACCTCCTGGCCCCCGCCTCCCGGCATGTGGACGTCCAGCAGGACCACGTCGGGCTGGTGCTCGGCGATCGCCTTGACGGCCGTCTCCACGTCCTCGGCCTCGCCCACCACCTCGATGGAGTCGCCCAGCTCGGCGCGTACGCCGGAGCGGAACAGCCGATGATCGTCGACGATCAACACCCGCGTCATGCCTTCTCCACCTTCATCGTCAACATCACTTCCGTACCCTCACCGACGGAGGTACGCACCCTGGCCGTGCCTCCGTGGCGTTCCATTCTCCCGATGATGGACTCCCTGATGCCCATCCTGTCGAGTGGTACCGCGTTGAGGTCGAATCCCTTGCCACGATCCTTCACGAAAATCGTGACCTCTTCACCCTCTACTTCGGCATAAACGGAAATGGATGGACTCCCAGAGTATTTGGCCGCGTTGACCATCGCCTGCCGGGCCGCCTTGAGCTGGGCGGCCAGCTTGCCCGCCGGGTCGAGGGCGATGTCCCCCACGCAGACGACCTCGATGGGCACCCCGTGCGCGTCCTCCTCCTCAGCCGCGATCCTGCGTACGGCGGCCGCCACGGTGGCGTCGGCGTCCTGGGCGGGCTGGTAGAGCCAGTTGCGCAGGTCGCGCTCCTGGGCGCGGGCCAGCCGGGTGACCTCGCGCGGATCGTGGGCGACGCGCTGGATGAGCGTGAGCGTGTGCAGCACCGAGTCGTGCACCATGGCGGCCACCTCAGCGCGTTCCTCCTGGCGGATGCGCTCGCGCCGCTCCAGTTGCAGCTCTTTCCACAGGCCGGCGAGCCAGGGGGCGGCGATGACGGCCAGGCCGCCGACCACGACGACGGTGAACAGCAGACCGGGCCTGGCCTGGGCCAGCTCGCCCTCGGCGTACAGGAAGCCGGCCGCGCCGATCACCACGAGCACCACGCCGAGCAGCGTGCGAACCCGGTTCTTCCTGATGCTCGACGTGGCGCCCTGCACCCAGCTCTTGCGGCGTTCCGGGTCGGCCTGCTGCCAGAGGATCAGCGCTCCGATCCCGCCCACGGCGAACGGCAGCATGCCGATCCCGCCCTGCGACGCCCCCGTGAGCCAGCTGGCCGCGAACAGCGCCACCCCGATCGCGCTGAACGCGGCCAGCTGGCTCCAGTCGCGCTGCGGCGGCTGCCCCTCGTACGGTTGGCGGGGCGTCACCATCCACAACACGGCGTACGCCACCATGCCGACCCCGTCGACCACACTGAGCAGTACGAACATCAGCCTGATCACCACGGGATCGAGCGCGAGCTGCGCCGCGAGGCCCTGGGCGACGCCGCCCAGCAGGCGGCCCTCCATGGGGCGCATGAGGCGCCGATAGGGCGCGTCGCCGGTCGGCTCGGCGAGAGTCTTCTGGTCAGCCATAACATGGCCATAGTCACATGTCGGGGGCACCTCGGGCATCAGGGAACAACCCCCGGGTCGGGTCAGGGGTGTCCCGGATGCGAGCACACCACGCGTAGGTCCACGATGGTGACATGACAGAAGCTCCGCCCAAAGAGCCGGCCGCCCCGCCCCGGTCGCTGCGACGCAGCAGCGAGGGGCGCTTCCTCATGGGCGTCTGTTCCGGTCTTGGGCGGCGCACGGGCATCGACCCCGTAGTGTTCCGCGTGGGTTTCGCCGCGCTTGTGCTCGGCTCCGGCATCGGGCTGTTCCTCTATCTCGCGGCGTTCCTGCTGATGAAGGAGCCGAACGGCCGGCCGGGGATCATCGAGCAGTGGACGCGCCGCGACTTCGACGCCGAGACCGTGATGGCGTTGCTGACGGCGGTGCTGGCGTTCGGGCTGGCGCTCAACCTGGCGACGGTGTGGCTCGAAACGGGCACCCTGGTGGTGGGCGTCCTGCTCGCCGTCTCGCTGCTCGCCGCCCACTCCAGCGGGGTGGATCTGGTGGGGCTGGCCCGCTCGATGCCCGAACGGCTGAGCAGGAGGCAGACGGCTGCTGCTCCTGAAGCTCCAGAGGCTCCAGAGGCACCGCCGGTCAGGCCGACGCCGACCGCGGGGCCTTCGCCCGTCAGGCCCACACAGACTGCGGAACCATCGCCTGTCAGGCCCACGCCGACTGCGGAACCATCGCCGGTCAAGGCCACACCGGCTGCGGGGGCAGCGCCGGTCAAGCCCACGCCCCCGGTCGAGGAGCCTGCCGCCCCGGAGCCGGTCCAGGAGGCCGCAGTCCAGGAGGCCGCCGCTCCGGAGCCGGTTCAGCGGGGGCCGGAGGCTGTTGAGGAGCAGGAGCCGCCGACCCGGGTGCACGAGGCCGCCCCCCGCCGACCCACCGGCGAGGACGCCAAGGTCACCGCCGAGCACCGGGTCCCCTCGTACCAGCCGCAGCCCAGGACCCGCGCCGACTACACCCCCTACGGCGAGCCGTTCGCGCCGAGCGGCCCCTACCAGCCGCTCGACCCGGCCAGGCGGGCCACCGGCTACTCGCCGTACGACCCCGCCCTGTACGGCCGTCCGATCCCCAAGAAGGAGCGGAAGCGGCGTCCGAAGTCGTACATCGGCGCCATCACCATCCTGCTGGCAATCATCATTGGAGGGATCGTCGTGGCGGTCCAAGCCAGGTCGGCCGCCGGAGTGAGCCCGACCATCATCGGCGGCACCGTGCTCATCACGATCGGCGCCGGGCTGCTGGTCGCCGCCTGGTGGGGACGCGGGGCCGGGCTGGTGGCCGCGGGGACGCTGGTGGCGGTCATCGTTGCCCTGGGCTTCGTGCTCGGGGGCATCCCCAGGAACATCGGCGAGTCGGAGTGGACGCCGACCAGCGTGACCCAGTCGAGCATGCTGTACGACGTGGGCGTCGGCGACGGGCGGCTGGACCTGTCGGAGTTGAAGCTGGAGCCGGGCGGCGAGGTGACGTTCAACGCGGCGGTGACGATGGGCGAGCTGATGGTGATCGTGCCGCCGACGGCCAGGGTGGAGGTGCACGCCACCAACAAGGTCGGCGACGTCAAGCTCGACCATTCGGTCAGGGGCGGCGTGGACGTGCGCTGGAACAAGGTGCTTGAGCCCGAGATCAAGCCCGACGGCAAGGTCCCCACGATCATCCTCAACCTGCGGGGCGGGCTCGGGGACATGGAGGTGCGGCGTGCCGCGTGAGGTAGAGCGGCGGCGCCTGCACCGCACCGACTGGATGGCCCTGCTCAGCGGTGTGCTCTTCGTCGTTCTGGGCATTCTCATAGTGACACGCGCGATCACGGATCCGCTGGTCCTGATCGGCGTCTTGGTGCTGGGATTGGCGTTCGCGGGGCTGGTGGCGATCATCGCCAGGGTGGTTCGTGGTAAGTAACCCTTGACCGAAACAGGCACCGGCGTAGGTTCGGGTGTGTCCGCCAATCCCCTGCTCCTGAGGGAGGACGTATGCCCCGAATCGCCGTCACCGTCGACGGGATCAAGTACGAGGAGGATGTGGAGCCGCGGCTCCTGCTCGTACATCTGCTAAGAGAGCGGCTGGGCAAGACCGGCACCCCTGTCGGCTGCGACACCAGCAACTGCGGCGCCTGCACGGTCATGCTCGACGGCAAGAGCGTCAAAAGTTGCTCCGTGCTCGCCGTGCAGGCCGACGGCTGCGAGGTCCTCACGATCGAGGGCCTGGGCGTCAACGGGTCGATGCACCCGATGCAGCGGGCCTTCCACGAAGAGCACGCGCTGCAGTGCGGTTACTGCACGCCCGGCATGGTCATGGCCGCGATAGACCTGCTCAGGGAGAATCCCGAACCGTCGGAGGAGGCGATCAGGGAGGGCCTGGAAGGCAATCTCTGCCGCTGCACCGGCTACTGCAACATCGTCAAGGCCGTACGCCGGGGCGCGCACGAGATGGGGCAGGCGGTGACGACGCCATGACCATCCAGCAGGAAGCCGGGCCGGAAGTAGGCAGGCCGCGCAAGCGGAAAGAGGACGCCAGGCTCCTGACCGGGCGCACGCAGTGGACGGACAACCTCTCCCGCCCCGGCATGTTGCAGGTGATGTTCCTGCGCAGCCCGATGGCTCATGCGAGGATCACGCGGGTCGACGTGTCGGGAGCGCGTGAGCTGCCCGGGGTCGTGGCGGCCTTCAGCGGGCAGGACTTCGCCGCCGAGCAGGGCAGTCTGCCGTGCGCGTGGCCGGTGAGCGAGGACATCGTCATCCCCGACCACCCGCCGATGGCGGTGTCGGAGGTCAGGTACGTCGGCGAGGCCGTGGCCTGCGTGATCGCGACCGACCGCTACCGCGCCGCCGACGCGCTGGAGGCCATCGACGTCGAGTACGAGCAGTTGCCCGCGGTCCTCGACATGAACGAGGCGCTGACGGACGGCAGCCCGAAGGTGCACGAGGCGGGCAACAAGGCGTTCAGCGTCAAGATCACCTCCGGGGACCTCGAGGCAGCGTTCAGGGACGCCCCCGTCGTCATCGACCGGACGTACATACAGCAGCGGCTCATCCCGAGCGCGATGGAGCCGCGGGCGGTCCTGGCCGACACCGACGGCGACGCGTTCACGATCTGGTCGGCCACGCAGATCCCCCACGTCCTGCGGGTCATGCTGGCCGTGGTGACCGGCATCCCCGAGCACAAGATCCGCGTGATCGCCCCCGACGTGGGCGGCGGGTTCGGCTCGAAGCTGCAGGTCACCGCGGAGGAGGTGCTCTGCCTGCTGCTCGCCCGCAAGCTCGGCAGGCCGGTCAAGTGGACCGAGTCCCGCTCCGAGGGCAACCTGACCGTGCACCACGGCCGCGACCAGATCCAGCACATCCGGCTGGCCGCCGACGCCGACGGGCGCATCCGCGGGCTGCAGGTCGACCTGCTGGCCGACATGGGCGCGTACCTGATGCTGGTCACGCCGGGCATCCCGATGCTCGGCGCGTCGATGTTCAACGCGATCTACAAGATGGACGCGTACGAGTTCGGCTGCACGGGCGTGTTCACCACCAAGATGCCCACGGACGCCTACCGGGGCGCGGGCCGTCCGGAGGCCACGTTCGGCATCGAGCGGATGATGGACGAGCTGGCCGCCGAGCTGAAGTTGGATCCGGTGGAGGTGCGCAGGCGCAACTGGATCAAGCACGACGAGTTCCCGTACACCACCATTTCCGGCCTGACGTACGACTCCGGCAACTACGAGGCGGCCACGGACAAGGCGCTGTCGCTGTTCGGTTACGACAAGCTGCGCGCGGAGCAGGCCGACCGGCGGGACCGGGGCGACCCGGTGCAGCTCGGCATCGGGGTCAGCACGTACACGGAGATGTGCGGCCTTGCCCCGTCCAGGCTGCTGGGCGAGGCCAACTACGGCGCGGGCGGCTGGGAGCACGGCTCGGTACGCATGCTGCCCACGGGCAAGGTCGAGGTCATCACCGGCACCTCGCCGCACGGACAGGGCCACGTGACGTCGTGGAGCCAGATCGCGGCGGACGCGCTCGGCGTGCCGTTCGACGACGTCACGGTGCTGCACGGCGACACGGCCATCGCGCACAAGGGCATGGACACCTACGGCTCGCGCTCGCTCGTCGTCGGCGGCATCGCCGTGCTGAAGGCGTGCGAGAAGGTCAAGGACAAGGCCCGCAAGCTCGCCGCGCACGTGCTGGAGTGCTCGCCGGACGACCTGGAGTTCCGGGCTGGGGCGTTCAAGGTGCGGGGCACGGACTCGCAGAAGACGATCCAGGAGCTGGCCTACGCCGCGTTCACGGCGCACGACCTGCCGGAGGGCGTGGAGGCGCGGCTCGACTCCGATGCCACGTTCGACCCGGAGAACTACTCCTTCCCGCACGGCACCCACATGTGCGCGGTGGAGGTGGACACCGAGACCGGCATGGTGAAGATCCGCTCGTACGTGGCGGTCGACGACGTCGGCAAGGTCGTGAACCCGCTGATCGTCGAGGGCCAGGTGCACGGCGGCATCGCGCAGGGCATCGCGCAGGCGCTGTTCGAGGAGGCCGTCTACGACGCCGAGGGCAACCTGCTGACCACCACGATGGCCGACTACCTGCTGCCGTCGGCGGCGGACCTGCCGACGTTCCAGCTCGACCGGACCGAGTCCCCGGCGACCAGCAACCCGCTGGGCGTCAAGGGCGTGGGCGAGGCGGGCACGATCGCCTCGACCCCGGCCGTCGTGAACGCCGTCGTGGACGCCCTGCGCCCGCACGGCATCCACGACGTGCAGATGCCGTGCACGCCGGAGCGCGTCTGGCGAGCCCTCAGGAATCGGGCCCAGGAAGGAGAGCGGCGATGATCCCCGCGCAGTTCGACTACGTGCGCCCGGGTTCGCTGGCGGAGGCCTGCCAGGCGCTCGCCTCCGACGAGGACGCCAAGGTCCTGGCGGGCGGGCAGTCGCTGCTGCCGCTGATGCGGCTGCGGATGGCGTACCCGTCGACGCTGGTCGACGTCGGCCGGCTGCCCGAGCTGAAGGGCGTGCACGACCGCGGCGACCACGTCTTCATCGGCGCGATGACCACGCACGACGAGGTGCTGCGCTCCGGCGTCGTCCGGGCCGACTGCCCGCTGCTCGCGCTGGCCACCGCCCAGGTGGCGGACCCGGCGATCAGGCACCGCGGCACGTTCGGCGGCTCGCTGGCCCACGCGGACCCGGCGGGCGACCTGCCCGCCGTGGTGCTGGCGCTGGACGGCGTGTTCGTGGCCGGGTCGGAGGAGGGCGAGCGGGAGATCCCGGCCGCCGAGTTCTTCGTCGACTACTGGGAGTCGTCACTGCGTCCCGGTGAGATCCTGGTCGGGGTGCGGCTGCCGAAGCTGGGCGCGGGCTGGGGCTTCCACTACGAGAAGTTCCACAGGACCGCCCAGGCGTGGGCCATCGTCGGCGTGGCCGCCGCCGTCAGGCGCTCCAACGGATCGATCGCCGAGGCCAGGATCGGGCTGACGAACATGGGCTCGACGCCGCTGCGCGCCCACGCCGCCGAGGCCGCGCTGGAGGGGGCGGAGCTGGGCGACCAGGTTCGCCAGGCGTGCGAGGAGGCGGCGGCCGGCACCTCGCCGCCGTCCGACCTGCACGCGCAGCCCGACTACCGGCGGCATCTGGCCAGGGTGCTGACCCACCGCGCGGTCCGCACCGCGGCCGGAACGCCCTGACCAGGGCCGGGCCGCGGACTGGTCGAAGGGGGCGCCTCTTCCGGGGCGTCCCCGCCCCGGCGTAGTGTCGCAACCAGCGGGAAAAGGAGCGGATCGATGGCGATGCGGTTCGAGCACGAATTCACTGTTCCAGTTCCGATCGAGCAGGCGTGGGCGGTGCTGCTCGACGTCGAGCGCGTCGCGCCGTGCCTGCCGGGGGCGACGCTGGACGTCTTCGAGGGTGACGAGTTCACCGGCAGGATGAAGGTCAAGGTCGGCCCGATCGTGGTGACCTACAAGGGCTCGGCCAGGTTCGAGGACGTCGACAAGGACGCCTACACCCTCGCCATCCAGGCGTTGGGCAAGGAGGCCAGGGGCTCCGGCACGGCCTCTGCCACGGTCAAGGCACGGTTGACGCCGGTCGACGAGGCCACCAAGGTGGCCGTGGAGACCTCGTTCAACGTGACCGGGCGGCCCGCCCAGTTCGGGCGCGGCGTGATGGCCGAGGTCGGCGGCAAGCTCGTCGAGAAGTTCGCGGCCAACCTGGCCGAGCTGCTGTCCGAGCCCACGGTGGAGCAGGTCGCCCCCGCGCCGGGCCAGGAGGAGGAGCGGCACCTGACGGCGGTGCCGTCGCCCGAGCCGGAGGCGCGGCCCGCGGGCACGATCCGCACGTCGCGCACGCCGGACGAGGAGGCGTTGGACCTGCTGGAGATCGCCGGGCAGCCGCTGCTGAAGCGCCTGGCACCCGCCGTGGGCGCGCTCGTGGCGCTGCTGGTCATCGTCTGGGTGATCCGCAGGCTGCGCCGCTGATCACCCGAAGCCTGCTGATCACCTGAAGCCCGCTGATCGCCCGAAGCCCGCCGATCGCCCGACGCCGCTGATCACATAAAGGGCAATGGGCTGATTTTCAGCAAATACTCCATCAAGTCCGGACACTTCGCTCACGCTGGGGGAAGTCCCATTTCCGCGGGTGATTGAGCCAGCGGGGGGACTTCGATGCCGGACTGCACCGTGGTGGTCATCTCCTACAACGACGCCGCCCGCCTGCCCAGGGCCGTACGTTCGGTGCTCGGCCAGTCGCTGCGCGATCTCGAAGTGATCATCGTGGACGACGCGAGCACGGACGGCACGCCGGAGGTGGCCGCCCGGCTGATGGACAGCGATCCGCGGGTGCTCTACCTGCGCAGACAGGTCAACAGCGGGGGCTGCGGCGCGCCCAGGAACGACGGGATCGACGCCGCGGCCTCACCGTACGCGATGTTCCTCGACAGCGACGACGAGCTGCCCAGGCACGCCTGCAAGAGCCTGCTCGCCGAGATCGAGCGGACCGGGGCCGACTTCGTGTCGGGACAGATCTCGCGGCTGTTCGAGTCGAACGGGCGGCTGACCCCGTACTACCCCGAACTGTTCGCCAGGCGGCGGGTGGTGGAGGGGATCCGCCGGGAGCCCGAGCTGTTCCTCGACTGCTTCAGCACGAACAAGCTCTACAACGTGGGCTGGCTGCGCGACCACGAGCTGCGCTTCCCCGAGGACATCCATTACGAGGACCACGTCTTCTCGACCGGGCTGTACGCGGTGTCGCGCAGGTTCGCGATCGTGCCGTGGACGGTCTATCTCTGGCACCGGGCGACGACGAACGACTCGATCTCGCTGAGCGTCGACGACCTGGAGAACGTGCGGCAGCGGGTCATCGCGGCCAGGCTGAGCGACGGCGTCCTGCGCGACCACGGGGCCGGGGACCTGGTGCCCCACAGGCAGCGCCGGTTCGTCCGCCAGGACCTGCGGGTCTACCTCAACCCGCTGCCGGCGCGGGAGCTGGTGTGGATCAAGGAGTTCGCCGCGGTGGTCCGGCCGTACCTGGAGGAGCTCCCCCGCTGGGTGCTGGAGGAGCTGGAGCCGCTGGACCGGGTCTGCTGCCAGCTCATCCTCGACGACCGGGCCGAGGACCTGCGGGTGGCCGCGGCCTCGCTCACCGGGCCGAAGGCCGCCCCGCGGTCGGCGGTGCGGCTGAACGGGCGCACGTACTGGGGGACGACGGTCTCGCCGGGCATGGACATCACGAAGCTGCGGCTGGCCGAGCTGCCCTTCTCCGAGTCCAGGCTGCGGCACGAGCTGACGGAGATCGTCCCGGACGGCGAGCAGGTGCGGATGACCGTGCGCACGTACGACCCGTTCGGGGCGCTGCCGCTGGACTGGACGGCGGTCCTGGAGCTCGGATCCCTAAAAATCCCGATAAAGCCGCAGCCGTCCGGCGGCGGAGGCTACGTCACCGACATCCTCTGCCGGCCCACCGGCGGGTGCGATCCGCGCATCGTCTTCACCAGGACCTCCGACGGGCACACCACGTCCGACCGCATCCTCGCCGACCCGCGGTTGCGGCCCGTCGAGCTGCCGGGCTGCCTGGTGAAGGCCGAGGGGTACGCCGCGTACCTGTGCGTACGCCCCGACTCCGTCACCCGTTCGGTGTTGCGGCGGGTCAAGCAGGTGCTGATGAGACGGCTGAACACCCCGGCGAACAAGCTGCGGGCCTACAAGCTGCTCATCAAGGTGGTGCCCCCGCGGCAGAACCTCGCGCTGTTCGAGTCCGACGTCGGCAAGGGCTACAGCGGCAGCCCCCGGGCCATCTACGAGGAGCTGCGCCGGCGCGACCTGCCGATCGACGTGGTCTGGTCGGTGGCCAGGGGCCGCCGGAACTTCCCGCCCGACGCGCGGCTCGTCCGGCGCGGGAGCTGGGCCTACATCTGGACCATGGCCAGGGCCGGGATCTGGGTGGACAGCCACGGGTTCCCGCTGGACTACCCGAAGCCGCACGGCACCCGCTACCTGCAGACCTGGCACGGGCAGGGGATCAAGTCGATCGGGTTCGACGCGCCCGACCTGCGTACCGACTTCGACGGGCCGCGGGCGCAGTGGCGGGCGGCGGTGGCGCGGTGGGACGCGCTGGTCTCGCCGAGCGCGGAGTTCTCGCGGGTGTTCCTGCCGTCCAACGGGTACGCGGGGAAGGTCTACCGGTGCGGGACGCCGCGGTGCGACGCGCTGGTGAAGGCCGAGCCGGCCGATGACGTGCGGAAGCGGCTGGAGATCCCACCCGGGCGAAAAATCCTGCTTTATGCGCCTACGTACAGGGATCGGGCCAAAGGCAGCGGCCAGTCCGTACGGGTGGATCTGGAACGGCTGGCCGACGAGCTGGCCGGCGAGTGGGTGGTGATCCTGCGTACGCATCCGGTGGAGCGCTACAGCCCTCCCGAGCACCTCAAGCACTTCGTCCGGTCCGCCGGGTCGTATCCCGAGATCAACGACCTGATGCTGGCCTCGGACGCGCTGCTGACGGACTACTCCTCGGTGATGTGCGACTACGCGCTCACCGGCAAGCCGATGCTGTTCTACATCGACGACTGGGACGACTACCGGCTGTCCGAGCGCGGCGTCTACCACGACCTGCCCGCCATCGCGCCGGGCCCGTGCGTGTCGACCACCGCCGAGCTGGTGGGCGCGCTCAGGCGGCTGCCCGACCTGCACGCCGCCTACGCCGGCCGGTACGCGGCCTTCCGCGGCCTGTGGTGCGCCGACGAGCGCGGCGACGCGGCCGCCAGGATCGTGGACGACTTCTTCGAGGGCGTGTGATGAGCGTCGTCTTCGCCTGCGTGGACGCCGACACGCTCGGCGGCGTCCAGCGGGTGACGCACACCCTCGCCCAGGGGCTGGCCGGGCGCGGCCACGAGGTGCACGTGGTCGGGCTGCACCGCGCGGCGGCGCCGTTCCGGTACGTGGACGGCCCGCTCTACCACCACCACGTGATCAGCCAGAGCCCCACGAGGTCGCGGGGCCGCCTGGCCCGCAGGAGAGCCGACCGGCGGCTGAAGGAGCTGCTCGGGGAGATCAGGCCCGGCTACGCGGTCATGACCTCGCCGTCCGTGGTGGCCCGGCTGTCGGGGCTGCTGCCCGCGTCGTTCCGGCCGATCGGGCAGTACCACGGCTCGTACGACCACGCCCGCGGCTGCTGGCACCTCGGCTCCATCAAGCGGCACTACCCCGGGCTCGACCAGGCGGTGTTCCTCAGCGAGGACGACGCCCGGCTGTTCTCCGAGCACGCGCTGCTGCCCAACTCCTGGGCCCTGCCGAACCCCCTGGCCCACTGGCCGGAGGAGCTGTCCACGCTCGACGCGCCGCGCGTCCTCGGCGTCGGCCGGCTGGAAGGGGTCAAGCGGTTCGACCGGCTGATCAGCGCGTTCGCCCGCTCGGACGCGCCGCCCCCGTGGGAGCTGCACCTGATCGGCGACGGCACCGAGCTGGACCGGCTGCGGGAGCACGCGTTCAGGGAGGGCGTCGGCGACCGCGTGGTCTTCAAGGGGCTGGTGCCGAGCGACCGGATGCCCGCCGAATACCTGGACGCCTCCGTCCTGGGCCTGACCAGCGGGCACGAGGGGCTGCCCGTCGTGCTGCTGGAGTCGGCCGCGCACGGGGTGCCGTCGGTGGCCTTCGACGTCTCGGGCGGCGTGCGTTCCGCCGGGTCCCTGCTGGTGCCGGCGGGGGACGTGGACGCGTTCGCGACCGCGCTGGGCGGGCTGGTCGCCTCCGCGGAGGAGCGGCTACGGCTGGGGACGGACGCCCGCGCACGGGCCGAGGCGTTCCGCCTCGACCACGTGCTCGACGGCTGGGAGCGGCTGTTCGCCCACATCCGGCGCTAGACGGCGCTAGACGGGCTCGGCCATCTCCGTACGCTGCTGCGGCACGCCCGCCAGGGACCGCTGGCGCGCGGTGAGCATCGCGGCCACGGGGCTCGGCTCACGCAGCCGGTTGAAGCGGTCGCGCACGTGCTTGCGCATGCGGCTGGCCTTGCGCTTCTGCATGGTCTTCTGGGCGGCCGTCACGTGCTCCTTGGCCGGCTTGGGCGCGCCGGTCAGCTCGTACCCCATGGACTCCAGGCGGTCGCCGAGCATGTGCTCGCACAGCGCGATCTCCCAGTCGTCGAGCCGGTTCGCCCAGCTGCCGACGCGGGTGCGGATGACCTCGCCGTGCGTGTTGCTGTGCCAGACCTTGTGCTGCGGCACCGCCACGCTGGCCGCCTCGCGCGGGGAGACCATCGAGGCCGAGAATTCCTCGTCGAGGAAGTGGCAGAGCTTCTTCAGCTCGGTCATCGGGTCGTCGGTGAGGTCCTCGTACCGCAGTTCGTAGTACGTGTCCTCGCCCAGCGTGCGCTTGAGCCGGCCGCCCGCGTCGATGGCCTCGGCCCAGGTGGAGACCGCGTGGAAGGAGTCCAGCGTGTACCAGGGCATCTCCTTCAGCGAGGCCACGCAGTCGCGGCCGTCCCTGATGAGGTGGATGAACTGGGCGTCGGGGAAGAGCCGCAGCAGCAGGTCGACCTGCTTGACGTAGCTGGGCCGCTTGTCGCCCCAGCGGGCCTTGTCGAACCGGTCGGCGTACATGCGGAAGGCCGTCCCGATCACCGATCCCAGCGAGCCGGGCCCCTCCACGGCCTGCCTGACGAACTCGTCCTTGTCGATCTTGAGCTCGCGGAACTTCGTGCTGCGGTCGGTCGCGATCCACTGCGCCAGCGCGCGGCGGCGGGCGCCGATCCGCAGGTCGCCCCACGTCCGGCGGCGGTAGTAGGCGGGAATGAGGAAGCGTGTCTCCGGAGGCACCGCCATGCGGGGGTGCGAGTGGAGCATGAGCTGGAGCATCGTGGTGCCGGACCGCGGACATCCAATGACGAAGACTGGCCGGTCGGACATTTCTTAATAACCCCCGAAAACTAGACGAGAACGTGCTCTCGGCTCTCCTGAGACGAGGCCACGCCGTGCCTGCGCGTGAAGCGCCACATTCGGTAGACCAGGAAGATCTCGTTGACCAGCAGCAGCACCCCGGCCGCCGCGGCGAGCGGGATCAGCGCCCATTCCCCCGTGAGGGGCGCGACCACGAACACCGCGGCGTGAAACTCGATGCCGCTGATCAAGTGCGAGCGGACCCGGTGCCGGGCCAGGAACCTGTTGAAGCGCCTGGGGAAGCTGCGCGGCCGGCGTGCCCTAGGGACGAGCGCCACCCGCTCCAGAGCGTCGAGGTCCTCCTCAAGCCCGGGCTCGGGCTCCCCCCGCTCCTCCCTGACGGCGTCGCGTACGCGCTTCATCTGCGGCGCGTTGACGTACCGGAAGAGGTCCAGTACGGCCACCGCCGCCCCGAGCACGACGTAGCGCACGTCCGAGGTGAGGGCGTACTGCCCGTATGCCAGCCCCCCGGCACACAGGACCACCCTGACCCGGTCCCCCACGTAGTCGAGCCAGAGGCCGAACGGCGTGCCCGTGCCCTTCAACCGGGCGATTTTGCCGTCCACGCAGTCGATCATGAAGCTGAGATAGAAAACCACCGCGCCCGCAATGTGGTGGTTCAGGGCGAAACAGGTGGCCGACACCGCGCCGAGGACCAGCGAAAGCACGGTGAGGGCGTTGGGTGTCAGCCGGGTGTGGTTGGCGACGGGAAGGGCGACCCGACAGGCGACCGGGTCCACGAAATAGACGGTCCACCAGGAGTCTCTCCGCTTGCGTGTCTCGAAGACGTCATCGAGCGAATAGGTCCTCATGGACTCCAGCATGACCACGCGACGTGCCTGATCGATTACTGTCTGGAACTACTGGGTGATGTCCATGCCGCTTCTTGACCAACCCGGCACGGAAAACCGCCACGCGGAGTTCGCGTCCCCGTCCCTGAACCAGCTCTTGAGCACGAGGCCACGGGTCTCGGTACGCACCATGAGGCGCCAGGTCGGCCCTCCGCCTTCGAGCCGCCTGGGGTCGAAGGCCATCGACACGCCGTGTCGGCCGGCCCGCCGGACCTCCAGCGGCACCCGGCGGCGGCCGTCGCTGAGCCACAGGTTGAGCTTGCCGACCTTGTGGTCGACCCGGTGGATCGCCACCTGCCCGCGCAGCCGGTATTCGGACCCGGTCCACGCGCACTCCTCGACCCTGGCGACCAGCTTGAGCTCGTCGCGGGCGTCGAACACCTCGTCGGGGATCCGGAGCCGGCGGCGCTTGCGGAAGAAGGGGTAGTCGCCGTACCAGTTGGTGACGCGCAGCCCCCGCGGCACGATGCGGGTGCCCTCCTCGCAGGTGCGCCGGAACTCGCGTACGGTGCGCAGCTCGGCCACCAGGCCGCGCCTGAGCAGGTGCAGCTCCAGGCGGCGCAGCGACGGCGCGGTGGCCAGCGCCTTCGGGCTCAGCGTGGCCAGCCACGCGTCGGCCAGCTCCAGCAGCGCGCCGCTCTCCTCGCTGCCCTCCAGCGCCTGGAACAGGAACACGATGTCCTTCTCCAGCACCAGCGCGTCGAAGCCGTCGAGCAGCTCGGGCGCCCGCTCGTCGAGGAAGGCGCGGACGGCGCGGATGGCGGCCAGCCGGTCCCAGAGGTTGGGCAGCTCGGCCCGGCGCTGCGTGATCGAGGTCTCCCCCGCGTCCCGCTTGCGCCAGTGGTAGACCACGTGGCCGATCATGTCGACGCTGCCGGCCAGGACGTGCGCCTGCATGGCGACGGGCACGTCCTCGTAGATGCCCGAGGGGAACGTCAGCGCGTTGCGCTCCCAGAAGTCGCGCCGGTAGACCTTGTTCCACACCGTGCGGTCCCTGACCAGCACCTGCTTGTCGGTGATGTGGGTGCACAGCTCGGGCCGCCGGAAGGCCTTCTCGTGCAGGATCGACTCCTCCAGCACGCCGTCCACGAGCCGCGACACCGCACCGCACGCCAGGTCGGAGCCGGTCTCCGCGAGCGTGCGGACGAGCCGCTCGTACGCCTCCGGCGGCACGATGTCGTCACCGTCGGCGAAGGCGAGATAGGTGCCGCGGGCCTGCCGGATCCCCATGTTGCGCGCGGGGCCAGGGCCCAGGTTGTCCCGCTGGTCGATGAGGGCGAAGCGGTGGTCGCGCGCGACGAAGTCCGCGGCGACCCGCCGGCTGCCGTCGTCGGAGCCGTCGTTGACCAGGATGACCTCGATGTCGTCCAGCGTCTGCGCGGACAGAGATTTCAGACATTCCGTGATGTACGGCTCTACGTTGTAGATCGGGACGACCACGCTGAGCAGGGGGATCATTCCGAATCGCTCCTTGGCTCTCGGGATGTGGGTTCGAGGGCAGCATGCCTTGACCACTCCGTGGATTCCGTGTCCCTGATCAGCTCTTTACCGGACGCATAATCGGCTACGTTGTGCAATTGATTGAACACCAATGGTAGGGGGAGCGGTGCTGAGAGGCGTCGAGGACAAAGATCTGCCGTCCATGCGGCGATGGCGCAACCATCCACGCGTGCGAGCGGCCAGCTTCGCCACGCACACGATCGGAGAGGACGAGCACGCCCAGTGGTGGGAGGCCGCCCGGGTCGACGCGCGCAAGCGCGTGCTGATCTACGAGCACGAAAGGGTCCCAGCCGGTGTGGTGACCTTCTTCGGCCTGTCGTCCGAGAGCGGCTCCTGGGGCTTCTACCTGGACCTCGACGGGCTGGAGCAGTCGGGGGAGCTGCTTCGGGCCTGGATCGGCCTGGAACGGGCGGCCGTCGAGCACGCCTTCCAGACGCTCGGCCTTACGACGTTGCGCGGGGAGGTGCTGGCCTGCAACGAGGCGGTCAGGCGGCTGCACCGGCGGTTCGGGTTCATTGAGGTCGGGGCCTACCTGCGGGACGTCGACGGCGAACCCCGCGACGTCGTCGCCATCCGGCTCGTGAAGGAGCAGACATGATCACTATCGAGGGACGGCCGATCGGGATCAACCACCCGCCGTTCATCGTCGCCGAGCTGTCCGGCAACCACAACGGCAGCCTGGACCGGGCGCTGGCCATCGTGGACGCGGCGGCCGCGGCCGGGGCCCACGCGCTGAAGCTGCAGACGTACCGGCCCGACACGCTGACCATCGACTGCGACGGGCCCGCGTTCCGCGTGGGCGACGGGCACGAGCTGTGGGGCGGCGAGAGCCTCTACCGGCTCTTCGAACGCGCCCACACTCCGTGGGAGTGGCACCAGCCGATCTTCGAGCGGGCGCGCAAGCACGGGCTCACCGCGTTCTCCACGCCCTTCGATCCCACGGCGGTCGAGTTCCTGGAGAAGCTGGGCGTGCCGGCGTACAAGATCGCCTCTTCGGAGATCGTGGACCTGCCGTTGATCAGGCTCGCGGCCGCCACCGGGAAACCGCTGATCCTCTCCACCGGGATGGCGTCGATCGGCGAGATCCACTCCGCGCTGACCGCCGCCCATGAGGCGGGCTGCAGCCAGGTGGCCCTGCTGTCCTGCACGGCCAGCTATCCCGCCTCCCCCGACGAGAGCAACCTGCGTTCGCTGATGGTGATGAGCGTGCTCACCGGCGCGGTGGTCGGGCTCTCCGACCACACTCCGGGCATCGGGGTGTCGGTGGCCGCGGTGGCGCTGGGTGCGTCCATCGTCGAGAAGCACGTCACCATGTCGCGCGCCGACGCCGGGGTGGACTCGGCCTTCTCGCTGGAGCCGGACGAGCTGGCGCAGCTGGTGGTGGAGACCCGGCGGGCGTGGCTGGCGCTGGGAGAGGTGACCTTCGGGCCCCGGCCGTCCGAGCGTGAGGGGCTGCGCTTCCGCCGGTCGCTCTACGTGGTGCGGGACGTGCGCGCGGGCGACGCGGTGACCCCGGAGAACGTACGCTCGATCCGGCCCGCGGGCGGCCTTCCTCCGGACGCGGCCACGGCCGTCATGGGGCGCCACTTCACCAAGAGCGTGCCCTCCGGCACGCCGCTCACCTGGGATCTGATCTAAGGAGCGCGTCGGCGACGCGTTCCCTGCCCTTGCCGTCCACGAGGCCACGGCCCAGCCGCCCGTGCTCCTCGCGGGCGGCGGGGTCGGTAAGCAGATGGGCGAGCACGCCGACCGCCGCTGTGTCGACCGCTCGCCCGAGCCCGGCCGCGACACCCCGGCCGACGAGCTCGTCGTACCCGATGAGCTGGTTGTCCGCCACCCAGCTCAGGGCGGTGGGGACGCCGAGGTGGAGCAGCTCCCAGACGGCCGACCCGGCGGCGGTGACCACGAGGTCGGCCCCGGCCATGAGCTCGGGCAGCCGGTCCGTCGGCGGGATCACGGTGATCGGCCCGCCTGCCTCGAACGGCATGGGGCTGACGACCGTGGCCTCGAACGGCACCCCGGTCGCCAGGAGCGCCCCGGCCCAGGCGGGGGCGACGCCGGCGCTGTCGGTGCCGCCGAAGAAGCACAGCACGCGCGGCGCCGGTCCCGTCGACCGGGCCCGCCGGCGCCCGCGCACGCTGTCGCGCAGGAGCACGTAACGGGCACCGGCCAGGCGCCGGGCGGGCCAGGGGAAGGGGCGGCGCTCCGCGCCGAGGTTCTGGTCCAGGTGCAGGTCCGCTTCCTGGCCCAGCGGGTCGCCGTCCACGATCGCCAGCACGGTCAGCCCCGCTCCGCGCAGCGCCGCGCCCGTCCCCTCCGGCAGGTCGTACGAGTCGAGGACCGCGGCGTCCAGCTGGAGCTCACGGGCCAGCGCGGCCAGCCGTACCGGCTGCTCGGGGGCGGGCACCAGCGGCAGCGCGCGCTCCCGAAGCTGCGCCCGCGCCCAGTCGGACCCCCGCACCTGTCCGAGGAAGACCACCTCGACGCCCCGGGCGCGCAGCTCCTCGGCCAGCGCCACGCACCGCACCAGGTGGCCGACCCCGCTCCGCACCCCGGCGTCGCACCGGAAGCCGACCCGGATCACGCGTCCTGCAGCGCTTTCTGCCGCACGTGGGCGTTGAGCCCGCAGATCTCCGGCCGCTCCCGCAGCCAGCTCACCAGCCTCCCGTACGGCACGCACCGGTCGCCGAACCCCTCCACCACCCGGGAGATGAGCCGCCAGTCGTCCTCGGTGTCGAGCGTCACCCGCAGGTCGTCGGCGACCGGCTGGTACGTGAGCCCGAGCAGCCGCGTGTCGTCCGGATGCGAATAGACGTAGGAGGTCACGTGCGTGCGGTGGAAATCGGCGGCCTCGGCGTCGGCCCGCTCCAGCGCGCCCCGGCTCACGATCTCCACGTCGAGCCCGCGCGGCATCGTGCGCGCCAGCGCGGTGCTCAGGTAGCCGAGCCCGCGCACGGCACGGAACACCAGGGCCGCCTCCCTGATCACGGCGGGGTCCAGCAGCGGGCAGTCCGCCGTGAACCGCATCATCGCGTCCCACCGCCGCCCGGCCAGCGCCTCCATGAACCTCGTCAGCACGTCGTCCACCGGCCCCCGGTGCCACGACACGCCGAGCCGGCGGCACTCGGCGACCACCGCGTCGTCGACCTCCTCGGTCGTGGTGGCCACCACGAGATCGTCGAGCGCGCCCGCCTCCCGGGCGGCGCGGACCACCCACCCCAGCACCGACCGGCCGTGAAGTTCCCGGAGCACCTTGCCCGGCAGACGCGTCGAGCCCATCCGTGCCTGAACAATCCCGACAATGCGCACCGAAGCCCCAATCCCCCGTGTGACCATGTGTCGCCAGCCGATCGCGCTATGCTACCGCCCTGCTCGAATGACTACAGCGCGTAAACGCGAATCCAGGGGGCCACGTGAGCATTCTCAGTGGATCGTCGATTCTGATCACCGGAGGCACGGGGTCCTTCGGCAAGGCGTTCATCCGCAACGCACTCGACTCGCTGGGGGTGCGGCGCCTGGTGGTCTTCTCCCGCGACGAGCTCAAGCAGTACGAGACCAGGCAACTCTTCGGCGACGACGACCGCCTGCGCTGGTTCATCGGCGACGTCAGGGACCGCGACCGGCTGACCCGCGCCATGCACGGCGTGGACTACGTGGTCCACGCGGCGGCGCTCAAGCAGGTCGACACGGCCGAGTACAACCCGTTCGAGTACGTCCGCACCAACGTCGCCGGATCACAGAACGTGGTGGAGGCCGCGATCGACAGCGGCGTGCGCAAGGTGGTCGCGCTCTCCACCGACAAGGCCTCCAGCCCGATCAACCTCTACGGGGCCACCAAGCTGGTCGCCGACAAGCTCTTCGTCTCCGCCAACCACTACGCCGCCGCCCACGAGACCCGCTTCTCCGTCGTCCGCTACGGCAACGTCGTCGGCAGCCGGGGCTCGGTGGTGCCGCTCTTCCTGCGCCTGGCCGAGCAGGGCACCAGCCTGCCGATCACGGACAAGCGCATGACCAGGTTCTGGATCACGCTCGACCGGGCGGTCAGGTTCGTGGTGGACTCGTTCGACCTGATGCGGGGCGGCGAGCTCTACGTGCCGCGCCTGCCCAGCATGCGCATCACCGACCTGGCCGAGGCGCTGGCGCCGAACAGCCCGATCTACGAGATCGGCATCAGGCCGGGCGAGAAGCTGCACGAGGAGATGATCGGGCCGGACGACGGCCGCAGGACGCTCCGCCTGGCGGACCGGTACATCGTCCTGCCCACGATCGCGACCTGGGGCTACACGCCGCCGGAGACCGGCGAGCCGCTGCCCGAGGGCTTCTCCTACCGCTCCGACACCAACGACGAATGGCTCTCGGTGGACGACCTGCGCGCCATGGTGGCCGGCTGATGCTCCCCTACGGGCGGCAGTCGATCGTCGAGTCCGACATCGAGGCGGTCGCCGAGGTGCTGCGCGGCGACTGGCTGACCACCGGGCCCGCGGTCGGCAGGTTCGAGGCGGAGCTGGCCCGCTGGACCGGCGGCGTGCCGTGCGTCGCGGTCACGTCGGGGACCGCCGCGCTGCACGTCGCGTACGTGGCGGCCGGGGTGCGGGCGGGCGACGAGGTGGTCACCTCGCCGCTGACGTTCGTGGCCACGGCCGCCACGGCCGTGCTGCTGGGCGCGCGGGTGGTCTTCGCCGACGTGCAGCCCGACACGGGCAACCTGGACCCCGACGCCGTCGCCGCCGTGCTCACCTCCAGGACGCGGGTCGTCACGGCCGTGGACTACGCGGGCCATCCCGCCGACTACGACGAGCTGCGCGCGGTCGCCGACCCGGCCGGGGCGCTGCTGATGGCCGACGCGGCGCACTCGATCGGGGCCGCGTACAAGGACCGGCCTGTGGGGGCGGTGGCAGACCTGACGACGTTCTCGTTCTTCCCGACCAAGACCGTGACCACGGCGGAGGGCGGGGCGGTGGCGGCGGCCGACCCCGAGCGGTTCGGGCGGGCCGCCCGCTTCAGGAACCACGGTCTGGTCAGGGAGCCCGCCGACCAGCGCGAGCCGGACGTGGGCGGGTGGCACCAGGAGGTGCACGAGTTCGGGCTGAACTACCGGCTGCCCGACGTGCTGTGCGCGCTGGGCGTCAGCCAGCTCCGGCGGCTGGAGCGCTTCCGCGAGCGGCGCTCCGAGCTCGTCGCGCGCTACAACGCGCTGCTGCGCGACGTGCCGGGGCTGACACTGCCCGCGCGGCGCGCGTACGTGCGGCCGAGCTGGCATCTCTACCCGGTCAGGGTCCAGGACGGCCGGCGGCGCGAGGTCTACGAGCGCATGCGTGCCGCCGGCATCGGCGTGCAGGTGAACTACCTGCCGGCGTACCGGCACCCGGTGTTCGAGGACCTCGGCTACCGGCGTGGGCTCTGCCCGCGGGCCGAGGCGTACTACGCCGAGGAGCTGTCGCTGCCGCTGTTCCCCGACCTGACCGACGCCCAGCAGGACCGGGTCGTGGAGACGCTGGCGGGCATCCTGCGCTAACGCTCGGCGAGCAGCAGGCAGCCGTCCTCGCCCCGGTCGACGAGGAAGCGTCTGGCCGCGACGGTCGCGACCGGACGCTGCTCGGTCCGCACCAGCGGGCGCAGAGGTTTGCCCTGGTCGATGACGACCTCCCACCACGACTCGTGGCCGACGCTCTCGTCGATGTCCGCCAGTGGCACCCGCGCGTGGAAGTCCTGCCCCGCCAGCGCCACCGGGAAGTACATCTCCTCGCCGTCGCTCCTGCGCCGCAGCCGCAGCACCGGCTCGCCGTCGCCGACGTCGGCGATCTCCCCCGAGAACACCAGGTCGCCGCCGTCCACCCGGCACTCCCCGATGATCGCCCGCGCCTTGCGCAGGCGCAGGCCCCAGGCGCCCTTGGCGCTGCGGATCGGCACCAGCCACACGCCCGACCTGCGCCGCGGCGCGGGAATCCGGGGCGGCAGCCAGCGCGGCCCGGCCACCCGGCCGTCCAGCCGCAGCCCGTGGCCCCTGAGCTGCACGCGCAGGTCCCATCGGCCGCGCCTGGCGAGCTGCGCGGGCGTCAGCACGGCCGGGTCGAACGCGAAGCGGAACGGGAACGCGTGCTCCGGCAGCGCGCCGCCGTCCTCCTGCACGACGCTCTCCCAGGTGGGCGCGCTCACCTCGTCGGACAGCGGTATGGTCTGGCCCGTCCTGCGCTCCTCCAGCCAGATCCGCACGCGCATGCGGCGCAGCTCCCCCACCTCGAACCGGCCCACCGCCACCCGGCCCACCCCGACGAGCACGCTGTCGCGCCAGTCGAGGTCGACCAGCCTGGCGACCAGGCTCAGCTCGTCGGTGACCTCCGACAGGTGCGCCGGCATCGACGGGTGCCGGCCGTACCAGCGCCTGCGCAGCCACCCGGCCGCGCCGACCCGCGGCTGCAGCTGCCCGCAGCGGTCCTGGGTGAAGACGTACGCCAGCTCGCCCAGGCGCCGCTGGTGCAGCAGGTGGACCTGGAGGCGCTGCGCGAACGGGATGCTCTGCCAGGCCTCGCGCGACACGCCGTCGAGATAGCGGACGATCATGTCGAGCAGGGCCGGGTCAGCCGTCGTGCCCATGGCGGCCATGGCCTCCACGGCGACGGCCATGTCGATGTCCAGCGTGTCGCGGTCGAAGTCGGGCTTGAGCCCCGGCGCCCCGCGGCCGAGCAGGGAGGCCGTCTCCAGCACCGACAGCAGGCGGTCGTGCAGGTTGTCGGGCTCCAGGCAGCGCTGGGTGATCGAACTGGCCGGCTCGTCGCGCTGCCGCCAGTGGTAGACGACCGAGGCCAGCACGTCCACCGACCTCGCCCCCACGTGGGCCGCCATCGCGACGGGCTGGTCCTCGTACATGCGCTCGGGGAAGCTCAGGCCGAGGCGGTCCCAGAAGGAGCGGCGGTAGACCTTGTTCCACAGCATGCGGTCGCGGATCAGCAGCGGGTGGCGGGTGATGTGGGTGCTCTTCACGGGCCTGGCGAACGCCTCCCGGTGGGCCCACGACGGGATGAGCAGGTTGCGGTAGAGCCGCATGACGTTGCCGCAGGCCAGGTCGGAACCGGTGGATTCGAGCGAGGTCACCAGGCGCTTGAACGCGTCGCGCGGCACGGTGTCGTCGCCGTCCACGAAGGCCAGGTAGCGGCCGGTCGCCTGGCGCACCCCTACGTTGCGGGCGCGACCCACGCCCATGTTGTCCTGTCTGATGAGACTTATCCGGCAGTCGTCTGCCTGCCTGGACTCGACGACCGCGGGGCTGCCGTCGCCGCTGCCGTCGTCAACGCAGATCACCTCCAGATCGCCCAGCGTCTGGGCGGCGATGGAATCCAGGCAGGGTCCGATGTACTTCTCGACGTTGTAGAACGGAACGATCACCGAAAGAACCGGCACACCCATTCCTCTTCCTCTTGTCTTACGTCCTTGGGGCCCGCCTCAGCCAGAGAGAAGGCGGATCACCTTGCGGGCGACCTTGCGGGGGCTCGCCAGACGGCGGGAGAGGCGATACCCGAGCGTCCTGCGGAAGGCGCTGGCCTTGCGCTGGGTCCTGCGTAGCTTGGCCTTCGCCCTGACCAGCTCGCGTTCGCGGTAGGAGAGCTTGGTCTCCAGGCGCGAGATCCTGGCCAGCGCCGCGGTGAGCTGGTCGGTCAGGCGGTCGCGGGCGCCCAGCAGATCGCGGTACGTGGGCGCGTGCTCCGCCACCTCGGCGGGACAGCCCAGCTCCGCGTCCAGCTTGCGGGCGCGGTCGAGGTCGCCCTGGTCGCAGGGGCGGTCGGCCATGCCGCACAGGGTCAGCGTGAGCTGGTCGGCCTCCAGCGGCCACGGCCACGGGTGATGGTGGCCGGCCGCCAGCAAGCGGACCGCGAACCGCCACAGGATCCGGCACAGGACGACTTTCGGGGCGGGCGGGGTGGACGGGCCGGCGGCGGGGCTGATGGCCGCGAACCGCTCGCCGTCGTACACCAGGCTGTCGGTCGCGGCCGACACGTCGCCGCCCGCCTCCAGCCACTCGGCGAGCCGGGCCAGCAGCTCGCGCACGGTCTTGACGTCCTCGCGGGCGCACGCCTCGACGAGGATCTCCTCGACGACCCGGCCGGCCGGGACCGGCCGCACCTCGCCGTCCGGCAGCCGCCGGGCGCCGTCGCGGGTCAGCTCGTAGAGTGCCGAACCCTCCTCGACCAGCCCCAGCGGCAGCTCCACGTCGTCATCGGCTTCCAGCGCGGTGGTGGCCACGGTCAGCCAGAGCGGCGCGAGCTCCTCGCCCAGGCCGTGCCGGAACACCATCCGGGTCAGCCGGAGCGGGTCGGCCACCGGCATGCGGTCGCCGCCCCGCGCGCTCAGCGGGAACGCGAGGGCGTCCGGCAGGTCGGCGGCCAGCACCTCGCGGGACAGCAGCGCCCGGGGCGCCTGCCTGACCGGGTACGCCGCATAACACCGCCGCACGAGCAGCCCCGCCGACCCCAGGGCGCGGTCGAGCGCCTCGGGGCCGCTGGGGTAGCTCGGGTCGAAGCCGTGCGGCGCCCACTGGTCGTCGGCGCCCTCCCGGTCAGCGGGCCTGGCCTCCAGGAAACGATCGACGCCCAGGTCGTTGCGTACGCCGAGCACGAGCCGCCCCCCGGGCGCGACCAGCCCGGCCAGCGCGTCCAGCGACTCGCTCCACGCCGCCGCCGGGGCCTCAGCCGAGTGCGTGCGCAGCAACCCGTCGAGCGCCAGCACCAGGTCGTACGGCTTCTCCGCGTCGAACACCTCCAGCCGCCCGCAGAACACCGCCAGCCCCGGGTGCCGTTCGCCGAGGGCGCAGGCGTCGGGGTAGGAGCGCAGCAGCATGGCGGCCGACGGGGCGCGCGCGACCACGTCGTCCACCAGCACCTGCGGATGCGGCCCGACCAGCAGCACCCTGCCGCCCTCCGGGACGAGCCGGCCGACCAGCTCCAGTGCCGCGCCCCGCCAGTCCGTGATGCCGCCCATGTTGGACATGTCGGACCACAGCAGCATCTCCCCGCCGATCAACCGGACGTTCTCGGGCGTCTCCCCGGTGATCATGTGCGGGCCCCCCGCTTCCATCCGAACATTCGCCGTAGCTCCTCCGGTGTCGCCTGATACTCGAATCCCAGCTCGCGCCGCGCCACCTCCGACGCCAGCTCGGGATCGACGCGCGTGCCGTGCAGCTCCGGCCAGAGCCGCATGCGCCGCGCCGTCCCCCCGTACTCGGGACGCTCGTCCTCGAACTGCATCGGATCCCCGTACACCGCCACCTCGCATCCGACCGAGGCGCCGTAGAACAGCGCGCTGCCGAGCCGGTTGGAGGCCACCCTGCGGTGGCGTCGCAACTGGACCAGCTGCTTGCGCAGGAAGTCGCGTCCCTTTCCCTCCCACCGGGAGCCGCGCTCGCCATGGCAGATGACCCGGAATCCCCTCGATTCGTACGCTCGCCGAATGTCCGGATTCGCGAATTCCAGCCAATAAAGGCAGACCGTGACCGGACCAGTCTCGACATTTCGTATTTCGTCGGCCAACCGGGCATGGTCACCACTGACGGAATGCTTTTCCCAGCCATGAAAGGGATACCAGATCGTACCCTTGCGTTCGGGTACCACGCCCAGCTCAGGCTCCAGATGAAGGAGATAAATCCACGGCGCGCCGATGAGGTAGTGTCCTCGGCGACCCATGGACCAGCCTCGGCGACGTAGCACGTCAGACCAGATGAAACGGGGATATCCGGGGCTGCACCAATGATCGTTGGGCGGAAATCCGTGGAGATAGTTCCATCCGTGCTGGAGGAAGCCCTGGATGCGTTTCGGCGTATCCTCCGACAGGCCACAGTATCTACCGATTATGCGAGAGTGCCCGTACCAGTGATTGGATTCGTCCATCATTCCCCCCGTACGGTGGACCGTGTCCCGTCCGACATTCCCAGCCCGCAACGGGTGCCACGCCTCGTTATACGGTTCCATTACCGGAGAGGGGGCCTTGGTTTTCTCCTGGCTCGCAATTCCCGCTACACTACGTCGTGGCTTGAGGACAGAGAGTGAGTGATCATGAGTCATCTCGACCGCCTGCGGGCCGTCTTCCGCAGTGCGCTCAACCTTCCGGCCGACGCCGACGTCGACGGGCTCGAATACCGCGCCATCCCTCAGTGGGACTCACTGGCCCACATGGCGTTGATCGCCGCAATGGAGGACGAGTTCTCCGTCATGATCGACACCGACGAGATGATCGACATGAGCTCGTTCGCCAAGGCGAGCGGGCTGCTGGAGAAGCATGGCATCGGCGCCGCCGCCATCTGAGGCCAGGGTCGTCCTGGTCACGGGCTCGACGGCGGGCATCGGCCGGGCCGTGGCGACCACGCTGGCCCAGGCGGGCCACGACGTCGTGCTGCACGGCCGCGACGAGGAGCGGGCCGCGAAGGCCGCCGCCGAGGTCGGGGAGGAGACCGGCGGGGTGACCGACTCGGTCGCCTGCGACGTCGGCGACCCCGCCGCCGTCTCGGCCGTGATGCGGCAGATCTACCAGCGCCACGGCCGCCTCGACGCCCTCGTGATCAATGCCGGCATCCACGCGGCGGGCCCGCTCGGCATGACCCACCCCGACACGGTCGAGAAGCTGTTCCAGGTCAACTCGGTGGGGGCGACGTACACGCTGCAGTCCGCGCTCAGGCTGCTGCGGCGCGGCAGCTCCCCTGCGGTGGTGCTGGTCTCCTCGATGATGGGCCGGATGGGCGGCGCGGGCCAGGCGGTCTACTCCGCCACCAAGGCGTCCCTGATCGGCCTCACCAAGGCGGCGGCCAAGGAGCTGGGGCCCACCGGGATCCGGATCAACGCCGTGGCCCCCGGCTACATCCAGACCGACATGCTCGCCACGCTCGACAAGGAGAGCCGCGCGGCCGCGGTCGCCGCGACCCCGCTTCGGCGGCTCGGCACGCCCGCCGACGTCGCCCGCGTGGCCGCGTTCCTGCTCTCGGCCGACGCGGGGTTCGTCACCGGCCAGATCATCGGCGTCGACGGCGGGCTGGTGCTGTGATGTTCCCGCACCCACAGGCCCGGCTCGTCGTCGCGGGAGAGGCGGCGGGCCTCGGCGGCGGCGAGCTGGCCGGCCACGTCGCGCGCACCGCGGAGGCCCTGACCCGGCTGCGGCCCGGGCCGCTGTTCTGCGGCATGCGCAACAACCTCACGTCCGTCCTGCGCTACCTCGCCGCCTGGCGGTCCGGCCGGCCGATCGCGCTGCTCGACCCCGACCTGGCTCCCGGCGCGCTGGCCGAGCTGACGGCCCGGTTCAGGCCGGCGGCGCTGCTCGGGTTCACGCACGCGGCCGACGGCTCGCCGCCGCCGCGCCACGACGCGCCCGAGCCGCATCCCGACCTCGCCGTGCTCCTCGCCACCTCGGGCTCGACCGGCAACCCCAAGCTCGTACGCCTGTCGCGCGAGGCCGTGCTGGCCAACGCCACCGCCATCGCCACGGCCCTGTCCATCGTCCCCGACGAGATCGCGCCCACCAGCCTGCCGCTCCACTACAGCTACGGGCTGTCCGTGCTCAACAGCCACCTGGTCGCCGGGGCGACGGTGATGCTGACGGAGGCGGGCCTGCTGGAGAGGTCGTTCTGGACGCATCTCGACGCCCACCGGTGCACGTCGCTGGCCGCCGTGCCCTACCAGTACGAGATGCTGCGGCGGCTGCGATACGACCGCTCCGAGCACCCCGCGCTCGTCACGCTCACGCAGGCCGGCGGGCGCCTCGGCGAGGACCTGGTGAAGGAGTTCGCGGGCCAGGCCGACCGGTTCTTCGTGATGTACGGGCAGACCGAGGCCACGGCCCGGATCACCGTCCTGCCGCCCGACCGGCTGGCCGACAGGCCGGGCTCCGCCGGGCAGGCCGTCCCCGGCGGCCGGCTGGCCGTCGACGAGGGCGAGGTCGTCTACCACGGGCCCAACGTCATGATGGGCTACGCCGAGACGGCCGCCGACCTGGCCAGGGGTGACGACCTGGGCGGGGTGCTGCGCACGGGCGACCTGGGGCGGCTCGACTCCGAGGGCTTCCTCTACCTCACCGGGCGGCTGAAACGCATCGCCAAGATCTTCGGCGTGCGGGTCAACCTCGACGACGTCGAGCGGCTGCTGCGCGGCTCCGTCCCGGTCGCGGCGACCAGCGGCGACGACCGCGTGACCGTGTGGGCCGAGGGCCTCGACGCGGCCGGCCGCGCGGGCCTGGCCCGGAAGCTGGGGGCCGAGCTGCGGGTCCACTGGAGCGGGTTCGACGTGCGCGCCGTCGACAGCCTCCCGCTCCTGGCGACCGGCAAGATCGACTACCGCGCCCTGGAGTCCCGCACATGACGGCCCCGCCACGCTCCGCAGGCGGCCGCCCGGCGCGGCACGCCGGGCTCGGGGGTGTCCCCGGCCGGGCGGAGGGTGGCGGGCTCAGGGGTGTCCTCGATCGGGCGGAGGGTGGCGGATGAGCGTTTTCAGTCTGGCGGAGCCCGAGCGTGAGGCGGCGCTGGTGAGCGAGCTGGCGGCGCTGACCGAGCGGCATCGGCGGGCCTGCGCCCCCTACCGGCGGGTGCTCGACGCCATCCAGGCGGAGCCCCCCTACGAGCGGCTCGCGGACCTCCCCTGGCTGCCGGTGCGGCTGTTCAAGACGCACGAGCTGCGCAGCGTGCCCGAGGACGCGGTGTTCAGGGTGCTGACCTCCAGCGGGACCACCGGGCAGCGGCCGAGCCGGGTCTACCTCGACCGCGAGGCCGCCGCTGCGCAGCCGCGCATGCTGGCGGCCACGCTCAGGGAGGTGCTGGGCGGGCGGCGGCTGCCGATGCTGGTCGTGGACAGCCGCTCGGTCGTCCGCGACCCGACGCTGAGCGCCCGCGGGGCCGGGGTGCTCGGGATGATGAACTTCGGCAGGGACCACACGTTCGTGCTCGACGAGCGGGGCCAGCTGGACGCCGAGGCGGTCAAGGGCTTCCTGGCGCGCTACGGGAGCGAGCGGTTCCTGATCTTCGGGTTCACGTTCATGGTCTGGCTCCACCTGCGCGACCTCGGGGCGGACTTGTCGCAGGGGGTGCTGGTCCACTCCGGCGGGTGGAAGCGACTGGCCGAGCAGGCGGTCGACAACGCCGAGTTCCGGCGGCGGCTGGCGGCCGAGTGCGGGCTGACCCGGGTGCACAACTTCTACGGGATGGTCGAGCAGATCGGGACCGTCTTCCTGGAGGGCCCCGACGGCGACGGGCTCTACTGCCCCGACTTCGCCGACGTCGTGGTCCGCGATCCGGAGACCTGGCAGGAGGCCCCCGTCGGCGAGCCGGGGCTGATCGAGGTCGTCAGCACGCTGCCCACGTCGTACCCGGGCCACGTCCTGCTGACCGAGGACCTGGGCGTGGTGCGCGGCGTCGACGACGGGTGCTGGCCGGGCAAGCGGTTCGAGGTTCTGGGCAGGCTGCCCAGGGCCGAAGCGCGCGGCTGCAGCGACACCATGGGGCGGGGCTGATGCCGGACGACCCGAAGCTCGACGTACGCTTCCCCGCCGCCGCCCCGGCGTCCGCCGAGGAGCTGCTGGGTGAGCTGCGCGGCGGGCTCGACGTGGGCGACGAGCGGGTGCGCGACTTCCTCGCGGCCTTCGGCAAGCGGCTGCTGCGGCCCGCGCTGGCGCGGCGCCACCCCGAGCTGGGCTCGCTCGGCTTCTTCCTACGTCCCAGCGAGCTGGCCCGCACCGTCGACGGGCTCGCGAACGAGCACGTACGCGTGCCGCGCGGCCTGGTCTTCCACATCCCGCCCGCGAACGTCGACACCGTCTTCGTCTACTCCTGGGCCCTGTCGGCCCTGATGGGAAACCGCAACGTCGTCCGCCTCTCGCCCCGCTCCGGCGCGGTCGCCGAGGTCATCCTGGACACGCTGCACGACGCGCTGGAGGACGCCGACCCCGTCATAGCCGCGACCCAGCGCGTCGTCTCCTACGGCCGCAGCGACTGCGCCACCGCCGCGCTCTCGGCCGCCTGTGACCTGCGGGTGGTGTGGGGCGGCGACCGCACCGTACAGGAGATGCGGCGGCACCCGCTCGCCCCGCACGCCCGTGACCTGGTCTTCCCCGATCGCTCCTCGTTCGCCGTCGTACGGGCGGCGGCCTGGCTGTGCGCGCCCAGGGCCGCGCGGGTCACGGTGGCCGAAGGCTTCGTCAACGACACCTACTGGTTCGACCAGGCCGCCTGTTCCTCGCCCAGGACGGTGTTCTGGGTGGGCGCGGAGGGCGACTGCGACACGGCGCGGGCCGACTTCTGCGAGCACGTGTCGCGCGTGGTCACGGTCCGCGGGTGGGGCGTCGACGCCGCGATGGCCGTGGAGAAGCGGGTCTCCACCTACGGCCTGGCCGCCGACGGCCTGGCCGAGAGCATCGAGTTCCGGGGCAACGCGCTGGCCAACGTGACGCTGTCGGCCGCCGCCGCCGCGCCCAGGCAGTGGCTGGGCGCTGGCACGTTCGCGCACGCGAGGCTCGGGGCGCTGACCGAGCTGGCGGTGCTGGTCGAGCGGCGGGACCAGACGATGACGCACTTCGGGTTCGCCAAGACCGAGCTGGAGCAGCTGGCCAGGGAGCTGGGCGGGCGTGGGGTCGACCGGATGGTGCCGGTCGGGAGCGCCTTGAGCTTCCATCGGGTGTGGGACGGGTTCGACCTCCCGGCCGAGTTCACGCGACTGGTGACCGTGATCAGATGACGCTCGCGCCACCCTCGGCCCGGCGCGCCCGGTGGCCGGTGTCGTCCCGGCGGGGGCTCGGGTGGCTGCCCGCGGGGGTCGTGTGCGCCGTCGCGGTGGCGGTGTTCCTGTGCTGCGGGGTCTCCGCCCGTGACCTGGCCGTTTTCGCGGCCTATCTCGGGGGCGGGGTCGCGCTGCCCGGGACGCTGCTGTGGCGGGCGCTGACCGGCGGCGGGCGGTCTACGGCCGAGGACGTCGCGGCGGGGCTGGCGCTGGGCTACGCGGTCGAGGTGCTGGCCTACCTCCCGGCCAGGGCGGCCGGGGCGCCGCTGCTCGTGCTGGTGCCGTCCGCGGGGGTGCTCTGCGCGTTCGCCTGCGTACCCCGGCTACGGCGGCACTGGCGGGGCTGCGGCGGTGGGGAGCGGCGGGGTGGCGGCGCCGAGGAGCGGCGGGATGGCAGCGGCGGGGAGCAGCCGGGCGGCGGGTCTGGGGAGCGCATGCCTGTGTGGTGCGCGTGGGCGCTGGCGGCGGTCGTCGCGTACCTGATCGCGTGGAGCGCGCTCCACCTTTACCGCGTGCCGATCTCCGGCGCGTACGTGGACCTGCCCTACCACCTGGCGCTGGTCGGCGAGGTCAAGCACCACGTGCCGCCCACGCTGCCGTCCGTGCTGGGCGAGCGGCTCTCCTACCACTGGTTCGTCTACGCCGAGCTGGCCGCCACGAGCTGGGTGACCGGGATCGAGCCGGTGACGCTGGTCTACCGGCTGGCCACGCTGCCGATGGCGGCGGCCATGGTCGTACTGGTGGCGGTGCTCGGGCGGCGGCTGGGCGGGAGCTGGGGCGCCGGGGTCGCGTCGGTCGGGGTCGCGTACTTCCTGCTGGGCCCGATCCTTCAGGAGGACGTGGTCTTCACGACGCGGCCGATGTTCACCGTCTGGGCCAGCCCGACGCAGACGTTCGGGGCGCTGCTGTTCGCGCCGGTGGTGCTGCTGCTGCTGACCGGCGGGGGGCGGCGGGGCCGGGCGGCGCTGGTCGTGCTGCTGGCGGCGCTGACCGGGGCGAAGGCCACGTTCCTGCCGCTGCTGCTCGCGGGGCTGCTGGTCGTGGTGGCCGGGCGGTGGGTGGTGGAGCGGCGGGTGCCGTGGGCGTGGCTCGGCGCGGCAGGGGGCACGCTGGCGTGCCTGCTGGTCGCGCAGTTCGTGGTGTTCGGGCAGGGGTCACAGGGGACGGTGCTCGCGCCGTTCGCGGCGATGCGGGGGCTCTGGGGGCTGGTGGCGGGAGTCGGGATGCCGGAGCTCGCCGCCGTGCCGGTGACGCCGTTGCTGGTCCTGACCGCCGTGCACCTGTTCTGCCTGCTCTGCGTGTGGGGCGGGGCCGCGTCGCTGGGCCGGCGGGCGCTGGAGCCGCCCATGTCGCTGCTGCTCGGCATGGGCGCGGCGGGGGTCGGCGCGGCCGTGCTGCTCGGGCATCCGTCGGACTCGCAGCTCTACTTCCTGGAGAGCGTCCGGCCCTACCTGTCGGTCGCCGCGGTGTGCGGGGTGGCCGGGCTCTCGGCCGGGCGGCGGGCGCCGTGGGCCATGGTCGCGGCGGGGGCGGGGCTCGCCCTGCTCGCCGCGTGGATCGAGGTGCCCGGGAGCGCTCCGGTGCGGGCGGTGGTGCCGTACCTCGTGCTCGGGGTGGTGGCGGCGGGGGTGCTGCTGTGGCGGCGCGGGGCCGTGCTGGCCGTGCTGGCGCTGCTGGCCGGGTACGCGGTGCCGGCCTCCGCGCGCGAGCTGGTCCTGCGGGTGGTGCCCGAGGACGTCGAGCGCGAGATGGAGATCCCCGCCGGGGCGCTGAAGGCGGGGCGGTGGCTGCGTGCGCACTCCTCGCCCGACGACGTGGTGGCCACCGACCTGCACTGCCGCCCGGTCCTAGCGCCGGGGTGCGACAGCAGGCACTACTGGGTGTCGGGGTTCACCGAGCGGCGGGTGCTGGTCGAGGGGTGGGCGTACGCGGAGAGCACGCTGTCGCGGGCCGAGCTGTTCGTCTCGCCGTACCTTGAGGTGCCCTTCGCGGATCCCGTACGGCTGGCGGCGAACGACGCGGTCTTCCGGGCGCCCACGGCGGAGAACGTCCGGCACCTCGCCACGCGATACGGCGTCAAGTGGCTCTTCACCGGAACAAATCCGGAACTGGGGAAATTCGCGCGACTACGCTTTCGGAATTCCACCTCATCCGTTTATCAACTCGCCGACCGGTAAAGGTACTTCCCGCTCCTGGAATGCTGCCGGAGAAACACCGCGCGCCCCGCTGGACGGCCCCAGGAACATTTCCGTGGACGTACGGCCACCGATCATCATCAGGGACTCCCATGGAAACGCGTACCGCCACGGAGCCTCGCCCCCGCGTTCTCGACACCACGACCCGGCCGGCGAGCGTCGACATCGTCATCCCCGTGCTCAACGAGGAGCGCGCCCTGCCCGGCTGCGTCCGCGCGCTGTCCCGCTTCCTCGGCGACGGCTTCCCGCTGCCGTGGCGCATCACGATCGTCGACAACGGCAGCACCGACGCCACCTGGCCGGTCGCCAACGAGCTGGCCGGGGAGTTCGAGCGCGTGCATGTCCGCCGGCTCGACATCCGGGGCCGGGGCGCGGCGCTGCGCGCGGCCTGGCAGGACAGCCCGGCCGACATCGTGGCGTACATGGACGTCGACCTGTCCACGGACCTCGACGCCCTGTTCCCGCTGGTCGCCTCGGTGGCCAGCGGCCACTCCGAGATCGCCGTCGGCACGCGGCTCGCGCGCAGCGCGCGCACCCGCCGCTCGCTGCGCCGCGAGGTGGTCTCGCGCGCCTACAACGCCCTGCTCAGGTACGGCTTCGGCGTCCGCTTCAGCGACGCCCAGTGCGGCTTCAAGGCGGCCAGGGCCGAGGTGGTCAGGCCGCTGATGGCCAGGGTCCGGGACGACTCGTGGTTCTTCGACACCGAGCTGCTCCTGCTCGCCGAGCACAACGGCCTGCGCGTGCACGAGGTGCCCGTGGACTGGATCGAGGACGTCGACTCCCGCGTGAAGATCGTCAGGACGGCCGTCGACGACCTGAAGGGGCTGGCCAGGGTCGCCTGGTCGATGTCGACCGGCCGGGCCCGCGTCGGGGTGGCGCGGCCGGAGCCCACGCCCACGCATCCGGACGCGGTCCTGGCCCGCCCCCGGGCGGTGACGGCGGCGAAATTCGCGTCGTTCGCCGCGACCGGCATTGTTTCCGCGATTCTGTACGCGCTCATCTATCTGCCGCTGCGCGATTTGTGGCCGCCCGCGGTGACGAATTTGGCCGCGCTCGTCCTCACCGGATTCGTCGGCGCCGAGGCGAACCGCCGCTGGACATTCCACCGGCGCACCGCCATGCACGTGCGGGCGGCGGCGCTCTTCCTGGCCGGTTACGCCCTCACCACCATGGCCGTGCTCGCGCTGCCCCGTGGCGCCGGGCGGCTGGCGGAGGTCGGCGCGGTCGCCGGCACGTACTGCCTGCTCACCTTGATCCGCTTCACCGCCCTGGACCGCTGGGTCTTCTCCCGTACGAGGAACTGATCGATGGAAACCACTGAGATCCACCGCCTGATCGCGCTCGAGGACACCCACTGGTGGTACCGCGAGCGCCGGGCCATCCTGCGCAGGGAGCTGCGCGGGCTGGGCCGTCCCGGGCGGGCGCTGGACATCGGCGCCGCCGGCGGCGGGAACACCAGGGTCCTGGTCGAGGCGGGCTGGGAGGCGACCGCGACGGACTCGTGCGCGACGGCGGTCGAGGTGGCCAGGGGACGCGGGCTCAAGGCCGTGCGCGCCGACGCGCGGGCGCTGCCGTTCGAGCCGGGGAGCCTGGACCTGGTGACCGCGTTCGACGTGCTGGAGCACGTCCGCGAGGACCACCTGGTCGTGGAGGAGATCGCCAGGGTGCTGGCGCCCGGCGGGCACGCGCTGATCGCGGTCCCGTGCGACATGGCGCTGTGGTCGGCCCACGACGACGCGGTCGGGCACGTGCGGCGCTACGCCCGCGAATCGCTGACCGTCGTGGTCGAGCAGGCCGGGCTGAAGGTCGATCGCGTCTGGAGCTGGAACGTGCTGCTCCGCCCGCTCGTCGCCCGGCACCGCCGCCGGTCCAGGGGCAGCGACCTGCGGAAGATGCCGCTCCTGATCAACGCGGGCCTGTCGGCGGTCGTCCGCGCCGAGCGGTACCTGCCGGTCAAGTCACTCAAGGGCGTCACGCTGTTCCTGCGGGCCCGGCTCGGACGATGAGCGTGTTCAGACCGAGACGTCAGGGTGTTCCACGGTGTGCACGCATTGGCCCTAGGCTGTGATCCGTGGTGATTCATGCCCTGCTGGCGGCCGCACTGGCCACGACCTCGCTGCCCGCCCAGGCGGCGACGGTCGACTGCGACCGGGTCAAGTGCCTGGCGCTGACGTTCGACGATGGCCCGGGCGAGGGCACTCCCACCCTGCTCAAGATCCTCAAGCGGGAGCGGGTCAAGGCCACGTTCTTCCTGGTCGGCAACAAGGTGGAGCAGCGGCCTCAGATCGCCAAGCAGACGCTGGCGCAAGGACACGCGATCGGCAACCACACCTACTCGCACGCCTCGCTGACGGCGCTGGTCGACCAGGAGATCAGCGACGAGCTCAAGACCACGCAGAGCGCGATCCAACAGGCCACGGGGCTGCGGCCGACGATGTTCCGCCCGCCGTACGGCCACACCGACGACCGCGTGCTGGGCCTGGCGTACCAGGAGGACCTCGCGCAGGTGCTCTGGACGGGCACGACGCTCGACTGGCAGCTGCGTGACGCCAAGAAGATCAAGGCCGCCGTGCTCAGGCTGGCCAAGCGCGACGGGGTGATTCTCATGCACGACACGGTCCCGGCGACCGTGAAGGCGATGCCCGCGATCCTCAAGGAGCTCAAGAAGCAGGGCTACCACCTCGTCACGGTGCCGACCCTGCTACGCGGCAAGAAACCCGAGCCCGGAGTGAGCTACCCCTGACAGGCCATGGGCACCGCGAAGCCAAGGCCGTGGGTCGCGATCCCGACCTTCCTGATCATTCAGGCCGTCCTCGCCTGCTGGTGGGCGGCCTTCTACCCCGGCCTGTTCAGCCGCGACTCGGTCCTGTACCTCAGCCACACCGTCGTCGGTCCCTGGGTCAGCGACCACTCGGTGCTCTACGACGCGCTGCTGTCGCTGAGCTTCACCAAGACGGGTGATCTGGGCGCGGTCACGTTCGCGCAGACCACCGCCATGGCGGCGGCGCTGACGTACCTGGCGCAGTCGCTCAAGGCGCTCGGCGCGCCGCGCCTGGCGACGACGCTCGTGGCGATGTCCATGCCGCTGGCGCCGCCCGTGGGCGCGTTCTCGGTGACGCTGTGGAAGGACGTGCCGTTCACGATCTGCGCGATCGCCATCGCCGGCGTGTGCGCCCGGATCGCGGCCCGGCGCGCCGTCACCGTGCCCACGCTGGTCGGGCTGGTGCTGCTCTTCACGGCCCTGGGGCTGTTCAGGGCCAACGGCTTCCTCGTCGTGGGCGTCGCCGTCCTCGCGCTGCTGGTGATCGTCACGACCATGCGCGTACGGCTGCTGCTCGCCGGCACCTTCGCCGCGGCGCTGCCGCTCGTGCTCACGAACTTCGTGTTCCCGCAGTTCGGCATCATGGCCCCGGCCAAGACGTACATCTACCACACGGCCTTCGGCGACATCGCGGTGGCGTACCGGGACCGTCCCGAGCTGTTCGACGAGCGGGACAAGGCGTTGATGGCCTCCGTGGCGCCGCTGACGCGGTGGTGGGACGGCGGGACCTGCCACACGATCAACCCGCTCATCTGGCGCAAGGACTTCAGCTGGCCGCAGGCCGACGCGCACGCCTCCGAGCTGCTCGACCTGTGGAAACGGCTGCTGATCTCCCAGCCCGCCATGATCATCGACACGCGGCTGTGCCGGGGGGCGATCGCGTGGCGGCCCGTGCAGGACGAGTACGCCATCGGGGGGATGACGTACCGCTTCTCGCGGCGGCCCAACGCCGACACCTACGTCGGGCCGAACAAGGTGCCCGACTTCCCCGGGCGGTGGGTCTTCTCGCTGCGGCCGCGGTCGTGGGAGCTGAACCAGGTGGCCGAACCGTGGCTGACCGGCTCGCTGGCGCCGCAGTACGACTGGGTGCTCTGGCGGGGGGCGTTGTGGTCGTACGTGTCGTACCTGGCGGTGGCGCTGGGGGCACTGGCGCTGCGGAACCGGTACGTGCTGGGGGTGGCGGCCGTGGTCGCCGGGCAGCAGCTCACCGTCCTGGCGAACATCTCGGCGCAGGACTTCCGGTACATGGCCTCGCCCATCTTCGTGGGGGTGCTGCTGGTGCCGCTGCTGCTGGGGGGTGTGGGGCGGTTGGCGGTCGCCTCGGTACGGGGGGTCGGGCGCGCGCTGCGCCGCAGACCGCCCGAGGCCCGGCTCTCACCGGCACAACCCGGCCCGGCTCCTGACCCGGCCGCCCCCGCTCCTGACCTGGCCGACCTCGCTCCTGACCTGGCCGACCCCGCTCCCGGTCCGGCCACCCCCGCGCCCGGTCCGGCCACCCCCGCTCCGGACGACCCTTCCGCCATCGAGCCCGCCGAGTCGGACGCGCCCACCGAACCCATCCCGCCCATCCCGCTCATCCCGCCCATCCCGCCCATCGCGCACGAGCCTTCGACGGGCCTCTCCGCTTCTGACGCTCACGCGCCCGAGCCGGGCGAGGCGGGCGCTCCTGGACGGGAGGGCGATCGGGAGTAGCGGCGGCCGCCACCGCTCGGCGGGGCAGGTGGCGCTGCCGTGGGCTCAGGGATGGTTCCGGGTCCGGCGAGTGGTGTCGCTGATACGCGACGGCGGGTCCGTGACAGCGTGCGGTCAGTGCGGGAGCAGCGGCGGTCGGCATCGTCTTCCTCGTCGAGAAAGCAGCACTTCCCCCCGAAGAGGAGCCCCCGCCATGATGACCTTCGCCGCCGCCCTCCAGTTGCTCATCGCTTTGGGCTTCGTGAGCATCCCCCTCGTACGCCACCGCTACGGCCGCGAGGCAGGGGTCGCCGCGGAGCGGGAGCTGGAGCGTCAGGGCGTCCCCACCCGCGTACTGAAGGAGAACAACCTCAGCTTCGACGCCAGCGGCCACGAGACCATCGTCCCCGCCACGGTCGCGCTGATCATGACGGTCCTGGCCGTGCTCAACCTGGCGGGGAACCACTGGGGGCAGGTCCTGTCCTGGATCTTCCAGCCGCTCGTCCTCGTCGGCAACGTCCTCATCCTCTACAGCCAGCTGACCGCCGCCACGTCCGTGAAGAAGGCCTTCGAGCGCAAGGGCGACCCGATGCTCCAGCGCGTCGACGTGCGGGCGCTGTTGAAGGCGGCCGAGAGCGCCTTCCCGGGCTGGGTGATGCCGGGTCTCCAGAACGTCCGGCACACGGTGGTGATGGCCGGCTCGATCCTCGTCCTGGTGGCGCTGGTCACCGCCTGAACCGGAACACGCGAACGCCGCGCGGGCGGGATCCCGCGCGGCGCGTTCGTGTGCTCCGGGCTACCAGCCGCCGTTGTGGAGCTGGCCGCGCACCGCGCCGCCGGGGAACTCCGCGGTGTGCAGGTTGACGTACCAGCCCTTGGGGTTGCGCTTGATGCCGGCGGCGACCTTGGGCGAGGCGGTGCCGGTGCCGGCGATGCCGTTGACGCCGGCCGGCAGCCCGTTCGCGGCGGCGAAGAAGTCCACCACCACGGGGCCGTTCTTGCCCTTCACGCCTCGGTGGACGTGGCCGTTCGTCGGAGGGGCGATGCGTTTCCAGGCGGTGGCGAAGTGGACCTTGGTGCCGTTCACCCAGACGAGCCACGCGGCCCGCCCGTCCTTGTCGCCGACCTTCGTACCGGGCGCGGGCACCTCCTGGCGGCCGTCGGCCGACGCGGTGAGCGTGTGGTGCGACGAGCCGGCGGCCAGCACCGACTCAAGGGACACGGGGCGGACCCGGTGCAGCTGGGCGCGGACGGCGCCGCCGGGGAACTCGCCCGTGTGCAGGTTGGCGTACCAGCCCTTCGGGTTGTTCGCGATCCTGGCGAGCAGGCCCGAGTCCTTGACCGTGACGGTGCCCTTGACGGCGCTGAGCGACGCGGGCAGCGCCGCGCCGAAGAACGGGATCTTGACGTCGCCGTTCTTGCCGGCCTTGCCCTGGTGGATGTGGAACGCGGTCGGAGCGGCCACCTTCTGCCACCGGATCGCGTAGTCGACCTGCTGCCCGTGGATGCGGAACACGGCGATCGCGCTGCCGTTCCGGTCACCCACCTTCGCGCCCGGGGCGGGCACTTCGTTCTTGCCCAGCAGCGTCGCGGCCAGATAGACGTCCGTGCTCGACTGCGTGTCGGCCTGTGCCGTGGCCGGGTTGACGGAGGCGGCGATCAGCGCGGTGGCGAGCGCGAGGCCGGAGGCGGTGAGGATGCGCTTCGTCATGATTGACCCTTTCAGTTGGTGTTCGACGCCCGGTTGTACGACCCGCGTCTCGCGCCGGGTTCAATCCGCGAATGTGTATAAATACGCATTCGCGCTGGTAGGAAGCGGTTTAGGCGCCCGCTCCGCCCTCAGCCGGTGAACCCTCCCGCAAGGACCCCCGTACCTCTCGAAGATCGGACTTTCCTTGCCCACGTCACGAAACCGGAGGGAGTGGTCGCATGTGGAGTCCATCGGGGGGAAGAAGATTCAGGCCGTGGTTGGGGGCGGTCTGCCTGAGCGGCAGCGTCGCGCTCGTCCTGTCGGGCTCCCCGCCGTACACGCAGACCGGGGCCGTGGACATTTATCTCAGTACGGCCGCGAGCGAGGGCATCGTCTGCCCGAGCGTGGCCGACCAACTGCCTGACATCCCGGCCGCCGCCAAAGCCGAAGTCGACCGCAACCTCGCCCAACTCGACAAACAACTCCAGGAGGCCAACAACCGACTCGCCACCTCAACAGGACAAGGCGGCCCCAACTTCGTCCAGAACGCCATCCTCGGCCCCCTGGCCGACAAACGCGCCGCCGCCCTCGACCGCATCGCCATAGCCATCGGACGCGTCGCAGAACGCCCCACCGGCCTCGACAAACTCGCCACCTGCTCGCTCGGCGACTCCACCGCCCCGCCGGACCAGGCCACCCCATCCGACCAGGCCACCTCGGCACCGGACCAGACCGCCCCGCCCGAGCAGAACACCCCACCTCCAGAAACCGGCTCCGCCACGCCTGACCCCGGCGGCGGCCAGACCGGGGATCCGGCGGCGCAGACCATCGTCTGCCCGGGCGTGGCCGACCAACTGCCCGAGATCCCGGCCGCCGCCAAAGCCGAAGTCGACCGCAACCTCGCCCAACTCGACAAACAACTCCAGGAGGCCAACAACCGACTCGCCACCTCAACAGGACAAGGCGGCCCCAACTTCGTCCAGAACGCCATCCTCGGCCCCCTGGCCGACAAACGCGCCGCCGCCCTCGACCGCATCGCCATAGCCATCGGACGCGTCGCAGAACGCCCCACCGGCCTCGACAAACTCGCCACCTGCTCGCTCGGCGACTCCGCCCAGAACTCGGCGGACGCCGGGCTGTCGGCCGACGACTACGTCGACATCCGCGACGTGCCCAAGGCAAAGCAGCCGCAGCAGGGTGCGGACGCCTCAACGGGCACGTACGCCTCCCGATGCGGCACGAACCGCGACGGCCACTCCAACACCGACAACCTCATCCTCGCCCCGGGCATGTCGGACGGGGCCCAGCTCACGCTGGACTACGTGGGCAACATGTCCACGGACGCGTTCTCGACCAACGAGAGCCTGGCCGCCGCGGACACCACCTGCCGCGCCAGTGCCGACCGGTCCGCCTACTTCTGGCCGACCCTGCGCGTACGCGGATCCGACGACGCATCCGCCACCCCATCAGCCACCCCGTCCAACGACAAATCCGCCACCGCGTCAGCCACCCCGTCCGTCGACAAATCCGCCACCGCGTCCGACGCACCGTCCGACGCCCAATCCGACGCCCCGTCGGACTACGCGTCCGACGCCCAATCCGATTACGCATCCGACGCCCCGTCCGACGACGTATCCGCCTCCCCATCCGCCACTGGGGCCGACACGAACAGCGACACGAACAGTGGCACCGACAGTGGCACGAACAACGCCGGCACCCCCGTACAGCCGACGTCGGTGAAGCTCGAATACCGCGGCAATCCCACCTCGGAGGTGACGGCGGCTCCGCGGTTCCTCAGGATGCTCTCCGGCGACGCCCGGGCTGTCACCAACGGCGCTGACAACGCCCGGCCGACGTTCACCTGCACGGGCTTCACGGACCGGGTGACCGACAAGTACCCGCTCTGCCCCTCCGGCAGCGACCTGGTCCGCGTCTTCGACATGCCCAGCTGCTGGGACGGCCAGAACCTCGACAGCGCCGACCACCGCACCCACCTCGTCTTCCCTGACGAGAGCGGCGCCTGCCCCAGCGGCACCGAAGCCGTGCCACAGCTCCGGATGACGCTGACCTACGACGACGTGCCCAACTCGGGAGACACCCCCTTCGCGGTGGACGGGTTCCCGAGCGAGCAGAACGACCCGAGCACCGACCACGCCGGCGCCATCGGCGTGATGTCGCAGAAGCTCATGAACACCGTCGTCAACTGCGTCAACAGCGGAAAGAACTGCTGAACAGCCGGGCACCACACCCGCGGAGGGTGTGGTGCCCGCGGCTTCGAGCCCGACCTGTGGGGAAGCAGGTGGGCATGGCTCGGAGCAGCGCACCGGCGGGAACCCGTGACCGGTGATCGCCGATGCGGTACGACACACTGGTGACGGCCGCCCAGTGGGCCGGGGTGGAAGATCCACGGCTGCTGGCGGCCCTCGCCACCACACCGCGCGACCGGTTCGTGCCGCCGCGCTACGCCATCCGCGCCCCTTTCGACGAGCCGATCCCGATCGGTCACGGCCAGCCCACCTCGCAGCCGTCCCTGATCGCACAGATGATCGACGCGCTGCGACTGTCGGGCACGGAGACGGTCCTGGAGATCGGCACCGGGTACGGCTACCAGACCGCCCTGCTGGCCCGCCTGGCCCGCCAGGTGTATTCGATGGAGCGCCACGCCGACCTGGCCCGGCATGCGCGGGCCAACCTCGGCGCGACCGGGGTCGCCAACGCCGAGGTGACGGTCGGCGACGGCACCGCCGGCCTGCCGGAACACGCGCCCTTCGACGCCATCGTGGTGTCCGCCACGGCCCGGAGGGTGCCCGCCCCGCTCATCGAGCAACTGACCGAGGGCGGACGGCTGGTCATGCCGATCCACGAGGAGCTGGACGAGACCGTCGTGCTCTTCGGCAAACGACACGGCCGCCTGGTGCAGGTGCGTCCGCTGACACCCGCCCGCTTCGTCCCCTTGATCGGCGAGCACGCGGACGACCCGCCACCCGGACCCCACTAGGCCCGGTCAGCCGCCCTGCTTGTCCTTCTCGGCGAGGCTGCCGCAGGTGAAGCCCTTCTCCCGCTCGGGATCGAGCTGGATGTCGATCAGGATCGTGCTCTCCGAGAACTTGCGGAAGGTCATCTGCTTGTCGCAGTCGTAGAAGGCGTACCCGCCCTCGAACTCGCCCAGCAGCATCATCCAGCGCCCGTCGTAGAGCGTCTTGCCGCTGCTGTCCTGGAGCGTGGCCCACTGGTCCTGGAAGCCGAGGCTGTCGAGCAGCAGGTTGGCCTGCCCGGACTTCTGCACCTCCGCGGCGCCGAAGACCATCTGGATGATGAGCAGGTATCCCAGCCCGACCCCCGTGAAGGCGCCGATCAGGACTTTCATCCCCGCGCGGCCGATTGATTTGCGGCGCAGCAGCCGGAACGGCACCACGTAGGACAGGAAGCCCAGCAGGATCACGAAGACGACCTCACCGCCGCCCAAGGGCTCCTCCAGCGCGGTGTACACGTACGTGAGGAAGCCCAGGTAGGACAGGCCGGCCCAGATCGCGGCGATCAGGGCGACGATCCAGGGACGCTTCCGGACGGCCTGGAACACGCGCCCGGCCCAGCCGCGGGTGATGACGTTGAGCAGCCAGCCCACCCCGATGAGCAGGCCGATGCCCGAGGCGGTGATCAGCGTCAGCGGCAGCAGGGTGCCCAGGAGCCGCCCGAAGAGCACGGACTGGTCCATGCCGGCCTGCTCGGGCGTGATGCCGAAGACGCCATACATCTCCTTGAAGCCCATGTAGAGCAGCGCGTACAGCGTGACACCGGCCGGGACCACCACCGAGCCGATCTTCTCGAGGACGTCCAGGACGCCGCCTTTGTCCTCCTCGCCCGCTGCCGCGGCCTTCGCGGCCTCGGCCGGGGGCTCCTGGGGGTACGCGGTCTGCGGCGCCGGCGGCTGGGCCGGACCGGCAGGAAGCGGCTGATCTAAGGGATAAGACTGATAAGTCATGATAAATCGGAATCCATGCCTGTATGACGAGTACGGGGAATGACATGATCATTTTCGCTCGGGAGCAGTGCGGATTAACTCCGTCCCAAGGGCCCCAAGAGCGACGATCAGCCCCATACCGTAGCGGTCGAGAGGGCACCGCTGCTACAGGACCCCCCTCAATGCCGCTACGTACCGACAAGCCGCCACAAATACATGAAATTTTCCATTGACTGATGTATTTACCAGGCCCGTCCTGCGCTCCATTACGCATTCACCTGCTGCCGGTCCGGCTCAGCCCGCAGGCCGACGATCCGGTGCCGAGCGCGCGCCGCTGCCCGGTCAAGGGTGTCGAGCCGAGTCGCCTCACCGGCACCTCGGGCATCAGCAGGCACCCACAGTCCCTGCCGTGCAGCAACTACATAGGTGGAATAGGTACCTATATGGGGAGTTCTCACCTCTTCTTGAGGTACCTCACTGAGGCAGTCTCGATGGTGTGAGCAACCCAGGCTCACCCAGCTGCCACCCACGACAGGACATGAACAGGCTTTCGATGAGCGACATCTTGAAGGCGGTGACCGGCCGCCACACGACGCGCCGCACGGTCTCGTGGTGGCTCTCGCCTGACCTCGGCTCGGTGGGCGAGGCCCGCCGGCTGACCCGTGAGAAGCTCACCGACTGGGGCTTCGACGACCAGGTGGAAGTCGCCGAACTGCTCGTCAGCGAGCTGGCCGGCAACGCGCTCGGTCACGCGTACGGGCGGGTCCGCCTCAGCTTCTCCGCCGAGGATGGCCTGCTGCGCGGCGAGATCGAGGACGAGAACCCCGAGCTGCCCCGGATGCGCGTCGTCGACGCCGACGCCGAGCGCGGCCGCGGGCTGTTCCTCGTCGACATGCTCTCCTGCTGCTGGGGCGGCGTCCGTACGGATCGTGGCAAGGCCATCTGGTTCGAGCTGCCGGCGTTCGCCCACGCCGAGACCGGCTCCCCCGTCGACACCCTCGCCCCGATCGCCGCCTGAACCCCGAGCGGCCTACCCCGCCCCCGGCCCCCGCCCGGACCCGCCCCCGCTAGCGAAGAACTACTCCCACTCGATGGTGCCCGGGGGCTTGCTCGTCACGTCGAGCACCACCCGGTTGACTTCCCGAACCTCGTTCGTGATCCGCGTGGAGATGCGCGACAGCACGTCGTAAGGCACCCGCGACCAGTCCGCAGTCATCGCGTCCTCGGACGTCACCGGCCGCAGCACCACCGGATGCCCGTACGTGCGCCCGTCGCCCTGCACCCCCACCGAGCGGACGTCGGCCAGCAGCACCACCGGGCACTGCCAGATCTGCCGGTCGAGGCCGGCGCGGGACAGCTCCTCGCGGGCGATCGCGTCGGCCTCGCGCAGCAGGTCAAGGCGCTCGCGGGTGACCTCGCCCACGATGCGGATGCCGAGGCCGGGGCCGGGGAAGGGCTGGCGCCACACCATGGCGGAGGGGAGCCCCAGCTCCTCGCCCGCCCGGCGGACCTCGTCCTTGAAGAGCGCGCGCAGGGGCTCGACCAGCTTGAACTGGAGGTCTTCGGGCAGGCCGCCGACATTGTGGTGGGACTTGATGTTGGCGGTGCCGGTGCCGCCGCCCGACTCCACCACGTCGGGGTAGAGCGTGCCCTGGACCAGGAACTCCACCGGCCCGTCGGCCATGATCGCGCGCTGCTCGTCCTCGAAGACGCGGATGAACTCGCGGCCGATGATCTTCCGCTTCTCCTCCGGGTCGGAGACGCCCTCCAGCGCCTTCAGGAAGCGGTCGGAGGCGTCGACCACGCGCAGTTTCACGCCCGTGGCGGCCACGAAGTCACGCTCGACCTGCTCGGCCTCGCCCTTGCGCAGCAGACCATGGTCGACGAAGACGCAGGTCAGCCGCTCGCCGATGGCGCGCTGGACGATCGCGGCGGCCACCGCGGAGTCGACTCCGCCGGACAGCGCGCAGATCGCCCGGCCGTCGCCGACCTGGCGGCGCACGGCGGCGATGGAGTCTTCGACGATGTTCAGCATGGTCCACGCCGGGCGGCATCCGGCGGCGTCGAGGAAATGCTTGAGCACGACCTGGCCGTGCTCGGAGTGGAGCACCTCCGGGTGGAACTGCACGCCGTAGAGGCCGCGACCGGGGTGCTCGAAGGCGGCGACCGGAGTCTCGCTCGTCGAGGCGGTCACCGTGAAGCCCTCGGGGGCGGCGGCGACGCTGTCACCGTGGGACATCCAGACCGTCTGGGCGGCCGGGAGACCGGCGAAGATCACGCCCTCCTCGACCACGTCCAGCGCGGTGCCGCCGTACTCGGCCACGCCAGTGCGGGCCACCTCACCGCCCAGCGCCTGCGCCATGGCCTGGAAGCCGTAGCAGATGCCGAACGTGGGCACACCCGTGTCGAACAGCCCGTGCGGCACCGGCGGCGCGCCCTCGGCGTAGACCGAGGAAGGCCCGCCGGACAGGATGATCGCCTTGGGGTGCTTGGCCATCATCTCCTCGACCGGCATGGTCGAAGGCACGATCTCGGAGTAGACGTGGCACTCGCGCACACGCCTGGCGATGAGCTGCGCGTACTGTGCGCCGAAGTCGACCACGAGCACTGTGTCGAATTCAGACACCGTGAGAACCCCCCAAAGGCGATATGCGGTGACTACAGTCTATCGGCCTTGTGCATTACGCCTGGCCTGCCACCGGTACTCGTGCTAACACAGAACAATGGATCTTGTCTGGCCGGCGACGGCGTGGGCCCTGTGGGCCGCCACGCTGGCCGCCGCCTTCAAGGTGTCCAGCCGCGAACGCCCGCAGCGGGCGCCGCGCCACGAGACGCCACCGCCCGTGGTCGAGCTGTTACGGGGAATGCGGGTTCAGGAGGTGTTCCACTCGGCGCTGTTCGAGCTGGCCGCACGCGGGTGGCTGATGATCGAAGACGACCGCCTGTCTCTGGCGTCCGCGCGGCAGGAGCCGCTCCTCCCGTACGAGCGATGGGTCCTGGAACGGGTGACCGCCTGCCTGACGGGCAAGCCGCACGTGCCCGTGATGGCGGTCATGCCCGAAGGGTCCGACCTGGACGGCGCGCTGGTCCCGCTGGTCCGGCAGACCGCCATCGACCTCGGCCTGGCACGGCGGCGCTGGCCGACCATGATCGTCCCGGTGCTCATGGCCGCGGCGCTGTTCATCCCCTGGTACGCCACAGTCTCCGCGGCCGGGCTGTCGTGGCCGGGGATGATCGCCACGATGGTGTCGTTCGTGGCCGGGGTGGGGCTGCTCATGGCGGGGCGGGGGTTCCTGCTGACACCGGCGGGGCTGGAGGTCGCCGGGCCGGACGCCGAGCCGACCGATCCCGAGCAGGAGTGGATCTTCACCGGCAGCGGCTGGCACGGCGTCGAGATCGAGCCGCCCGGATCCGCCGCGCCCGGCCCCAACCGGCAGGAGGTCTCCGGTTACGTCGTCAAACGCTGGGCCGTCGCCGACGCGGACCCCGAGACGACCGGCAGCACGCGCGCCTACCACCTGGCCGTGCACGATGGCAGCTCGGAACAGGCCAGGTCGTTCCTGGTCACGGAGGGCCTCTACCGGGACGTGCTGCCTGGCGACCACGTCCGGCTGCTGGTCAGGCTGCGCAGCGGCAGGGTGGTGCGGATGCTGGACCACGAACATCACTGGTAGGGCGGCAGGTTCCCGGTGAGCAAGGTCTCGGTCTGCAGGCGCAGCCGGGCGGCGTGCCCGGGATCGGTCAGCACCAGGAACCGCTCCTCCCGGATGGCCGCCACGACCAGGTCGGCCACCTCGGCCGGATCGAGGCCGCGCTGGGCCGCCCGGCCGACCCACGCCTGCACGTCGGCCTCGTCCTGGGTGGGGGTGGTGACCAGGCCGGGCGGGCGGAGACGTTCGGAGTCGGCGATGCGGGTCCTGACCGCGCCGGGGCACAGCGCGGTCACGCGGAGTTTGGAGCCCGTGGCGGCCAGATCCTCGGCGAGGGCCTGGGACGCGGCCATCGCGGCGTATTTGGTGACCGCGTACCCGCCCGATCCCGGCGAGGTGAACAGCCCGGCCACCGACACCGTGTTGACGATGTGCCCCTCGGTGTCCTGCTCGATCATGCGCGGGACGAACTCGTGGATGCCGTGCAGCACGCCCCACAGGTTCACGCCGAGCAGCCAGGCGAAGTCCTCCTCGCCGCGGGTCCACATGCGGCCGCCCTGGAAGACGCCGGCGTTGTTGCAGAGGACGTGCACGGCGCCGAACTCGCCGAAGCAGCGGTTGGCCAGGTGCCGTACGGCCGCCGCGTCGGAGACGTCGGTGACCTGCGTGAGCACCTTGCCGTCGCCTGCCTGGTACGCCGTCTCGGCGAGGCCGCCGGGATCGACGTCGGCGAGCATCAGCGTCATGCCCTCGGCCGCGAACCTGAGCGCCAGCGCCCGCCCGATGCCGCTGGCCGCGCCGGTCACCACGGCGACCTTGCCGGAGAGCTCCCGCACAGGATCATCCTCCCCTCGCTCGTGATCGACGCTACCGGACGGGCCGCCGCCGCCCTAGAGAACCGCTCGGAGAATGCCGCCCCCCTGTACTCCGGCTGGGTCCCTTGGGAGTACAGGGAGGAGGGTGTCCCGCTGAGGTCCCTTCGGCGAGGAGAGGGGGCCGGGGTCTAGAGGATGCGGTCGAGCAGGCCCAGGGGTGGCGAGCCGAGGTCGAGCAGGGCCTTGTGGTAGCGCTGCAGGCTGAAGTCCGCGCCCCACTCCGCCCGCGCCCGCTCCCGCAGGTCGAGGATGAGCAGCTTGCCCCACGTGTAACGCCCGTACGTCGGGTCGAACGTCGCCCGCCTGGCCTCGGACAGCGCGGCCGGCCCGGCCAGGTGCGTGTCGGACTCGAAGCGCCGGGCGCCCTCCTCGACCGTCAGCTGCCCGGTGTGCACGCCGATCGCGCAGGCCAGCCGGGTGACGCGGAGCAGCGCCTCCACCCAGACCCCGATCTCGAACCGCGGGTCGTCCGGCTCGAAGCCTTCCTCCACGCACAGTTCCTCGGCGTAGTGCGCCCAGCCCTCGATGAACGCGACGGACTGCAGCAGCCGGCGCACGTCCGACTTCGCCCGCCGCAGCGCGCGGGCGTGCGAGAAGTGCCCGGGCGCGACCTCGTGCACGTTGATCGCCGGCAGCGTCGCGTGGCTGAAGACCTCCAGCCACTCCTCCTGGTCCTGCTCGGGCCAGGACGGGTCCGGCGGCGTGATGTAGTACCAGGACGGGCCCTCGGGCTCGCCGGGCGAGTTCCAGGCCATCATGGCCATCGCCCAGCGTCGCGACTCGGGCGCCAGCCCCACCAGGCACTCGCCGTCGTGGTAGGGCACGAGGTCCTTCTCCCTGGTGAACGCGATGGCCTTCTCCGTGCCGATCCGCGCCGCCTCGATGACCCCGTCGGCGTCGGGATGGTGCTTGACGAGCTCCCGTACGACGTCCAGCGGCGCCTTGTCCCGCTCCCCCAGCTTGGCGCAGGACTCGGCGAGCAGCCCCATCAGCCGGTCCCGCTCGGCGTCGGCGCGCTCGGCGAGCCTGCCCAGGTCGACGGGCAGGCCCTCGGCCGTGCCCATGAGCCTGGCCAGGGCCTCGCCGCCGAGCGCCGCGTTGGGGTCGCCCTCCGCCGCGGCCAGCTCGACGTGCGCCACGAGCCGGGCGTGCGCCTTGAGCGCGGCCTCGTCGGTGACCCCGGCGGCCAGCCCCTTGGTCGCGGCGAGCAGGGACTGCGCGACGGGGGCCGCGACCTGGTCGAGCGAGTCGATGGCCTGCTCCACCGCTTCGGGCCAGAGCGCGAGGTGGGCCGCCTTGGCCGCCGCGCGATCCTCCTCTGGGGCGTAGTCGCGGTCGTAGCAGGCGAGGTCGAGGTTCGAGAGGTGGATCAGCGGGTTCTTTCGATGCAGCTCCAGCTCGCCGAACTGAGTGCGCATGCTCTGCTCGAACACCTGTAGGTGTTCGGCGTCATGCGCGTCCGCGGGCAGCGGCCCCTCGCCGAGCCGCGCCAGCCCGGCCCGCACGCCCTCAGGCGAGAGGTCCTGGATCCGGCCGTCGTACTCGTGTCTGCCGCCGCCCTCGCGCGCCTCGGCCACGATCAGGTCGGTGATGGCCCGCAGCCTGGCGTCAAGTTCTGTCATGCGGCCGACGCTAGCGCACCCCCATTCGTCCTGATTTATTCGAGCACGTACCGGTCGGCCGTAATGTGAGAATGATCCCCATGGCCCTCAAGATCACGACGCTCGCGGAGCGTCCGGAGTTCGCGCCGTCGCTGTTCGAGATGGACCACACGTGGCACGAGTTCCTGCTCGAAGATCCGATCGCGGACCTGTTCTACCCGTTCGCCACCACGACGTACGCCGAGTACGTGCTGGTGGCCGACTCCGACGAGGAGCCGGGGCGGCTGGCGGCGCGGGCGTGCATGATCCCGTTCCTCGCCGACGGCCCCGAGCTGCCCGACGACGGGTGGGACGGCGTGATCAGGTCCGGCTGGCTGGCCCGCGAGCGCGGCGAGGAGCCCGACGGCATCTCCGCCCTGGAGATCTCCGTCCGCCGCGACCTCCAGGGCACGGGGCTCTCCTCCCTGATGCTCGCGGCCATGCGCGAGCGCGCCGCCGCCCTCGGCCATCGCGAGCTGGTGGCGCCGGTCAGGCCCAACAGGAAGCACCTCGAACCGCGCACCCCCATGACCGAGTACGCCTTCAGGACCCGCGCCGACGGCCTGCCCCATGACTCCTGGCTGCGGGTGCACGTGCGGGCGGGCGCGAAGATCGTCAAGGTGGCGCCGCGCTCGATGGTGGTGGCGGGCACGCTGGCGGAGTGGCGGCAGTGGACGGACCTGCCCTTCGACCGCCCGGGCCCGGTGGAGGTGCCCGGCGCGCTCAACTCGGTGCACTGCGACGTGGAGCAGGATTACGCCGTGTACGTCGAGCCGAACGTCTGGGTCAGCCACCCCCTGACCTGAGCCCGTTCAGACGCCGGTGCGGCGCCGCAGCTCGTCGGCGTGTTGCCCGGCGTCCAGCCCCTTGGCGGCGGCCCACGCGTCGTCGTGGCAGGTCACCAGATGCCGGTCGGCGGCATCGCCCACCAGCGACACCACGGTGCCGCTCTCGCCCCTGGCCCGCATGCGCTCGACCAGCTCCAGCGCCGCCCAGAGCGCCGTGCCCGACGAGCCGCCCACGGCGAGCCCCGTCACCGCCCTGATGTGCCGGGCCGCCGCCACGCTCGCCGCGTCGGGCACCGGGATGACGAGGTCGACGAGGTCAGGCCGGAACCCCGGCTCGATGCGGGGCCGCCCGATGCCCTCGATCCGTGACGGCATCCCGGTCGCGTAGTCGGGCACGTCGAGCGTCCAGCCCGGGAAATATGCCGAATTATCGGGATCTGCCACCGCGATCCGGCAGGGAATGTCATGATCGCGGGCCCACCGCCCGAGCGTGGCGGAGGTGGCCCCCGTGCCCGCGCCCGTCACCACCCAGTCGGGCCGCACCTGGGCGAACAGCTCCGCCCCCAGGTCATGCTCGGCCGCCCGCCCGAACTGGTCGAGGAAATGGCCCGGGATCCCGCGCGCCGCGTCATAGATCGCCAGGGGCGGCGTCACGAACCTGCACTCCCCGCCCAGCGCCTCCACCGCGCGGGCCCGCGCCGGGCTCCGCTCGCCCGGCATGACCACGATGTACGGCAGCCCGAGCCGCCGGGCGAACCACGCCTGCGCGACGGCCGCGTTGCCGCCCGTGGCCTCCACGACGGTCGTGCCCTCGGTGACCAGCCCGTCGAGGACGGCCTGCCGGAACAGCGCCCTGGCATGGCGGTGCCGCAGGCTCCCGGTCGGCTGCGCGGACTCGTCCTTCAGCAGCAGCCTGATCCCGGGCGCCGGCACCGGGAAGTCGATCAGCGGGGTGGGCTCCCCCGCCGCCAGCACGTCGAGGGCCCGCGCGTTCCAACTCACGCCTCCACCCTGCCAGCCCAGCACGCGCCAGGCGGCGCCGTTCGCCACGAGCCGACCGCCACAGGCCAAGCCGTCGTTCGCCACGAGCCGACCGGCCCGGCCCCCAGGATCTCGGCGGCGTATTCCGTCGTGGCGCGGACGTCACTTCATCCGGAGCCGCCGCATCGTCTTGAGCGTGCCGGCCAGGGCGTCGGCCCACTTCTCGTACGGCAGCCCGAACGGCGGCTCGAAGCCCAGCCAGCCGGCCTGCGAGGCCACGGTCTTGGACTCGGTGTAGCGCAGCAGGCCCTCGGAGCCGTGCCGGCGGCCCAGCCCGGACGCCTTCATGCCGCCCATGGGAGCGTCGTAGGAGGCGTAGGCCGAGGCGTACCCCTCGTTGATGTTGACCGTGCCGGCCTTGACGCGGGCGGCGAGCGCCCGGCCGCGCGGGAGGCTGGAGGTCCAGATGGAGGCGTTCAGGCCGTAGATGGTGTCGTTGGCCAGCTCGACCACCTCGTCGTCGGAGTTGAACGGGGAGAGCGCGACCACCGGCCCGAACGTCTCGTTGCGGCACAATTCCATGTCCCCGGCGACGCCGGTGAGCACGGTCGGCTCGTAGAACAGCGGGCCCAGGTCGGGCCTGGTCCGGCCGCCGGTCAGCAGCCGCGCGCCCTTGGCCAGGGCGTCCTCCACGTGCGCGCTGACCGTGTCGAGCTGACGCTGCGAGGTGAGCGAGCCCATCTGCACCGACCAGTCGTGCCCCGCGCCCAGCTTCATGCCGCGGACCTGCTCGACGAAACGCTCGGCGAACGCCTCGAAAACGGACGCGTGCACGTAGAGGCGCTCGATCGACAGGCAGAGCTGCCCGGCGTTCGTGAAGCAGGCCCGGATGGCACCCTGCACGGCCACGTCGAGGTCGGCGTCGTCGAGCACCACCATGGGGTTCTTACCGCCGAGCTCCAGCGAGCAGCCGATGAGCCGCTTGGCCGCCTCCTCGGCGATCTTCCTGCCGCCGCGCGTGGACCCCGTGAACGCCACGTAGTCGGCGTCGTCCAGCAGCGCGTCGCCGATCTCGGCCGGTTCGCCGAGCACGACCTGCCAGATCTCGCGCGGCATGCCCAGCTCGGCCAGCAGGTCGATGGTCCACAGCGTGGACAGGGCGGTCTGCGTGTCCGGCTTGTGCACGATCGCGTTGCCGGCCAGCAGCGCGGGCACCGCGTCGGTGACGCCCAGCGCGAGCGGGTAGTTCCACGGGGAGATCAGCGCGACCACGCCCTTGGGCTGGCGCAACTCCACGACCCGGGTGGCGACGGGGAAGATGCCCTTGCGGGCGCGCGGCGCGAGCAGGGCGGGCGCGCGGCGGGCGTAGTGGAGGGCGCAGCCCGCGACGTCGAGCACCTCCTCGAAGGCGTGCTTGCGAGCCTTGCCCGTCTCGTTCTGGACGATGTCGAGGATCTCTGCGCGCCGGTCGAGAATCGCGTCGTGCAGCCGCAGGAACGGTCTCGCCCGTTCCGCCGCGGGCCTGCGCGCCCACTCGACCTGGGCGGCCCTGGCCTTCTCGTACGCCCTGCGGACGTCGTCGGCGTCCGACAGAGGCAGCTCGGCGAGGGTTTCGCCGGTGAAAGGGGCGAGGATGTGCCGTGTCCTACCGCTGGACGTCACGTGCATGCCAGAAGGATATTCCGCCTGGCTACCCACGGGTAGTTTTTGCGGATTCGCGCCGTAGCGACAGAATCCCTACATGGCAATCTTCGCGCCGCTACGCCCCGGAGATCCACAACGGCTCGGGGGCCTGGATCTCCTCGGCCGGATCGGGGAGGGCGGCCAGGGCGTCGTCTATCTCGCCAAAGGTCACAATGACTCCCGCGTGGCCGTCAAATGGCTGCGCCCCGACCTGTCGGGCGACCAGGTGAGCGCAGAGAGGTTCACGCGCGAGGTCCAGGTGGCCCAGCAGGTGGCGCCGTTCTGCACCGCCGCCGTTCTCGGCACCGGGGTCGAGCAGGACCGGCCGTACATCATCAGCGAATACATCGAAGGGCCGTCGCTGCACCGGGTCGTGACGGAGGACGGGCCGCGCACCGGGACCGTCCTGCACCGGCTGGCCATCAACACCGCCACCGCGCTGGCCGCCATCCACCAGGCGGGCATCGTCCACCGCGACTTCAAGCCGGCCAACGTGATCATCGGCGCCGACGGACCCCGGGTGATCGACTTCGGCATCGCCAGGGCACTGAACGCCACCTCGACGATCAGCAGCATGGTCGTGGGCACGCCGGCGTACATGTCGCCCGAGCAGATCATGGGGCACACGGTCGGCCCGGCCTCCGACATGTTCGCGTGGGCGAGCGCGATGATCTTCGCCGCCTCCGGGCAGGCGCCGTTCGGCAGCGACACGATGCCCGCGGTGATCAACCGCGTCCTCAACCAGCATCCCGACCTGGGCATGCTGGACGGGCACCTGCATGACGTGGTGGCCGCGTGCCTGTCCAAGGACCCGGCGCAGCGGCTGACGGCCGAGCAGGTCATGATGCGGCTGCTGCGGCACCCGGCGCCGGGTGCCGCGCCGAACCCCGGGCCACACTCCGGTCCGAACCCCGGGCCCGCCCCGTCGCTTCCGTTCGCGTCGCCGTCGGGCCCGCCGTCCGGCCCGCCGGGCCCGCCGTCAGGTCCCGTGCCCGGCCCGCCGTCAGGTCCCGTGCCGGGGCCGCCGTCGGGACCCGTCCCGTACCAGGGGCCCGGCGGGTACTCCGGCCCGGTCCCGCACACGGGCTCCGTCGCCCCTTCCCCCCAGCAGCCGTGGCAGCCTCCTGGGCCCTATGCCCAGACCACCGCCCCGAGCTGGGGCGAGCACCCGCCGCGGAAGAAGAGCAGGGCGCCGCTGATCGCGGGCGTCACGGTGGCGGTCGCGCTGCTGATCCTGGCCGGCGTGGTCGTGTACATCCAGGTCGACAAGGCGTCGCTGGCCGGCTCGACCGGCACCCCGAGGCCCAGCGCGACGAAGTCCAGGACGACCGCCACCCCGTCCCCCACCCAGGCGGCCGTGCCGGCGACGGGCGTCAAGAAGGCGCTCCCCGGCGGGAACATCTCGGTCTACGAGGACCCGGGCGACGCGGTCGTGCTGACCTCCTACGAGATCTACGACAAGAAGAAGGACGACTGGATCGACTACGCCAGGGGCTCGTTGCGCGGCACGTTCACGAAGTACGCCGGCAACTGGGAGTCGATGGTCTCCCCCGACGGCCGCTACCTCGCGGAGCGGGGCAGGAGCTACAGCTCCGACGACTTCGACTACATCGTCCTCTCCGACCGCCGGTCGGGCGACCGTACGACGATCAAGACCGTCAAGAAGCCGCTGATCAGCAGCATCAGGGCGTGGTCGAGGGACGGCTCGAAGATCCTGCTCAACACCGAGCGCAAGGTCGGGAGCAAGTGGCTCTACCTGGGCTTCGTCCTCATCGACGTGGCCAGGAAGCAGGCCACCCAGGTCGACGTCAGCGACACCTCCATCCGCCAGACGGCCTTCGGCTTCGACGGCACCGAGGACGGCGCGGTCAACGTCTACGGCGACGAGAAGAACCGCAGCCTGCGCTTCTTCAACGCCCTGGGCAAGGCCACGCACTCGGCGAACGAGATCGGCACGCTGTCCGCCGGCACGCAGGACATCTTCTCGCCCTCGGGCAAGACGTTCGTCACCAACTGCCCCAACGGCGGCGACGGCGACCACTGCATCTGGGACACCCAGTCGGGCGAGCGCCTGCGCAAGTTCTCCTCCGACTGCGACAAGGTCCTCGGCTTCTACGACGAGAACCACCTCTACTGCTGGGAGCAGGACAACGGCACCGACGACGAGGTCCAGGTGGTCGACTTCAACGGAAAGCTGGTGCGCAAGCTGCTGGAGGTGCCCGACGAGATCGACTTCAGCCCCGTCTTCACCGCGAACCCGAACAAGGGCTCCTGAACCATCCGCCTGAGGCAGCCGTCTTGAGGGCATGAAGACGCTGATCCGCACCGCCGCGACCGTCGCGGCGCTCGCGACGGCCGCGGTCGCCTGCACCTCCACGACCGCGGGCGCGCCGCCGAAGCCCAAGGTGAGCCCGCTCGGCGCGATCCGCCTGGTGGCCTACACCGGCTGCGACGACCTGCTGTCCGGGCTGCGCGAGCACGCCGCCCAGCGCGTCACCCCGTACGGGTTCGACAACGTCATGCCCCTCGCGTACATGGAGGACGCCGCCCGCTCGGTCACCGCGAACGCCAAGCAGAGCACCCCCGAGCACTCCACGACGAACGTGCACGAGGCCGGCGTGGACGAGCCCGACGTGGTCAAGACCGACGGCAATCGGGTCATCACCGTCAAGGACGGCGTCCTGCGGATCATCGACACCGCCACCAGGAAGGTCACCGGCTCGCTCAAGCTGACGGAGGGCGAGAACGGCCGCGGCGTGCCCGCCGACCTGCTGGTCTCGGGCGACCGCGCGCTGGTGCTGATGCGCGGCGGCGACATCATGTACAAGCGGATGGCCGCCTTCGCCCCGCCGGCCGACACCAGGTACGTGCTGGTCGACCTGTCGGGCCGGCCCAAGGTGCTGAGCACGATCAAGCCGCAGGGCTCGTACGTGGACGCCAGGATGGTCGGCTCCACGGTCAGGGTGGTCACCCGCAGCCAGCCGGACATCGCGTTCCCCGAGTTCAAGGACGACGTCTCCGAGGCCGAGCGCCTCAAGCGCAACCAGGCCGCGGTCCGCCAGGCCCCGGCGGACGCCTGGCTCCCCAAGGTCGAGATCACCGACGCGTCCGGCACCGTCAAGAAGGACTCGGTGCAGTGCGAGCGGATCAGCCACCCGGCCGACTACACCGGCACCTCGCTGCTGACCGTGCACACCATCGACCTCGCGCAGGGCGTGACCGCCGCGGGCACCGACCCGATCAGCCTGGCGGCCGACGGCGACATCGTGTACGGCACCGGGAGCAGCCTCTACGTGGCCAGCAACCCGCGCTGGTGGATGCCGGTGGTGATCAGTGAGCCGGTGGTGGACGACGCCCCGGCGACCACACCGCCGGCCTCGGGAGACGTCGCCCCGGCCGTGGAGCCCACGCCCACGCAGCCCCCTGCCTCCGAGACGCCCAGCCCGTCGCCCACAGGGACGACGGCGTCCGCCCTCCCCGAGCCCACCCCCACGCTCCCGCCGGAGGAGACCGAGGTCCACCGCTTCGACATCTCCTCGGCCGGCGCGCCCTCCTACGTGGCCTCCGGCAAGGTCCCCGGCCGCCTGCTGAACCAGTACTCACTGTCGGAGTACGACGGCCACCTGCGCATCGCCACCACGCTCAACTCCCCCGACGGCAAGACCAGCTCCAGCGCCGTGTACGTGCTCAAGGCCGACACCATGGCCAAGACGGGCGAGGTCGGGGGCCTCGGCGAGGGCGAGCGCATCTACTCGGTCAGGTTCATCGGCCCGGTCGGCTACTGCGTCACGTTCAAGCAGGTCGACCCGCTCTACACGCTCGACCTGCGCGACCCGGCGGCGCCCAGGGTGACGGGCGAGCTGAAGATCACCGGCTACTCCGCCTACCTGCACCCCGGCGCCGACGGCCGGCTGATCGGCATCGGCCAGGAGGCCAGCGAGAAGGGCAGGACGCTGGGCACGCAGGTCTCGCTGTTCGACGTCAGCGACCCGGCCGGCCCGCGCAGGTTGTCGCAGCTGTTCCAGAAGGACTCGGGCTCGACGGCCGAGTGGGACCCGCACGCGTTCCTGTACTGGCCCAAGACCGGCCTGGCGGTGATCCCGCTGTACCAGCAGAACGAGGCGGGCGGGCTCGTCCTGAAGATCGACGACTCGGCCGTGACGAAGGTCGGCATGATCAAGCACCCGGGCAAGGACCAGGGCGGGATCGAGCGGGCGATGGTCATCGGCGACTCGATCTGGACGCTCTCGTACGACGGCATGCAGGTCAACGACGCCGCCACGCTGGCACAGCAGGCCTGGATCCCGCTCCGCTGAGCCCAAACATACCTAGTTAAAAGGTGCTGATTCGTATGGAATCAGCACCTTTTTCCATGGACAGGGTCCGACAATTGATGAAAACTTTACTAACCATGTAATGTCGGACTTAGTGGATTTGTCATGACATAGGTCCCCTGGGTCCGCGACACAGGAAGGGCTCACGCTGATGCGAACACGCACCCCCCTGCTCGCATTGCTCGTCAGCGCCATGGCCTTAGCCATGACGCCGCTGCCCGTCTCCGCCGCCACCCAAGAGGCCCAGGCCGCGGAAGGGACGTACATCGTCGAGCTCAAGCCGACCATGCGGGCCGCCCCCCGCACCGCCGCCCAGGACCAGGTGTCCCAGGCCGGCGGCCAGCTCGTCGGCGTCTACGAGCACGCGTTCAAGGGCTACACCGCCCGCCTGACGGCGAGCGCGGCCGAGCAGCTCAAGCGCAACCCGAACGTCCTCAGCGTCGAGGCCGACGCCGAGGTGACCGCCTTCGTGCAGACCACTCCCACCGGCCTACGGCGCATCTTCGGCCCCAGCAACCCGAACCTGGACATCGACGGCACCGATGACGTGCGCATCGACACGGACGTCGCCGTCATCGACACCGGCGTCGACTACACCCACCCCGACCTGAACGTCGTCGCCCGCGCCAACTGCGTGTCGGGCGTCTGCACGAACAACGCCGGCGTCGACGACAACGGCCACGGTTCGCACGTCGCGGGCACCGTCGGCGCGATCGACAACTCCATCGGCTCGGTCGGCGTCGCGCCCGGCGCCCGCATCCACGCCGTCAAGGTGCTCAACTCGGCCGGCTCCGGCACCCTGGCCGCGATCGCCGCCGGCATCGACTGGGTGGTGGCCCGCGCCTCCACCATCGAGGTCATCAACCTGAGCCTGGGCTGCAACGGCTGCACGAGCAGCGCGATCAGCAACGCGATCACCAATGCCGTCAACGCCGGCATCGTGGTCGTGGTGGCCGCGGGCAACAACCACGCGAACACGTCCTCGTTCTTCCCCGCCAACCACGCCGACGTGGTCACCGTCTCGGCGCTGACCGACAACGACGGCCTGGCCGGCGGCGCCGGCGGCAGCACGCTCTCGTGCCGCAGCGAGACCGACCAGGACGACACCTCGGCGTTCTACTCCAACTACGGCGCCTCCGTCGAGATCACCGCACCCGGCACCTGCATCTACTCGACGTGGATGAACGGTGGCTACAACACGATCAGCGGCACCTCGATGGCCAGCCCCCACGTGGCGGGCGCGGCCGGCATCCTCACCGCGGGCGCCCGCAAGCCGACGACCAGGGCGGGCTCCCTGGCCGTACGGACCAAGCTGATCTCCACCGGTAACTCCAACTGGACCGACGACTCGGGCGACGGCGTCAAGGAGCCCCTGCTCGACGTGCACGACGCCACGCAGTACTGACAGACCATCCCGGATAGGGCGGTACGCGGATCCCGCAGCGCCGCGTGCCGCCCCCTCCTTTACGACCCGGCCAGCTCGCGGGCGATGTCCAGGTGGCCGGCGTGCCGCATGTACTCCTCCAGGACGTGGAACATGATCCACCCCAGCGTCGGCGGCTCCTTGGGCGGCTGGAACCTGCCGATCCGCGAGGCCACGTCCGACAGGCTCGCCCCCGCCACCACCTGCCTGGACCGTTCGCACTGCGCCAGGTAGAAGTCCTTGATCTCCTCGAACGACTCGGCCGCGACGAACACGCCGTCCTCGTCGCGGTCGCCCCCCACGTCCTCGACCTGCTCGCCCGCGAAGTCCCAGACGAACCAGCGCCGCTCCATGTACGCCAGGTGCTTGAGCATCGACAAGGGCGTCCACCCGGACGGCACCCGGCTCACCTCGGGCTCGGGGAGCCCCTCCAGCGTCCGCAGGATCTCCTCGCGGTAGTGGTCGAGGTAGCCTTCCAGCAACTCGCGGGGATCGGACAGCTTCTTCGAGGGTTCACTCATACGCCCTCCTTCGTCGGCCGCACGAGCGAACCGTTCGCGTGTCTGATTATTCGCTCGCTACGCTCGCTCATGACTGCTCCGGGATGACGACGGGGACGATCTCCGGCGCGCCGAGCCTGATCGCGTCGGCCTCCTGGTCGGAGTCCTGCTCCTGCGAGCGGCGCTCGGCCTCGACACGCTTCGTGTAGTACTCCACCTCCCTTTTCACCTGCTCGCTGTCCCAGCCGAGCGGCCCCGCCATCAGCTCGGCGGCCTCCTGGGCCACGGCCAGACCGCGGTGGAAGGTCTCGATCGAGATGCGCGTACGCCGGGTCAGCACGTCGTTGAGATGCCTGGCCCCCTCGTGGGTGGCGGCGTAGACGATCTCGGCCCGCAGGTAGTCGTCGGCCCCGGTCAGCGGCCTGCCCAGCGACGGATCGCGCTCGACCAGCGCCAGCACCTCGTCGAGCATCGAGCCGTAGCGCTGCAGCAGGTGCTCGATCCTGGCCACGTGCAGCCCCGAGGTGTGGGCGATGCGGTATCTGGAGTTCCACAGCGCCTGGAAGCCCTCGGCGCCCGCCAGCGGGATGCGGTCGGTGCACGAGCGCGGCACCCGCTGGTCCAGCCCGTGCGCCACCGCGTCCACCGCGTCCTTGGCCATGACCCGGTAGGTCGTGTACTTCCCGCCGGCGATCAGGACCAGTCCCGGCACCGGGTGCGCCACCACGTGTTCCCTGGACAGCTTGGAGGTCTCCTCCGACTCGCCCGACAGCAGCGGGCGCAGCCCCGCGTAGACGCCTTCGACGTCGTCGTGGGTCAGCGGCACGGACAGGACGGCGTTCACGTGGTCGAGCAGGTATTCGATGTCCGCGCGGGAGGCGGCGGGGTGGCTCTTGTCGAGCCTCCAGTCGGTGTCGGTGGTGCCGATGATCCAGTGGCGGCCCCAGGGGATCACGAAGAGCACGGACTTCTCCGTGCGCAGGATGATCCCGGTCAGCGAGTGGATCCGGTCCCGCGGGACCACCAGATGGATGCCCTTGGAGGCGCGTACGTGGATCTGGCCGCGGCCTCCGACCAGTTCCTGGATGTCGTCGGTCCAGACGCCGGTGGCGTTCACCACCTGCTGGGCGCGTACGTCCAGCTCGTCGCCCAGCTCCAGGTCGCGCACGCGTACGCCGGTGACCCGCTCGCCCTCCCGCAGGAAGCCGACCGCCTGCGCCCGCGGCGCGATCGCCGCGCCGTAGGTGGCCGCGGTGCGCAGCAGGCTCACCACGTAGCGCGCGTCGTCCACCTGCGCGTCCCAGTACTGGACGGCGCCCGTGAGGGCGGACTTCTTGAGCGCCGGGGCCAGCCGCAGCGCCCGCGACCTGGACAGGTGCCGGTGGCCCGGCACGCCGCGGGTGGTCCCGGCCGCGGCGCCGAGCGTGTCGTAGAGCGCCACTCCCGCGCCGACGTAGATCCGCTCCCACACGTAGTGGGTCAGCGGGAAGAGGAACGGCACCGGCCTGACCAGGTGCGGGGCGATCCGCTGCAGCAGCAGCGCCCGCTCCCGCAGCGCCTCGCGCACCAGCTCGAAGTTGAGCTGCTCCAGGTATCGCAGGCCCCCGTGGATCAGCTTCGAGGAGCGCGAGGAGGTGCCGGAGGCGAAGTCTCTGGCCTCCACCAGGGCCACGTCGAGCCCTCTGGTCGCGGCGTCGAGCGCGATCCCGGCGCCCACGATGCCGCCGCCGACCACGACCACGTCGAAGACCTGACCGGCCATGCGCTCCAAGGCTTCGGTCCGCTCCGCCGGCCCGAGCCGAGCCTCGCGCCTTCCCGACGTCATATCTTCCCCCTGGTACGGCTTTGTCGCCTGCGCCTGATACCTACCCGCGGGGCAGTCGGGCTGTAACGCGGCCGTCCAGAGCGCGCGAGCTCAGACACCGACTCAGGCGCGGACGACCTTCACGCCCGCCTCCGTCAGCTCCGCGGCCATCGCGTCGGAGAGCCGGGCGTCGGTGACCAGCGTGTCGACCTGCCCGATGGGGCAGATCCGGGAGAAGGCCCGCTTCCCGACCTTGGAGGAGTCGGCCACCACGACCACGTGCGCGGCCCGGCTGATCAGCAGGTGGTTGACGCTCGCCTCCCCCTCGTGGTGGGCCGAGGCGCCGAGCTCGACGTCGAGCGCGTCCACCCCGAGGAAGGCCACGTCCAGCGTCACCTGCTCCAGCACTCCGGTGGCCAGCGGCCCGATGAGCTCGTACGACTGCTGCCTGGCCACCCCGCCGGTCACCACGATCTTGACGTGCTGGCGGACGGTCAGCTCGGCCGCGATGTTCAGTGCGTTCGTGACGATCGTGAACCCGCTCTCCAGCGTGGACAGCGTGGCGAGCGTGCGGGCCAGCTCGGAGGTGGTCGTGCCGCCGTTGAGCCCCACCACGGCGCCGGGCGTCACCAGCTCGGCCGCCGCCGTCGCGATGCGGTGCTTCTCGTCGGCGTGCCTGGCCGTCTTGTAGCGCAGCGGCAGGTCGTAGCTCACGCTCTGCGCGACCGCGCCGCCTCGCGTGCGCATGAGCATCTGCTGCTGGGCGAGCTGATCGAAGTCCCGCCTGATCGTCGCCGTGGAGACGCCGAGCGCCTGGGCGGCCTCCTCCACCGACAGCCTGCCTTCCTGGGCCAGCAGCTCGAGGATGGCGTTCCAGCGGTCATAGCGGGACACAAGGCCTCCTAGGCGATGGGGACAAGGGCAAGCGTGGCACAACCAGCCGGGCCAGGGCCAACAGTGTCCATTAATGCACTTTCCTGGTATAAAACCAGCAGAAACAATCAATCGTCGGGAGGCAAGTGGTGACCACCCACACCGAGGCCGAGATCGCGTCCCAGCCGTCGTGCTGGCGCCGCGCCATCGCGAGCGTCCCCGCCGACGCGCTGCCGCGCCCGGGCGAGCGGGTCGCCGTGGTGGGGTGCGGCACGTCGTGGTTCATCGCGATGGCGTACGCCTCCCTGCGCGAGCGGGCCGGGCTCGGCGAGACCGACGCGTTCGCGGCCTCCGAGGCCCCGATCGGGCGCTCGTACGACCGCGTGCTCGCGCTGACGCGTTCCGGCACCACGACCGAGGTGCTGGAGCTGCTGGCCAGGACCACCACGAGGACCACTGCCATCACCGCCGACCCCGACACGCCGATCATGACGGCCGCCGACGAGGTCGTCGTGCTCGACTACGCCGACGAGCAGTCGGTCGTGCAGACCAGGTTCGCGACCACGCAGCTTGCCCTACTGCGCGCCAGCCTCGGCGAGGACCTCGACCAGGCCGTCGAGGACGCCGAGGCGGCATTGGCCGCGCCGCTGCCCGACGAGCTGGTGGGGGCCGGGCAGTTCAGCTTCCTCGGCACCGGCTGGTCGGTCGGCCTGGCCCAGGAGGCGGCGCTGAAGATGCGCGAGGCGTCCCGCTCGTGGACGGAGGCGTACCCGGCAATGGAATACCGGCACGGCCCGATCAGCATCGCCGCGCCCGGGCGCGTGACGTGGATGCTCGGCACCGCCCCAGAGGGCCTGCGCGCGCAGGTCGAGGAGACCGGCGGCACGTTCTTCGAGACCGCGCTCGACCCCATGGCCGAGCTGATCCGCGCCCAGCGGGTGGCCGTCGCCCGGGCCTTCGCCCAAGGGCTGAACCCCGACGAGCCCATGCACCTCACGCGATCTGTGATCCTTTCTTCATGAGCCTTACTCTTGCCGACGCCAGGATCGTGACCCCCGAGGGGGTCCACGAGGGGTGGCTGACCATCGAAGACGGCCGCATCACGCACGTCGGCCGCGGATCCGCCCCCGGTCAGGGCCTGAGCGTGGGCGGGCGGCACGTCATCCCCGGGTTCGTGGACATCCACAACCACGGGGGCGCGGGCGGCTCGTTCCCGACCGGCGAGCAGGACAAGGCGCGCACGGCCGTCGAGCTGCACCGCCGCCACGGCACCACCACGACGATGGCCAGCCTGGTCACCGACACGCTCGACGGGCTGACCGCGGCCGCGGCCGCGCTGGCCGAGCTGTGCGAGGAAGGGCTGCTGGCCGGCATCCACTTCGAAGGCCCCTACATCGCCAGGGCCCGCTGCGGCGCGCACGACCCGACGCTGCTGCGGGAGCCGTCGCGGCAGGAGCTCACGGCGCTGCTGAAGGCCGGGCGCGGGCACGTCCGCATGGTGACCATCGCGGCCGAGCTGCCCGGCGCGCTCGACGTCATCCGCATGGCCGCCGCCGAGGGCGTGATCGCGGCCGTGGGGCACAGCGACGCCGACTACGAGACGACGATCCAGGCCGTCGAGGCGGGCGCGAGCGTGGCCACCCACCTCTACAACGCCATGCCGCCGCTGGGTCACCGCGCGCCCGGCCCGGTGGCCGCGCTGCTCGACGACGAGCGGGTGACGGTCGAGCTGATCAACGACGGCGTGCACGTGCATCCGGCGATGCTGCGCCTGGCGTACGAGGTGGCGGGCCCCGGCCGCACGGCGCTGATCACCGACGCGATGTCGGCCACCGGGCTCGGCGACGGCGACTACGTGCTCGGCCCCATGCGGGTGCGGGTGGAGGACGGCGTGGCCAGGCTGGTCGAGGGCGGCTCGATCGCGGGCTCCACGCTGACCATGGACGTCGCGTTCCGGCGCAGCGTCCAGGAGGTCGGCATGTCGCTGCCCGACGCCGTCCAGGTGGCCTCCCTGACGCCCGCGCGGGTGCTGGGCCTGGCCGGCCGCATCGGCTCGATCGCCGTGGGCAAGGCGGCCGACCTCGTGGTGCTGTCCGACTCGCTGGAGGTGGCCGGGGTGATGAAGGACGGCGTCTGGATCACGGAGCCCTGATGATCCTCACCGTGACGCTCAACGCCGCCCTCGACGTGACCTACCAGGTCCCCGACGTCGACTGGGACGGGGTCAACCGGGTCAGCGCGGTGCACCGGCGCGCCGGCGGCAAGGGCGTCAACGTCGCCCGCGTGCTGGCCGCGCTGGGCCAGGACGTGCTGGTCACGGGGCTGGCGGGCGGCCCCACGGGGCGGGCGATCGAGGACGACCTGCGGGCGGCCGGCCTGCCCGGCGCCCTGCACCCCGTCGCCGCCGACTCCCGCACGACGCTGGTCGTCTCGGAGCGGCCGGGCACGCGCACGGCGCTGTTCAACGAGCCGGGCCCCGAGGTCACCCCCACCGAGCTGGCGGGCTTCGTACGGCGTTACGAAACGCTCCTCGACGGCGCCGGCGCGGTCGTGATCTCGGGCAGCCTCCCGCGCGGCGTCCCCGCCGACACCTACGCCACGCTGGCGGCCGTCGCCGCCGGCAAGGGGGTCCCGGCCATCGTCGACGCCGACGGCGACCCGCTCCGACACGCCCCCAAGGGCCGTCCGTCCGTGGTCAAGCCCAACCGGGAAGAGCTGGCCAGGGCCGTTCCCGGCGGCACCCCGGCGGAGGGCGCGCAGGCGCTGCGGAGCCAGGGCGCCGGGGCCGTGGTGGTGTCCATGGGCGCCGACGGGCTGCTGGCGGTCACCGAGGAGGGCACCTTCACGGCGCGCATGCCGTACACCGTGCGGGGTAATCCGACGGGGGCGGGCGACTCGCTGGTCGCCGGGCTCGCGCTGGGCCTGGTGGAGTCGGCGCCGTGGCCCGACAGCCTCCGCCGGGCGGCGGCGCTCGGCGCGGCCGCCGTGGCCGCGCCCGTGGCCGGCGACTTCGACCCCGACGTCTACGCCGACATACACCCCCAGATCATCATCACGTAAGGAGCACGCCATGCCCCTCGCCGCCATCGGCGACATCATCCGCCAGTCGCCCGCTGGGGTGGGCGCGTTCAACGTGATCCAGCTCGAGCACGCCACCGCCATCGTGGCCGGCGCCGAGGCCCTGGGCCTGCCGGTGGTGCTGCAGATCAGCGAAAACTGCGTGCGCTACCACGGCGCGCTGGAGCCCGTCGCGCTGGCCTCGCTGGCGGTGGCCAGGCGGGCGGAGGTGCCGGTCGCGGTCCACCTCGACCACGCCACCGACCGCGCGCTCGTGGAGGAGGCGGTGGAGCTGGGGCTGGGCTCGGTGATGTTCGACGCCTCGGCCCTGCCCGACGACGAGAACGTGCGCGCGACCGCCGAGGTGGTGGCGTGGTGCCACGAGCGCGGCGTGTGGGTGGAGGCCGAGCTGGGCGAGGTCGGGGGCAAGGACGGCGTGCACGCGCCGGGCGCGCGCACCAAGCCCCACGAGGCGCTCGACTACGTGACCAAGACCGGCGTGGACGCCCTGGCCGTGGCCGTGGGCACCTCGCACGCCATGACGACCAAGGACGCGGTGCTGGACCTGGGGCTCATCGCCGAGCTGCGGGCCACGGTGCCGGTGCCGCTGGTGCTGCACGGGTCGTCGGGGGTGCCGGACGACGTGCTGCGCGAGGCCGTGCGGAACGGCATGAAGAAGATCAACATCGCGACCCACCTGAACAAGGCGTTCACCGGTGCCGTGCGCGACTACCTGGCCCACGACGAGCGCGTGGTCGACTCGCGCAAATATCTCAAGGCCGGGCGGGACGCGGTGGCCAGGGAGGTCAGCCACCTCCTGGGCGTCCTCACGGGGTGAGCCGCTTGCGCATCATGACCGCGGAGCGGCCCTCGACGCCCATGCGGCCGGTCTCGACGTAGCCGAGCGACTCGTACAGGGCGATGTTGGCGGTCATCCTGGTGTTCGTGTAGAGGCGCAGCGCGGGCAGCCCCAGCCAGCGCGCCTCCTGCTCGGCGTACGCCATCAGCGCCCGCCCGAGCCCCTTGCCCTGGCTGCCGGGCTGTACGGCGACGTTCTCCACCAGCAGGACGCCGTCCTCGGGCACGAGCACGATGAGCCCGTCGAGCGCGTCGGTGACGTGCACCCGCCCGGCCGCGATGAGGGCGCCGTAGTCGGCCTCCATGGGCAGCGGCCGCATGCCGACGATCTCGATCCACGGCGAGTAGGCGTCGTGGACCAGCAGCTCCACGGCGTCCTTGTCGGTGTGCACCGCCAGTCTCATGCGGCCAATGTTGCCAGCACGCGTTCGACCTGTCGCTCGAAGGTGCCCGGCGGATTGCGCGGGTGCTCGTGCGAGAGCAGGAACAACCAGACGAGCGCGTGCAGCTTGCGGCACTCGCGCATCCGCCGTTCCTCCTGCGGGCTCAACTCGAACCGGTGCGCGATCTCCACCTCGCCGTCCACCCACATCGACACGTGCTCGGCCGCCTCCGCCAGCTCGAACGCCACGTCGCTGCGCCCCGACTCCTCGTAGTCGACGATGCGGACGCGGGTGCCGTCCCACAGGAAGTTCGCCAGGTTGCCGTCGCCCGCCCCGAACACCGGTGTGATCCCCAACTCGCCCGGCGACCAGCTCTCCAGCCACCGCGTGCCCTCCCTGACCGCCCGGTCCGCCAGCGGGCCCCTGGGTTCCCAGCACGCGCCGCGCCGCCCGGCCCAGTCGGCGAGCGCCTCAAGCTGCCACGGGCGCAGCGGGACGGACCGGAGCACGTGCGGCGGCACCGCGGCGTGCAGCTCGGCCAGCGCCTCGACCAGGGCCGCGACGTGCACGGCCGTCGCGAGCAGCCCGCGCAGCGACACCCCGTCGATCCTGGACATCGTCACCACGCCGTCCTCGTAGCCGATCGGCTCGGGGGCCAGGCCGGGGGCGTACTCGGCCAGCAGGGTCAGCGCGCGCCACTCGCGCTCGGCCGCGCCTGGCTTGCTGTCCATGTAGCGCTTGATGACGACGTCGCCGGCGAAGGCCAGCTCGTGCGTGTGGCGTAGGTCGGCCATGCCCGCATGCTAGGGCAACAACCGCTCAACGGCGCTGGTCACGAGCTTGTGGATCTCCTCCTCGCCGAACACGTCGGGCAGCGTGAGCCGCTCGACGATCAGCCAGTTCATGGCGAGGTAGAGCAGCACGACGGTCGTCGCGTCGCCGGGGAGGCCCGATTCGAGGTGGTTGCGCACGTTCGCGGCCACATCGGCGCGGATCCGCTCGGTCAGCACGGCCCGCAGCTCCGGCCGCCGGGTGGCCTCCAGGCGCAGCTCCAGCAGCGCCAGATAGCCCGATCTGTACGCCGCCACCCGATCCACCACCTCGTGCATCAGCGCGACCACCCGGTCGCGGTCACGCGGCCCGCTCATATGGGCGGCGGTCATAGCGGCGTCCGGCTGCAGGAGCTCGTAGATCCGGCCGCCCGCCTGGGTGAACAGCTCGTCGCGACTGGGGAAGTAGTTGGACGCGGTGCCCGGGGGCACCTCCGCCTGCGCGTCCACCGCCCTGAACGTCAGCCCGCGGGCCCCTTCCCTGGCCAGCACCTCGATCGCGGCATCGACCAGCGCCGCCCGCCTGGCGACGTTCTGCCTGACCACGTTGACACCACTCCATCTGTAGTACTACGGTTAAACCACTTCAACCATAGTACTTTATCTGGAGTCATTTTGCGGAAGCTCGTGTACTACGTCGCCACTTCCATCGACGGCTACATCGCGGGGCCGAACGGCGAGTTCGACTTCTACCCGTGGGCCGACGACATGATGGCCGACATCAACGCCCGTTACCCCGAGACCGTCCCCACCCACCTCCGCGCCATGATCGGCCTCGACGCACCCAACCAGCGCTTCGACACGGTGCTCATGGGCCGCGCCACGTACCAGATCGACAAAAGCGTGACCAGCCCGTACGCCCATCTGCGGCAGTACGTCGTGTCCAGCACCATGGAGATCGCGGACCCTGCCGTCGAGCTGGTCACCGGCGACCCGCTCGGCCTGGTGCGCCGTCTCAAGCAGGAGGACGGCCTGGACATCTACCTCTGCGGGGGCGGCAAGCTGGCCGGCGCCCTGCTGCCGGAGATCGACGAGCTGATCGTCAAGTGCTACCCGGTGGTGGCCGGGGCGGGCATCCCGGCGTTCGACGGCGAGTTCCGGCCGACCGTGTTCACGCTGACCGGCTCGAAGACCTACGACAACGGGGCGGTGGTCATGACGTACGCCCGCCAGTGATCAGCCGCCCGCGCAGGAAGTCCCGCTCCACCTCGTTGCCCGCCCGCGCGGCCGCGGCCTCGTACGCCGTCGCGGCCTCCTCCTCGCGCCCGAGCCGCCGCAGCAGGTCGGCCCGCACCGCGTGGAACAGGTAGTAGTCGTCGGGCCCCCTGAGCAGCCCCAGCGCCGCCTCCAGCCCCTCCACCTCGGCCACCGCCACCGCCCGGTGCACCGCCACGACCGGGCCGGGGTCGAGCTCCGCCAGCAGGTCGTAGAGCCGCACGATCTGCCGCCAGTCGGTGTCCTTCGCTCTCGCCGCGTCGCTGTGCACGGCGTTGATCGCGGCCTGGATCTGGTACGGGCCGGGCTCGTCCCGCCGCAGGCAGCGCCGTACGAGCTCCTGGCCCTCCGCGATGAGCTCGCGATCCCACAGCCCGCGGTCCTGCTCCCCCAGCAGCACCAGCTCGCCCTCCTCGGACGTACGGGCGGCGCGCCGCGACTCGGTCAGCAGCATCAGCGCCAGCAGCCCCGTGACCTCGGGTTCGTCCGGCAGGAGCTCGGCCAGCAGCCGCCCGAGCCGGATGGCCTCGGCGCACAGGTCCTCGCGGATGGCGGTGTAACCCTCGTTGAAGATCAGGTAGACCACGGCCAGCACCGCGCGCAGGCGCTCGGGCAGGTCGGCCTCCCCCGGGATCCGGTACGGGATCCCGGCGGCCCGGATCTTGCCCTTCGCCCGCACCAGCCGCTGCGCCAGCGTGGCCTCGGGCACCAGGAACGCGCGGGCGATCTCCGCCGTCGTCAGCCCGCCGAGCAGCCGCAGCGTGAGAGCCACCCGCGCCTGCACGGCGAGCGCGGGGTGGCAGCACGTGAAGATCAGCCGCAGCCGGTCGTCCTGAACGGGTCCGACGTCCAGGGGCTCGTCCTGGGCGTGCAGGAGCGCGGCCTGCGCGTACTTGCCGGGCCGCGCCGACTCCCTGCGCAACCGGTCGATGGCCCGGTTGCGCGCGGTCGTGATGATCCACCCGGCCGGGCTCGGCGGCGCCCCGGCGGACGGCCACTGCCGCACCGCCACGCTGAACGCCTCCTGCACCGCCTCCTCGGCGACGTCGATGTCGCCGAAGACCCGCACGAGCACGGCGACGGCCCTGCCGTACTCCTCGCGGAACACCCGCTCGACCGCGCTCTCCGGCATGGGCGTCAGCGCTGGATCGGGGCCACCACGACCTCGACGCGCTGGAATTCCTTGATGTCGGAGTAGCCGGTGGAGGCCATGGTCCGCTTGAGCGCGCCCATCAGGTTCATCGAGCCGTCCGCCACGCTCGACGGCCCGTGCAGGATCTGCTCCAGCGTGCCGACCGTCCCGAACTCCACCCGCCGGCCACGCGGCAGGTCGGGGTGGTGCGCCTCCGAACCCCAGTGGAACCCGTGACCTGGCGCCTCGGCGGCCCTGGCCAGCGGCGAACCCACCATCACGGCGTCGGCGCCGCAGGCGATGGCCTTGGCGATGTCGCCGGAGGTGCCCATGCCGCCGTCGGCGATCACGTGCACGTAGCGCCCGCCGGACTCGTCCATGTAGTCGCGCCGCGCCGCCGCCACGTCGGAGATCGCCGTGGCCATCGGCACGGCCACGCCCAGCACGTTGCGCGTCGTGTGCGAGGCGCCGCCGCCGAAGCCCACCAGCACGCCCGCCGCGCCGGTGCGCATCAGGTGCAGGGCCGCCGTGTACGTGGCGCAACCGCCCACGATAACCGGAACGTCCAGCTCGTAGATGAACTGCTTGAGGTTGAGCGGCTCGGCCCGGCCCGACACGTGCTCGGCCGAGACGGTGGTGCCGCGGATGACGAAGATGTCGACACCCGCGTCGATCACGGCCTTGTGGTACTGGACCGTGCGCTGCGGCGACAGCCGCACGGCGGTGGTCACGCCGGAGGCCCGGATCTCCTCGATCCGCCGGCCGATCAGGTCTTCCTTGATCGGCGCCGCGTAGATCTCCTGGAGCCGCCTGGTGGCCGCCTCCGCGTCGAGCGCGGCGCACTCCTCCAGCAGCGGCGACGGGTCTTCGTACCGCGTCCAGAGTCCTTCGAGGTCGAGCGGCGCGAGGCCGCCGAGCCGGCCGATCTCGATGGCGGTGGCCGGGGACACCACGCTGTCCATGGGGGCGACCACTACCGGCAGCTCGAACCGGTAGGCGTCGATCTGCCAGGCGATCGAGACCTCCTCCGGGTCCCGGGTGCGCCGCGAGGGGACCAGGCCGATCTCGTCAAGCGAGTACGCCCGCCGCCCGGCCTTGCCCCGGCCGATCTCCACCTGCTGAGTCATGAACTTACCTTCTGTGATAGTTCGGAGCTTCCACGGTCATCTGGATGTCGTGGGGGTGGCTCTCCTTGAGGCCCGCCGACGTGATCGGCATGAGCTCGCAGTCGGTGTGCATCTGCGCGATCGTGCGGCAGCCGGCGTACCACATCCCCTGGCGCAGGCCGCCGATGAGCTGGTGCGCGACGGCCGCGACCGGGCCACGGTAGGGCACCTGGCCCTCGATGCCCTCGGGGATGTACTTGTCGTCACCGCCGACGTCGGCCTGGGCGTAGCGGTCCTTGCTGAAGGACATGCCGCCGCGCTCGCGGTTGCGCACCGCGCCGAGCGACCCCATGCCCCGGTACGACTTGAACTGCTTGCCGTTGATGAAGATCAGCTCACCGGGCGACTCCTCGCAGCCGGCGAGCAGCGAGCCCAGCATGACCGTGTCGGCGCCGGCCGCGATGGCCTTGACGATGTCGCCGGAGTACTGCAGGCCGCCGTCGCCGATGACCGGCACGCCCGCCGGCCCGCACGCCCTGGAGGCCTCGTAGATGGCCGTGACCTGCGGCGCGCCGACCCCGGCCACCACCCGCGTGGTGCAGATCGAGCCGGGCCCGACGCCCACCTTGACCGCGTCCGCGCCCGCGTCGACCAGCATCTGCGCCCCGGCCCTGGTCGCGATGTTGCCCGCGATGACCTGGACCTTGCTGTTGGCCTTGATCTTGCCGACCATGTCGGCCAGGCCCTTGGAGTGACCGTGGGCCACGTCGACGACCACCACGTCGACACCGGCCTCGATCAGCGACTTGGCCCGCAGCTCGGCGTCGCCACCGACGCCGACGGCCGCCCCCACGATCAGCCGGCCGTCGGCGTCCTTGGTGGACAGCGGGTACTGCTCGCTCTTGGTGAAGTCCTTCACCGTGACCAGGCCGCGCAGCCTGCCGTCGGGGTCGACCAGCGGCAGCTTCTCGATCTTGTTCCGCCGGAGCAGGGCGAACGCCTCGTCACGCGAGACCCCGACCGGGGCGGTGACGAGCGGCATCTTGGTCATGACCTCGCGTACGGAGCGCGAATGGTCAGCCTCGAAGCGCATGTCGCGGTTGGTCACGATGCCGAGCAGCGTGCCGTCGACGTCCGTCACCGGGACGCCCGAGATCCGGTACGTCGCGCAGAGCTTCTCGACGTCGGCCAGCGTGTCGTCGGGGCTGCAGGTCACCGGGTTGGTGACCATGCCGGCCTCGGACCGCTTGACCAGGTCGACCTGCTGGGCCTGCTCCTCGACCGACAGGTTGCGGTGCAGGATGCCGATGCCGCCCTGGCGGGCCATGGCGACCGCCATGCGGGCCTCGGTGACGGTGTCCATGGCCGCGGAGACCAGCGGGATGGACAGGGTGATGCCTCGGGACAGCCGTGACCTCGTATCGGCCTCGCCTGGTTGCAGGTCTGAATATCCCGGCACCAGCAGCACGTCATCGAAGGTCAAACCCATCTCGGTGAACTTGGACATGCTGCGGCCCCCTCCTGCCGTGGCTCTGATTGAGCCCAAGTCTAGGCCCTGCCTCCAAACCACGCCGCAGCACCCACACCAGGCGCGCCCACGCCCTTCCACCCACCCCACCTCCACGGCCCGCACCCCACCACCCTGACTGCGCGCCACCGCCCTCTCACACCGCACCACCCTGGCGGCGCACCATCGGCTCCGGCCAACCGCCCACAATCGCGCGCCCCCTCAGCCGAGGGGCACCTGGGCCGAGACGACGGCCGGGAACAGCGATGCCGGGAGCACGATGACCCCCACGGCCCGTCGTACTCCCGGCATCGAAAAGTGCCGAGACACGGGGCGGTCGGTGATCCGTCCCGTGTCTCGGCCACCGGCATCCGGGCCAAGGCGACGCGTGGCGCCACCGAACCCCCCTCCGCGTCCTGATGGCCCGACGTCACTTCAGCCCTCGCAGGATGCCGACGCTAGGTAAAGCCTGCGTTACTCAACGGAACAACGCAATGTGAAAACGTGCAATTGCACGAAGTTGCACACCGCGCTCCGACCAGTCGCCGCAACGGGGGGACACGAGCGTAATGCGGGGTTATCCTCACGGCACGCCCGTGTCCCCCCAACGGAGCCGCCCATAATGCGCAACGAGCCCCGTACCATGCCTGATCCTTTCGAGACGTTGGGCCTCGACCCGGCGCAGAGCGCGGTGTACACGGCGGTCCTGCGCCTGCACCGGGCGACCCGGACCGATCTCGCACAGGCCATGGACGGTCCTATCGAGAAGGTCGGCCGCCAGCTCGACGACCTCGTCAAGCTGGGCGTGATCGACGAGCAGTCCGGGCAGTACCTGGCCAGGCACCCGGCCGCGGCCCTCGGCAGGGTGATCGCCGAGCGGCTCGACCGGCTGGCGGAGGAGAGCCGCAGGATCGACTCGGCGCTCGGCTCCATCCGGACGCTGATCCGCGACTACGACGCCGGCCGCGACTACCAGAGCGGCACCTTCACGGTGGAGATGGTCAACGGGGCCGACGTGTTGTACGAGAGCGTGGTCGGCATGGCCGTGCAATCTCCGCCGATGGAATTACTGACGGCGGTTCCCGACGAACGCACGATGATTGATTTTGCGCGCAAATTTGCGGAACTCTGGATTGACGCGCAAGAACGAAAACTTCTCACGGTTCACGCGATCATTCCGGTTTCGACCCTGGTTTTGCCCGGCGTACGCGACCAGCTCACCCGGGTGCTGGAGACGGGCGGCAAGGTACGCACGCTGGACCGGGTGCCGAGCTGGTTCATGACCGCTGGGCCCGAGGTCGCGGGCCTGCCCCCGTTCTGGGGCGGCAACCTGCCCGACCACGCGTACAACTTCTATCTCGTACGCACGCCGATCGTCGTGGGCATGCTCCGCACGCTGTTCAGGGAGCTGTGGACCAGGGCCGTGCCCCTGCCGTGGGGCCGCAGGGGCGACGGCATGGTCCAGGTTCTCCGCCTGGCCGCCCAGGGCATGTGCGACGACTCCATAGCCCGCCAGCTGGGGGTCTCGGTGCGCACGGTCCGGGCGCGGTTCGCGGACGCCATGTCCGAGCTGGGCGCTCAGTCGCGTTTCCACGCCGGCGTGGAGGCGGCCAGGCGCGGATGGCTGAGGTAATGTCCACCGCTCGGGCCGCTTCGGTCATATGGTGGGAAGGTGCTGGAAGACGTCCCCCGCGACCCGTTCGCGGACGACCCGAACGACCCTTCCTCGGCGATGGGCGCCCTCGACGACGCCGAACCCCTCTCCGCGGCCGAACGCGACGAGGCCATCACGGACCTCGCTGACGTCGAGGTCTTCCGCTCCCTGCTCGAACCGCAGGGAGTGCTGGGTCTCGTACTCGACTGCCCTGAATGCGGCGAGCAGCACTTCTTCGACTGGGAGCTGCTGCGCGGCAACCTACGACAAATGATCGAGAAAGGCCAGCCGCAGGTCCACGAGCCGGCCTTTCACCCGGACCCAGCCGACTACGTCAGCTGGGAGTACGCCAGAGGCTATGTCGACGGCGTCATCGACACGGAGGAGCGCCGCTGACCGACATCATCGAGCAGCACGGCCAGCAACCGCACGGCTGGATCGCCTGAGTCAGGGCTCTCTCCACGGCCGAGCGCGTCGAGCAGCGCGTCGGTCTCTTCCTCTGGCGTCAAGCCGACTCCAGCTCGGCCATCTGCCGCAACCTGGCCAGCGCCCGATGCTGGGCGACACGGACTGCACCCGGTGACATACCGAGTACATTACCGGTCTCCTCGGCCGACAACCCCGACACCACTCGCAACAGCAGCAGCTCGCGCTGGTTCTCGGGCAACCTGGCCAGGAGCCTGCGCGCGTGCTCGACCTCGATGTAGCGGACCACCGTCTCCTCGGGCCCGGGCCCGTCGTCCGGCCCATCGGGCAGATCCTGAGTCGGTACGGCCGAGCGCACCGAACTCCGCAGCGCGTCGGCCACTTTGTGCGAGGCGATCCCGAACACGAAGGAGGCGAACGGCCGCCCCATGTCTCGGTATCGCGGCAGCGCGGACAGGACCGCGATGCACACCTCCTGGGCTACGTCATCGGCAATGTGATATTGCCCTGAAACCCTGCCCAGCCGGGCGCGGCAATACCGCACCACCATCGGACGCAACTCACCGAGCAGGGATTCGATCGCACTGCGATCTCCCTGCACGGCGAGGCTCGTCAGTTCCCTAAGGTCGGAGTCATCCGTCCGTGCCGGAAGTCTCGACGCGAGCCTTACCCCAATTTTGGCGTCGGCGACGCTTCCCTCGCTCACGATAGGCATGATGCCCGCACTGATCCGGCCTGTCGTCATGGCGAACGGCTACGGATTGGTCACATTGAAGCGACGATAACGGGCAGTAATCAAATGACCACACTAAGGCTTATCTAGTGACATTATGTTTCATCCCATAACCTGAAATGCACGACAATTGTCAGACCCCGGACGTCTATCACCCCCTGCCGGTTTACTCCAATAATCCACCTTTTCCCCCACTTCCCCCCAAAGCGCCGAACCCGCGACCTCACCCAGGCCGCTCCTCGCCGATCGCGCGCACCTGATCGCAGAGCGCGAGCGGCCGTCGATGCCGGTGCCACCGGCCGGGTGCTCGCTTTCGTGCCGGGCGGTGCGAATGCGATCGGCCATGCGGATCGCCAGAAGATCGATATCGACCGGGGCGGGTCCGGGCTCGCCGCGCATCCGCGCCACCCCGGGCTGAAAGCAAGGGCCGTCTCCATGCCACCCACGCTTGCCGGTTCCTCGCCGAGAACCTAAGCCGGGCCGAGGACCGCCGAACCGCGCTCTTGATCGCCTATGTAGGTGAACATCTGTACCGCACAGATGATCCGAGAGCAGAAGATCGAGAAAACGGCCCGGATCCTTCAAGCAGTGAGACGATCATGGCCGCGAACGCGTAAATGGAGGCATTGATGCGCACATTACGAACGTTCACCGCAGCGATGGGGGCAGTCATGACCGTGGCCCTCACCGCGTCACCCGCGGCGGCCGCGCAGCCGCCCACGTACACCTTCCACAAGCAGACCCTGTGGAAGTCGATCCCCGCCAGTGGATCGCAGGGGGCCACCTGCTACCGGCTGCCGGCGGTCGTGAAGACCAGCAACAACGTGCTGCTCGCCTTCGCCGAGCGGCGCAACAAGAACAACTGCAGCGACCACGGCGCGTTCGACGTCGTCATGCGGCGCTCGACGGACAACGGCGTCACCTGGGACGGCAGCCGGGTCGTGCTGGCCAGCAAGACCGGAGCGGCCCTCCAGGGGAACGCGACCGTGGTCGCGGACTCCAGCGGGCCGGTGTTCCTGTTCACGACCTCGGAGCCGACCGCGTCCCAGACCACGCCGCGTACGCCGAAGGTCCAGGTCAGCACGGACGACGGCGGCACCTGGTCGGACCCGGAGGACCTGTCGGGCGTCATCAAGGCGCCCGCGGGCGCCGGGGACTGGTTCGCCACGGGGCCGGGGCACGGCATCCAGCTGACGCGGCCCGCCCACAACGGGCGGCTGGTGGTGCCCGTCTACTTCAGCGTGGGCGACACGCAGAGCGTACGGCTGATCTACAGCGACGACCACGGCGGGACCTGGCGGATCGGCGCGACCGCGACCTACGACAAGTCGGTGCTGAAGCTGGGCGAGCAGACCCTGGTCGAGCGGGCCGACGGCAGCATCCTCGTGATCGCCCGCAACGGCGCCGTGCCCGACGACCAGACCTCAGTCCACGGCCTGGCCCGGGGCGTGAGCACGGACGGGGGCCAGTCCTTCGACGGCGATTTCCGGGCCGACGGCGCGATCACGGCTCCGCCCACCCACCCGGCCCTGCTGCGCCAGCGCGACCAGGCCCCCTACACGCGGATCCTGCTGTCCGCGCCCGCCACCCCGAAGACCGACAACAACCCGGTGGGCATGAACGTACGCTCGTCGTTCGACGAAGGCGCGACCTGGCGGAACTACGACAACTCCACCAACAACGCCGGTGTCCGGATCGACGGCGACCACGCCGGATATTCCGACCTGGCGCTCCTCGGCAACGGCGCGATCGGCGTCCTGTACGAGGCCGGCGTGAACCGCTTCCGGGACGAGATCCGCTGGAACTGGTTCTGGGAGAGCGCCATCGGCCTGCGCTGAGCCAGCGCCATCGGCCTGCGCTGACCCCTCCCCGAGATGCCGAACGGCCCGCACCCGAGGAGGGTTGCGGGCCGTGGCGAGCGAAGAGACGGGTCAGTGGCCGTGGCCGTGACCGTGACCCCCGCCGGCAGCCGGGGCCTCCTCCTCGGGCTTGTCCACCACGAGCGCCTCGGTCGTGAGGAGCATGCCCGCGATCGACGCGGCGTTCTGGACGGCCGAACGCGTGACCTTGACCGGGTCGATGACGCCCTGAGCGATCAGGTCGCCGTATTCGCCGGTCGCGGCGTTGAGACCGTGGCCGGCCTCCAGCTCGGCGACCTTGTGCGTCACCACGTAGCCCTCGAGACCGGCGTTCTCGGCGATCCAGCGGGCCGGCTCGACCAGGGCGCGGCGCACGACGCCGACACCCGTGGCCTCGTCGCCCGTCAGGCCGAGGTCGTCGAGGCTCTTGGAGACGTGGATCAGCGCGGAGCCACCGCCGGAGACGATGCCCTCCTCGATCGCGGCGCGCGTCGCGGAGATCGCGTCCTCGAGGCGGTGCTTCTTCTCCTTCAGCTCCACCTCGGTGGCGGCGCCGACGCGCAGCACGCACACACCGCCGGCGAGCTTGGCCAGGCGCTCCTGCAGCTTCTCGCGGTCCCAGTCGGAGTCGGACTGCTCGATGGCGAGCCTGATCTCCTTGACGCGGTCCTCGATGGCCTGCGGGTCACCGGCGCCGTCGACGATGGTGGTGTTGTCCTTCGTGACGACGACGCGGCGGGCCGTGCCGAGCACCTCGAGACCGACGTGCTCCAGCTTGAGGCCGACCTCCTCGCTGACGACCTGGCCGCCGGTGAGGATGGCGATGTCCTGCAGCATGGCCTTGCGGCGGTCGCCGAAGCCCGGGGCCTTGACGGCCACGGAGGTGAAGGTGCCGCGGATCTTGTTGGTGACCAGGACGGCCAGGGCCTCACCCTCGACGTCCTCGGCGATCACGAGGAGCGCCTTCTTCGTCTGGGCGATCTTCTCCAGCAGCGGCAGGAAGTCCGCGATGGAGGCGATCTTGCCCTGGTTGATCAGGATGTAGGCGTCCTCGAGGACGGACTCCATCCGCTCGGGGTCGGTCACCATGTACTGCGACACGTAGCCCTTGTCGAACTGCATGCCCTCGGTGAACTCGAGCTCCATGCCCATGGCGTTGGACTCTTCGACGGTGAGGACACCGTCCTTGCCCACCTTGTCGAACGCCTCGGCGATCAGGTCGCCGATCTGCGCGTCCTGAGCGGAGATCGTGGCTACGTTGGCGATCTCCTTCTTGTCGGCGACCTCGCGGGCGCTGTCGAGCAGCTTGTCGCTGATCGCCTTGGCGGCCTTGTCGATGCCGCGCTTGAGCGACAGCGGCGAGGCGCCGGCGGCCACGTTGCGCAGACCCTCGCGGACCATGGCCTGGGCCAGGACGGTGGCGGTGGTGGTGCCGTCACCCGCGATGTCGTTGGTCTTGGTGGCAACTTCCTTGGCGAGCTGGGCGCCGAGGTTCTCGTAGCGCTCCTCCAGCTCGATCTCACGAGCGATGGTCACACCGTCGTTCGTGATCGTCGGCGCACCGAACTTCTTGTCGATGACGACGTTACGGCCGCGCGGGCCGAGGGTTACCTTGACGGCGTCGGCGAGAGCGTTCACACCGCGCTCGAGCGCGCGGCGGGCACCCTCGTCGAACTCCAGGATCTTCGCCATTGCTTGAAAGTCCTCTCCTAGCGTCGAAAGCCCCGGCCGCCCTCAAGAGCGCCCGGGGCTCGACACAACCGGCTTACTTCTCGATGATCGCGAGAACGTCGCGGGCGGAGAGCACGAGGTACTCCTCGCCGCCGTACTTGACCTCGGTGCCGCCGTACTTGCTGTAGAGGACGATGTCGCCCTCAGAGACGTCGAGCGGAATCCGCTTGTCGCCGTCCTCATCCCAGTTGCCCGGGCCCACCGCGAGGACCTTGCCCTCTTGCGGCTTCTCCTTGGCGGTGTCAGGGATGACCAGGCCGGAAGCGGTGGTCTGCTCGGCCTCAAGCGGCTGAACCACAATGCGGTCGCCGAGCGGCTTAACGGGAACCTTGGTGGCGGTCGTCACGATCGGACCTCCCCTTCAGATTTGAATGATCTAGAAGAGGCGACCAGCTGGGCCTGCCGTCGCGGGTGTCAGACCTGCCTCGTCGCACGTTGGCACTCTCAAGGGGAGAGTGCCAACAGGAAACATATGCAAGAGGGGCTTGACAGTCAACACGAACGCGTCTGCTGAGAGCGATCAGACCGAAGCTACCCCCCTCCAGATACGTTACGCCCACGGTCCGACCGGGTCGGACATGGCGCTAACGTCGGGTGATGTGGACCTTGACGCCTTCGACGAACTGCTGACCCCGCGCGGGCAGCGGGCGCTCGCGGAGGCCCGGGAGCTGGTGGGCACGGACCCCGTGGCCGCCGCCACAAGGCTGCGCAGGACGTACGACGCCGCCCTCACCTCCGCCGCCCTCACCCAGGCGGGGCTGCGGGAGCGCGGCAGGGCCAAGTTCGGCGAGGACGCCGAGCGGATGTACTTCACGCCGCACGGCCTGGAGCAGTCCACGCGGATGGAGGTCGCCGACCACCGCGCCCGCCGCCTGACCGGCGGAATGTGGACGAGCACCCCCGGGAGAGCACCCGCGCAAGGGCTCATGAGCACGGACGCACCCCCGCGAGGGCTCGGCGGCGCGAGGGCGGTCCGGCACGGGCTCAGGGTCGTGGACGCCTGTTGCGGCATCGGCGGCGACCTCCTCGCGCTGGCCCGCGCCGGCTGCACCGTGGACGCCGTGGACGCCGACCCGCTGACCGTCGCGGTGGCCAGGGCCAACGCCGACGCGTTCGGGCTGGGCGACAGGGTGACGGTGTCCCTGGGGGACGCGGCCGAGGTCCGGCCGGAGGAGTACGACGTGCTGTTCGCCGACCCGGCCAGGCGGACGGGCCGGGGCAGGACGTTCGACCCCATGGCCTACTCCCCTCCCTGGCCGGTGGTGCTCGACCTGGTCGCCAGGGCCTCCCGGGCGTGCGTGAAGGTCGCCCCGGGCATCCCGTACGAGTTCATCCCCGGCGACGCCGAGGCCGAGTGGGTCTCGTACAAGGGAGAGGTCAAGGAGGCGGTCCTCTGGACCGGCCAGGAGGGGGCGCCGCGCCGCGCCACCCTGCTGCCCGGCGGCCACACGCTGACCGCCGCGGGAGCCGAGGCCCCGGTCGGCCCGGCCGGCAGGTACGTCTACGAGCCGGACGGCGCGGCCATCCGGGCGCACCTCGTGGGCGAGGTGTCGGAAATCGTGAACGGACGCCTGCTCGACCCGATGATCGCCTACATCACCGGTGACGACCTGATCGACACCCCATGGGCGAGCAGATATGAAATCGAGGACGTTATCCCGTTCTCGGGGAAAAGGCTGCGCGCCGCGCTCCGCGAGCGACAAGTCGGAAATGTCACCATCAAGAAGCGTGGCTCCGCCGTGGACATCGAGCGCCTCCGCACAGATCTCCGGCTAAAGGGCGATAAATCAGCAACTATCATCCTTACCCGGATCCTCGACAAGCCATCGGTCATCATCTGCGACACCTCTCCACCTGCTTAAACCGGTCATTCAACCGTTAACCTCGATCTTTCAATTCGCCCCTGACGGACCTTGATCGAGAGGCTAAGGTGGGCGGTCGGGAGTTCTCCCCTAATGCGTTTTCCGCGTACCCGCTTGTTCATCTGAAAATCGGCCCTATCCCACCGCTGCGCGGCAGACCGTCGGCGAGCCAAAGGAGCTTTCGGTGGATCATTCCAACCACACCACCCTTCTCCAGGCAGGAGGCCAGTCCGGCATCTCCGAGAGGATGCGGGACCTGCTGGCGCGCGCCTCGCAGGATCATGTGTACGAGCAGCGCACGCAAGGGGCGGTGCTGGACGAGATCCGCCAGCGGCTTGAGGGCATGGAGTGGCTGCTGCGCGAGGTGCGCGAGCGCGAGCTCGGCGGCCTCAGCGGCACGCTGCAGGCGGTCAGCGGGCGGCTCGACGACATCACCGCCAAGCCGCCGATGTGGGCGGAGGGGCTGGCTCAGCACGTGGAGGCGGTACGCGACCACGTGGACGCCGTCGGGGAGCGGGTGGGAGACATCGACGCCCGCGTCGCCCCCGTGGCCGGCCTGCCCGACCTGCGGGCCGACCTGGGCACGATGGGCGAGGGCGTGGACGAGGCGCTCACCCGCCTGCAGACGGTGCTCGACACCACGAGCGGCCTCACCAAAGGCATGTCCGACTTCACCGCCAAGCTGGCCACGCTCAACACCAGCATGGAGGCCGCCGCGAGCCGCTTCACCAGGCTCGACAAGTCGATGGCCGACCTGAACACCCGTACCGACCGGGTCGAGATCGCGGTCGGCGACCTGTCGGACCACCTCACCACCCGGCTGGACGAGCAGGACCAGCAGCTCACCGTCCGGATGGACGAGACGGACCGGCGGCTGGCCGGCCGCCTCGACGAGGCCGACCAGCACCTCACCACCCGCCTGGACGCCACCGACCAGCGGCTCACGGCCCGGTTCGACGCCACCGACCAACAGCTGACGGCCCGCCTGGACGCCACCGACCAGCGGCTCACGGTCCGGCTCGACGAGACCGACGATCGGCTCTCCAGCCGGCTCGACGAAACCGACCAGCGGCTCTCCAGCCGGCTCGACCAGACCGGCCAGCGGCTCTCCGACCGCCTCGACCAGACCGGTCAGCGGCTGACCGCCCGGATGGACGAGACCGACCAGCGCCTGGCCACCAGCCTCGTCGAGGCGGACGAGCGGCTGGCCAGCCGCCTCAAGGAGTCCGACGAGCAGCTCGGCAGCCGCCTGTCCGACGTCGAGCTGCGGCTCACCGCCCGGCTCGACGAGGCCGACCAGCACCTCGCCGTCCAGCTCGGCGAGAGCGAGCAGCGCCTGAGCGCCCGGCTCAGCGGCGTGGACGCCCGGCTCGACCGGGTGGAGGGCAGGCTCACGGGCCTCGACTCCAGGCTCACCGGCTTCGACAGCCGCCTGGAGTCCGCCGACGAGTGCCTGGCCGACATCGACACCAGGCTCGACGGCCTCGACGGCAGGATGGCCGGCGTCGACAAGCGGCTCCTGTCCGTGGACAACCAGCTCGGCGGCGTGGACAAGCGCCTGGGCACCGTGGACGGCCACCTCGGCCGCCACGACGACAGGTTCGACGCGCTCGACGTACGCATCGACGCCCGCTTCGGCGCCCTCGACGAGCACATGGGCACCTCCGACCAGCGCCTCGGCGAGCTGTCCACGCGCAACGAGGGCCGCTTCAACAAGCTCGACACCCAGATCGACTCCATCGACGAGCGCCTGGTCGAGGCCGAGGAGCACCTGGGCAGCCGCTTCGACGGCCTCGACACCCGCTTCAACGGCCTCGACACCCACCTCAACGGCCTGGCCACCCGCGCCGAGCAGACCAGCGCCCACCTGGAGTCCGTCGACGACCGCATCGAGACCGTCAGCGAGCGCGTGGGCCGGCTCCCCGAGGCCCTGGCGGGCCAGAGCGAGCTGCTCCAGGCGCACGCCGGAGAGCAGGCCGAGCGCCTGACCGCCGCCGCGAGCGCGCTCACCGAGCTGGTCACGTCGCGTCCCGACCACGACCAGCTCACGCAGACGGTCACCGGCATCGTCCAGCCCGCGACCGACGACCTCACCAAGCGGCTGGGCGCCCTGGAGGAGACCATGCTGGCGCTGGCCGAGGCCCTGCTGCGCCCCACCAGGGCCAAGGACTGACCGTCTGACCCATCCCGAGGGCGACTTTCAGCCGTGCCCTTCGGCACATGGCCCCGGCGGCCGTGCCGCCGAAGGGCACGGCTCGCCACATTTCGGCCAGGGCCCTCACGAACCGGAGTCCCTCACCGCGCCCGAGGTCGCCCGGGGAGCGCCGGGACGCGGCGAGCGCCACCTGGAGTCGTGGACACGGCCTCAGGGCCTTCACGGCCTCCTGAGCGCGCGCCACCGAAGGCACGCCCACCGAGCGCCACGGCGCCTTCGGCGGGAAAGGCAGCGCGACGACCGCGGAGGCACGCCCAGACGGCGGCGCTCACACGTGAACGGTCGTGATCGGCAGCGAGGAGTCGGCCGGGATCTCCAGCGTCGACGGCATGATCCCGGCCGCGACCAGGTCGGAGCCCAGGGCGGCGACCATCGCGCCGTTGTCGGTGCACAGCCCGGGCCGGGGCACGCGCAGCCGTACGCCGGCCGCGTCGCACCGCTCCTGGGCCAGCGCGCGCAGCCGCGAGTTGGCCGCCACGCCACCGCCGATCAGCAGGTCGTGCACGTCGTACTTCCGGCACGCCTGCAGCGCCTTGCGGGTCAGCACGTCGACCACGGCCTCCTGGAACGAGGCGGCCACGTCGGGCACGTGGATCGACTGCCCGGACGCCTCGCGGGCCTCGACCCAGCGCGCCACGGCCGTCTTGAGCCCGGAGAAGGAGAAGTCGAGCGTCCCGTCGTCGATCTTGCCGCGCGGGAACGCGATCGCCGCGCCCGCGCCGTCGCGCGCCGCCCGGTCGATGTGCGGGCCGCCGGGGAACGGCAGCCCGAGCACCCGCGCGACCTTGTCGAACGCCTCGCCGGCCGCGTCGTCGACCGTCGAGCCGAGCGAGATCACGTCCGCGGCCACGTCGGGCACGAGCAGCAGCGACGAGTGGCCGCCCGACACGAGCAGGGCGATGCACGGCTTGGGCAGCGGCCCGTGTTCGAGCTGGTCGACGGCCACGTGGGCGGCCAGGTGGTTGACGCCGTAGAGGGGGACGCCGAGGCCCAGCGCGTAGGACTTGGCGGCGGCCACGCCCACCAGCAGCGCCCCCGCCAGCCCCGGGCCCGCGGTGACGGCGATGGCGTCGATGTCGGAGAACTTCAGGCCGGCCTCGGCCAGCGCGGCCTCCACGGTCGGCGTCATGGCCTCCAGGTGGGCGCGCGAGGCCACCTCGGGCACCACTCCGCCGTAGCGGGCGTGCTCGTCCATGCTGGAGGCGATCGTGTTGGCCAGCAGGGTGTGGCCCCTGACGATGCCGATGCCGGTCTCGTCGCAGGAGGTCTCGATGCCCAGGACCAGTGGTTCGTCAGTCATCAAGATTCCTTCTCATCATGAGCGCGTCGGTGCCGTCGTCGTAGTAGCGGCGGCGGGTGCCGATCTCCTCGAACCCGTAATGCCGGTAGACGGCCTGCGCGCGCGGGTTGTCGGCGCGTACTTCCAGGAAGATCTCCCTTGCGCGCCTGCGGCCCGCCTCGGCCAGCAGCGCGGTCAGCAGGGCGCCGCCGATGCCTGTGCCCTGGTGCTTCTCCAGCACCGCGATGGTCTGCACGTCGGCCTGGTCGGCCGCGGAGGCGAGCCCGGCGTAGCCGATGATCTCGTCGTCCACGACGACCACCACGTAGTGGCGCGAGCGTGGCATGTCGGCCAGCTCGCCGCGCATCATGCCTTCACTCCACGCGTCGAGCGGGAACGTGGCCCGCTCGATCGCCATGACCGCCGGCAGGTCGGCCTCGGTCATCGGCCTGAGTATCACGCCGTCACCCGCTTGGGCGCTCCCGGCACGACGGCGTCGGGCCTGCGCAGGTAGATCGGGCGGGGCGGGTCGAGCGGCGTGCCCTGGGCGAGCCGCTCGGCCGCGAGGGCGGCCAGGGCCCCGGCGTAGGGATAGGGGGGCGCGTCGCTCTCGCCGAGGAGCTCGGGGTAGAGCCCGGCGCCGGCGCCCACGACCGGCAGGCCCGCGACGGGCACGTCGGCGGGCCGGTCGACGAAGGGCCCGTCGACCCTGGTGCGCATGTCGGCGTAGCGCGCCCAGAACACCTCTTTGCGCCGCGCGTCGGTGGCCGCCAGGAACGCCTCGGCGAGCCCGCTGCCGTAGGCGACGGCGTCGAGCGTGCAGATGCCGTACGCGGGGACGCCCAGCGTGGTGGCGAGCCCCTGCGCGGTCATCAGCCCGACCCGCAGCCCGGTGTAGGGGCCGGGGCCGCTGCCCGCCACGACGGCGGTCACGTCGCGCAGCGCCGCGCCCGCCTCTTCCAGCACGCGTTCGATGGTGGGGACGAGCAACTCGCCGTGACGCCGGGCGTCGATCGTCGTGTGCTCGGCGAGCACCCGTCCACCGTCATGAAGCGCGGCGGTGACGGCGGGTGTCGCGGTATCAAAGGCCAGGACCAGCACGGCTGTCTAGCCTACCCGCCGTACGGCCCGCCGCCTCCAAAAGTCAAGACCAGCCCGTACGACGCTTGAGCCAGTCGAGCGCGACCACCCCCTGCGCCCGCTGGAACGCCCTGACCGTGGGCAGTCCCGGCGGGTCCGGCAGGCGGCCGTGACGGACGAAGTAGCCGGTGAGCCCGGCGACCACCGCGGTCACCGCGGGATCGGGATCGGTGAACAGCTCGTGCGGCATCGGCCCGCCCTGCATGCCGATCGACGGCAGCATGCAGACCAGATCGAACCAGGGCGCGCCCACGCAGGCCCACGGCCAGTCCACGACGTAGACGCGGTCGCCGCTGAGCAGGACGTTGTCGGCCCGCAGGTCCCTGTGGAGCAGGGTGTCGCCCGCCGCCGCCGCGGCCCAGCCGGACTCGAGTTCGGCCAGCTCGCCGAGGTGGCGCAGCGCCCACGGGTCGAGCCCGTCGGTGTCCTCCTCCAGCAGGTCGCGCCAGCCGCGGAACGAGGAGTCGAGGGCCTCAGCTATGGGCGGCGCGGCGATCGGGGCCGGGGTGAGCGCGGCCGACATCCGCCTGACGGCGTCGAGCACCCGGTCGAGCTGGTCCTGCCGCCACGGCAGCTCGGGATGCTCGCCCTCGATGTCCTCGAAGACCAGCGCGACCCAGCCCTCCAGCTCGAAGCCGGTCAACATCCTGGGCGCGGGCACGGACTCCGGCAGCGCGGCGGCGATCTCCAGCTCGGCGCGGTAGATGCGGACGCTGTCGGCGTTCGGCTCGGGGCCGACGGCCTTGACGAAGGCGCGCCTGCCGTTCGCCGCGCGCAGCCGGACTGCGGCCGCCGGCGAGAAGCCGCCCGGCTGGGTGACCGCCTCGGTCACGCGCGCCCCGAGGAAGTCCTCGATCGCCGCGCGCACCTGGGGGTGCACGCTCTCCCAGGGCACGCGCACACCGGTCGCGGGCGGGTTGGTGTCTACGCTCACGCCCCCATCGTCCCGGAAGCCGGGTGGGGGCCCGCAAACCGTTTTCAGGCGCGGGAGGCGTACACGATGATGTTGTCCAGGTATTCGCCCTTGGCGTAGTCGAACTTGCCGCCGCAGGTGACCAGCTTCAGGCCGTCCTCCAGGTACACGCGCCTGGTGGGGAAGCTGTCCTTGTGCACCTGCTCGATCGCGTCGACCTTGAAGCTCACGACCTTGCCGTCGCTGCGCTCGACCTTGACGGTCTCGCCCTTGCGTAACTGCCTGAGCTTGTAGAACACGGCGGGGGCCGTCTTGGTGTCGACGTGGCCGATGATCACCGAGGCGCCCTTCTCGCCGGGCACGGCGCTGCCGGAGTACCAGCCGGCGAGCTTCGGCTTCTCGTACGGGGGCAGCTCGACCTCGCCGTCCTTGGACAGGCCGAGCTTCATGAGCGGTGCGTCGACGTCGATCGAGGGGATGTCGATGCTTTCTGGCACGATCGACGCGGTGGGCGTGGTGCCGGTCTGCATGCCCTTGCCGAACGCGACCAGCAGCAGACCCGTGGCGGCGCCGGCGAGCACCACCCGTCCAGGACGGGCCATCGCTAGGCCTTGCGGCGCTTGACCGCGTAGCCGACGCCCGCGGCCACGGCGAGGCCGACCAGCAGACCCGCGGGGCCGATCGGGAGCGAGGAGTCGTCGCTCTCGTCCATCCCGTACGTGCCGCCGCCGCCCGCCTTGGGCGCCTTGCTCGGCACGGTGGACGGCACGGCCTCGGCCGAGGCGACCCTGAGCGTGGCCCGGCCCATGTCGTTGGTGCCGTCGCACTTGACGTCGACCCGGTAGGAGCCGCGCCGGACCGTTCCCGAGACCTGCGCCTCACCGCGCACCCAGGGCGAGCCGTTGGCGGACGTGGCGGTCGCAGTGGGGGTCGCCGAGGCCCCGGTGACCGGGTTGAGCACGACGCCGTTGACGAACGCCCGCGAGGTGCCGGTGCCGGTGTGGGCCGGGCCGCCGGTCGGCACGGGGCAGTTGGCCAGGATCCACACCTTGGAGGTCTCGCCCGCGGTGACGCGGTCGGGGTTGAGCTGGACCGAGATGGTCTGCCTGGTGGTCGTGGGCCGCGGGCTGCCCGTGGCGGTCGGGGCGGCCGTGCCGCTGGCTGTGGGGGTCGGCGTGCCTGTTGGATTTGTGTCGGCGGAGGCCGTGCAGCCGGTCAGACCGACCATGACGATGGCTCCCGCGTACGCGACTCGCCTGACCCTGAGCACCGGCCGCACCCCACTCCGCCGTCGTACAATCCAGCATCCATCGGAAATATGGATGTTGCCCCTCCTGATACCCAGAAAATCTGGGCCAATCCCTGACCAACGATCATGATTTATGTCTTTGGCCGGGTACGTCAAGGGTGCCAGTATTGCCGAAAATTGACTGCGGTTTTAGCCTTCTACCGGCTCAGACGGCGTGTCGGCCCATCGCGGACCCACGCCGCGCAGGGTGACAATGCGGGCCTCCTCGCCCGCCTCGCGGTCGATGTGGATCTCCAGCCGGTCGTCGGCCAGCCCCTCGACCAGCCCCTCGCCCCACTCCACGACGGTGACGGAGTCTTCCAGCGAGGCGTCGAGGTCGAGGTCGTCCACCTCCAGGTCGCCGCCCAGCCGGTAGGCGTCCACGTGCACGAGCGGCGGCCCCTGGCGCAGCGAAGGGTGCACCCGGGCGATCACGAACGTGGGCGAGGTGATCGGGCCCCGCACTTTGAGCCCTTCGGCGATGCCCTGCACGAGCGTGGTCTTGCCGGCGCCGAGCGCGCCCGACAGGACGAGCAGGTCTCCGGCGCGCAGTCGCCCGGCCAGGCGGGCGCCGTACGCGCGCATGTCCTCGGCGGTCGCCAGCCTCACTGCATCTCCACCCTCTTGATCAGGTCGCGCAGCGCGTCGTTGACGACGCCCGGCCGCTCCAGCTGGATGAGGTGGGACGTGTCGGGCACCTCGGTGAGCTGCGCCTTGGGCAGCGCGGCGGCGATGGCCTTGCTGTGGTCGGGCGGGGTGAGCCAGTCGCGCTCGCCCACCATGATCGCGGTGGGCACCGGGGCGAGGACGTCGAGCGCGGAGAGCTTGTCGTGGTTCATCAGCGCCGGGTAGAAGTCGGCGAACACCTCGGTCGGCGTCGCCCTGATCATCGACTCGGCGAAGTCGACCACGGTCGGGCTGACGTTCTTGGAGTCGCCGAAGCCCATGTAGCGGGTCATGAGGAACGCGATGTCGCTGCCCGCGCTGCGGGTGCGGTCGACCAGTGCGCCGCCCTTGCCCAGGATCGAGATCGTGGACGGGGCGATCTTGTGCACGGCCTTGGACAGCATCGCGGGCAGGCCCAGCGTGAGCTCGGCCAGCTTGCCCGCCGAGGTGGCAATGAGCGCCACGCCGCGGATCTTGTCCTCGAACAGCTCGGGGTGGCTGTCGGCCAGCGCCATGATGGTCATGCCGCCCATGGAGTGGCCGACCAGCACGCACGGGCCCGGCACGTACTGCTCGATCACTTCGGCCAGGTCGGCGCCCAGCCGGTCGATCGTGCTGCCGTCGGCGCCCGCGCGCTGCGAGCGCCCGTGGGAACGCTGGTCCCACAGCACCATGCGGTAGTTTTCGCGCAGGTCCTTGCGCTGGTAGTGCCAGGACTCCAGGTTGAGGCAGTAGCCGTGGCAGAAGACGACGGTCAATTCGGCGTCGTCCGGCCCGTCGATCTCGATGTGCAGCGCCTTGCCGTCGGAGGTGACGAGCGTGCGCTCCCTGCCCCGCAGCTCGCCGAACGGCTCGCTGGCCTCGGCGTCGGGGCGCAGCCTGATCCGGCCGACCGCGTACCGCTTGGCCAGAGCCGCCGCCGCGACGCCGGCGGAAGCCGCACCGACGAGCGCGCCGGCGATGCCTACCCTGCGCCGTGTTGTCGTCGTCATCTCCCCGATCCTTCTCCGCTCATGCCCGCCGCGAAGTGCCCGTCGTCACTCCGAGCGCCTGTGCTCGTAGACCCGCGGCACGCGCGACCCGATCCTGGTCACGATCTCATGCGTGATCGTGCCGAGATTATCCGCCCACTCCTGAGCGGTCGGCTCGCCCCCGTCACCGGGCCCGAACAGCACGACCTCGTCGCCCGCCGACAGGGCGTCGTCGCCCATGTCGATCATGAACTGGTCCATGCACACCCGGCCCGCGATCGGCCTGCGCCGCCCGCCGGCCAGGACCTCGGCACGCCCCGTCGCGTGCCTGAGAATCCCGTCGGCGTAGCCGAGCGGCACGAGGCCGAGCGTGGTCTCGCGGTCGGTGACGTACAGGTGAGCGTATGACACGCCCGAGCCCTCCGGAACCCGCTTGACCAGGCCGGCCTGCGCCACCAGCGTCATCGCCGGCCTGAGCCCGAAGTCGCCCAGCTCGGGGATGGGGCTCAGGCCGTACATCGCGATGCCGGGCCTGACCAGGTCGTAGTGGGTCTCGGGCAGCGTCACGGTGGCCGCGGAGTTGGCGAGGTGCCTGATCACGCCGGAGCCCGCCGCGCCGGCCCGCTCGGCCAGCTTGAGCGCCGTGCGGTACGCCTCCTGCTGCTGCTCGATCGACGGGTGGCCGGGGATGTCGGCGCAGGCGAAGTGGGACCAGAGCCCGACGATCTCGACGACGCCCTCTGCCCGCAGCTTCAGCGCCCCGTCGAGGAGCCCCGGCCAGGCGGCCAGCGGCGAGCCGCCCCTGCTCATGCCGGTGTCGGCCTCCAGGTGCAGCTTGACCGTGCGCCCCGTGCGACGGGCGGCGGCCTCGATCTCGCCGAGCCGCCCCTCGTCGGAGGCCGACAGCTCGATGTCCTCGGCGATGGCCTCGTCCAGCGGCTCGCCCGGGGTGACGAGCCATGCCAGGACCGGCGCGGTCACGCCGGCCGCCCGCAGCTCCAGCGCCTCCCGGACGAACGCGGTGCCCAGCCGGCTCGCCCCTCCCTCCAGCACGGCCTCGGACGCCGGCACCAGACCGTGCCCGTACGCGTCGGCCTTGACGGCGCCCATCAGCTCCGCGCCGCCGGCCCGCTCCTTGAGCAGGGCCACGTTGTGCCTGATCGCGGCCAGGTCGACCCGCGCCTGCGCGGGCGTGGCCATCGAGGAGTACATCCTTCTAGTGTGGCAGCTCACGCGGGTGGTCGAGCGCGATTTCCGCCCCAGGCCACCCCCTACGAGGCACGGTCACAGCCCGGGGCGGCCCCCTACGAGGCGCGGCCCTCGCCGGTCACCGCGCGGATGGCCGCCGGCACCGCAGTGGCCACGTCGGCCGCGGTCAGCGGCGCGCCGTCGGCAGCGCGCCGCCCGGCCAGCCCGTGCAGGAACGCTCCGCAGGACGCCGCGTCGTAGCAGCTCAGCCCCTGGGCGAGCAGCGCCCCGGCCACCCCCGCCAGCACGTCCCCCGTCCCCCCTGTGGCCAGCCAGGAGGTGCCGGTGACGTTCGCCCGGACCGGTCGCGACTCCTCGGCCACCACCGTGGTGGACCCCTTGAGCAGCACGGTCACGCCCAGCTCGGCCGAGGCCCGGCGGGCGTGCTCCAGCCGGGCGGCCTCGATGGCGTCCCGGTCGGCGCGGATGAGCCGCGCCAGCTCCCCGGCGTGCGGCGTGATCAGGACGGGCGCCGGCCGCCGCAGCAGCCCGCGGTCGCGGGCCACCAGCGTCAGCGCGTCGGCGTCGACCAGCACGGGCACGTTGGAGGCCAGCACCTGGGCGGCCACCTGGTGCGCCCACTCCCCGGTGCCCAGCCCCGGCCCGAGCACCCACGCCTGCACCCGGCCCACGTCGTCGATGGAGGGCCGGTCCAGCTCGGTGACCACGGCCTCCGGCCAGTGCGCGCGCACCTGCGCGACCGGCGCGGCGGGGCCCGCGTACCGCACCATGCCGGCCCCCGCCCGCAGCGCGCCGCCCACGGCCAGCACGGCGGCGCCGGTGAACAGGTCGCTCCCCGCGGCCACGCCCAGCACGCCCCTGCGGTACTTGTCGGACTCGTTGCCGGGCCGCGGCAGCAGGACGTCGACGTCGCCGCCGGTCAGCGCCGCGACGTCTGGGTCGGGCAGGTAGGGCCCGAGCCCGATGTCCACCAGCTCGACCGCACCCGCGTGCTCGGCGCCGGGATCGACGAGCAGCCCCGTCTTGTACGCCCCCATGGTCACGGTCACCCGGGCCCGCACCGCCGGGCCCTCCACCCGGCCGCTGCTCGCGTCCACGCCGCTCGGGACGTCCACCGCGACGATCGGCGCCGGGGCCGCGTTCGCCTCCTCGACGAGCTCGCGGTACGGGTCCCGCAGCGCCCCTGAGGCCCCGATCCCGACGAGCCCGTCGATGATCAGGTCCGCGCGCCCCAGGGAGCCCCGGTCGACGACCCGCCCGCCGGCCTGCCTGAACGCGGCCAGCCCCGCCTCGTGCGTCTTGGACCCGGCCAGGACGGCGCCTGCCCACGCCCCGCGCCTGGCCAGCCGCTCGCCCGCGTAGAGCGCGTCACCGCCGTTGTCCCCGCTGCCGATGAGGAGCACGACGCGTTTGCCGTACACCCTGCCGAGGAGGTCGGCGCAGACGGCGGCGAGCCCGGTCGCGGCCCGCTGCATGAGCGTGCCCTCGGGCAGCCGCGCCATCAGCTCGTGCTCGGCACCCCGGATCTGGTCGGCGGTGTAGGCAGTCTTCATGATCCGAAGCTATCCCTCCGCGATCACGTAGGCCACGGCCACGCCCGCGTCGTGGCTGAGCGAGACGTGCCAGCGCTTGACCCCGAGGTCGTAGGCCACCTCCGCGGCCTTGCCGGTGATCCGCAGCTCGGGCTTGCCGTTCTCGTCGCGGCGCACCTCGGCCTCCAGGTGGGCCAGCCCCCTGGGCGCGCCGAGCGCCTTGGCCACGGCCTCCTTGGCGGCGAACCTGGCGGCCAGCGACCGCACCGGCAGCTCTATCTCGGCGTCGGTGAACAGCCGCTCCTTGAGCTGCGGCGTGCGCTTCAGCGCCGCCTCGAAGCGGTCGATGTCCACGACGTCAACGCCGATGCCAAGGATCATCACCCCAGCGTACTCAGAACAGGCCGCGCTCCCACGGACCCCAGATCGCGAACGACCTGCCCTGTTTGGCCTGGACGTTGACGTACAGGGTGTGGCCGCCTGGCCCGAACGTCGAGCCCGCGAACTCCGCCCCCGGGTCGTCGGCGATCGGCTCCAGGCGGCAGAAGTCGAAGATCTGCCCCGACTTCGTGAGCCCGCGCAGGTAGTTGTCGCCGTCGCCGTCCTCGCACAGCACGAGCGTGCCGCGCCTGCTGGCCGTCACGTTGTCGGGCAGGTCGAGCACCGCCGAGCGCGGCGACTCGTAGGCGAGCCTGAGCCGCCCGCTCCACGTCTCGTACGCCCACACCTGCCCCCGCCCCTTGCCGAACCCGGAGGGCGGCGTGTCGCCGGACGCGGTGGCCCCGCCCTGCGTGGAGACGAAGTACACGACGCCCTGGTGGAAGACGGCCCCCTCCAGCCGGGAGAAGATCGCCGCGCCCTGCTCGCGCCCCTGGCTGCCCACGGCCTGGACGGCCTTGTCGTAGGCGGGCCTGCCGGTGAAGGCCGGGTCGGGGTCCTCGATGTCCACCCAGGCGGTCTGGAACGTGGCTCCGGGCTGCTGCCCCACGGACAGGTCCTTGCGCTTGGCGCCCTTGACGGCGAGCATCTGCAGCCGCCCGCCGTCGAGCAGCCGCCCGGCCTGTACGGGGTGCTTCGGCGGCAGGTAGCGGTAGAAGCCGGAGGGGAAGGAGAAGTTGTCCTCGGTCATGTAGAGCGCGCCCGTGGAGGGGTCGAACGCCACCGACTCGTGCGGGAACCGGCCGGCCGACTTGATCGGCCTGGCGGTGGCGGTGCCGCTGACCGGCACCTCGAAGATGTAGCCGTGCTTGCGCGTGAGCTTGGCGTTGTCGCCGCCGGCGAAGTCGTCGGCCACGTCGGGGCCGTTGACCGTCTCCTCGCAGCTCACCCAGGCCCGCCACACCATGGGGCCGCCCGAGCAGTTCATCATGGTGCCGTTGAGCGAGGGGCCGCTCTGGATCACCTCTCCGTAGCGCGTGACGCGCAGCGTGGAGGTGCCGCCGCCGGCCATCGGGTCGTACGCCCTGGACTTGTCGCCGAACGCGCCCACGGGGCCGTTGACCTCGTGGTTGCGGATGAGGATCGCGCTGTCCTTCGGGCCGGAGAAGGCCGCCATGCCGTCGTGCCTGCCGGGCACGGCCGAGCCGTCGCTGAACTTCTCGCCGGCGGCGCTGAAGGAGCGGTATTTGAACCCCTCGGGCAGGTGCAGCCGCACCTTCCCGTCACGCAGGTCGGGCACGGGCCGCAGCCGCCCGTAGCCTCCCTGCACCGGCTTGACGCCCCCTTGCGCTCCAGCGCACGCGACCCCGGCGAAGGGGCCCGCCACGGCGATCACGTTCGTGATGAAGCGACGACGGTCCATGAGACCTCCCAGCCCTGCACAGTAGCCGCCGGCACATTCTCATACGCGTGATTCGGCAAGACTGATCTTCCTTCCCCGAACTGAGTCTCGGTAATCCCACGTCTTTATCCACAGGCTGTGGATCTCGTGGCGCACACCCGGCCATGATCCGGCTTGTCGCCCATCGCTACGCTGCCAAGGTGAACAACGGCTACGTGGAACTGAGCAGGGAGCAGTGGAGCGAGCTCCGCAAGAACACGCCCTTGACTCTCACCGCAGACGAGCTGGAAGAGCTTCGCGGCGTCGACGACCCCATCGATCTCACTGAAGTCACGGACATCTACCTCCCCCTGACCCGGCTGCTGAATCTGCATTTCACCGGGTCAAAGGAGCGCAGCAGCGTGCTGAGCGCGTTCCTCGGGCATCCGGAGCAGCGGGTGCCGTACATCCTGGGCATCGCGGGCAGCGTCGCGGTCGGCAAGTCGACGACGGCGCGGCTCCTGCACACCCTGCTGGCCCGCTGGCCCGAGCACCCGCACGTGGAGCTGATCACCACCGACAGCTTCCTCTACCCCAACGCGGTGCTGGAGTCCAAGGGGATCATGCAGCGCAAGGGCTTCCCGGAGAGCTATGACCGCAGGGCGCTGGTGCGGTTCGTGGCGGAGGTGAAGGCCGGGGCGGCTGAGGCGCACGCGCCGATCTACAGCCATCTGGAGTACGACATCGTGCCCGGAGAAACCCAAGTCGTGAAAAATCCGGATATCTTGATCATCGAGGGGCTCAACGTCCTCCAACCGGCCCCGCCCACGTCCCTCGCGGTCAACGACTACTTCGACTTCTCCATCTACGTGGACGCCAAGGTCGAGGACATCCGCACCTGGTACGTCGACCGCTTCCACAAACTCCGCCGCACCGCCTTCGAGGATCCCAAGTCGTACTTCCGGTACATCGCGGAGCTCTCGTACGACGAGGCCACGACCTTCGCGGTCAACGTCTGGCGCGACATCAACGAGCGCAACCTGGTCGAGAACATCGCCCCCACAAGGGGCCGCGCCGACCTCGTCCTCAAGAAGGGCGCCGACCACTCGGTACGGCGGGTACGGCTCCGCCAGACCTGAAAACCTCCTCGAACAGGTAGCGGGCGAACCTGCCCCCGCACTCCTGGTCGTCCACGCCGGCGAACCAGCACTCCTCGTCGTGGTCGTGGCACCGATATCGGATCATGTACGTGATCCTCACGTGATGGTGTCAAAACGCCATCAACGTCCGATGAACGACAATGGCCCTCGTGCTACATCTGCGACTGATCAGCCCGGCGGCCCGGACGGACGAGGCGACGGCGGTGTTGGAGGACTGCCCAGGCGTCACCAACATCGTCGTCCTGCCCGGCGCGGCCCGCGAGCCGGCCGGCGACGTGATCCTCTGCGACGCCGCGCGCGAGTCGGCCAACGAGGTGCTGGACCGGCTCAGTTGGCTGAAGACCGAGGGCTCCATCGCCGTCGAGCAGGTCGATCTGTCACTGTCCAGGGCCGCCGCCGACGCGGTCGAGGAGGCGCCCGGCGAGCCCGACGACGCCGTGGTCTGGGAGGAGCTCGCGCACCGGGTGTCCGCCGACTCCCGCACGACGTGGGCGTACCTGGCCTTCCTGGCCATCGCCACGCAGATCGCGGGCATCGGCATCCTGCAGAACTCCCCCATCCTGATCGTCGGCGCGATGGTGCTCGGGCCGGAGTTCGGCGCGGTCGCGGCCATCTGCTTCGGCCTGCTGCGCGGCGGCTGGCACCTGGTCATCACGTCGCTGAAGACGCTGGTCGTCGGGTTCACGCTGGCGATCGCGATCACCTTCGCCTGCGCCCTCGTCTCGAACTGGCTCGGCTGGATCGACATCGGCAACCTCACCAGGAACGAGGAGGTCCAGTTCATCGTCAAGCCGGACCGCTGGTCGTTCATCGTGGCGCTGCTCGCGGGCGCGGCCGGGGTGCTGTCGGTCACGGCGGGCAAGTCCTCGGCCCTGGTCGGCGTCTTCATCTCGGTCACCACCGTGCCCGCGGCCGGCTACCTGGCCGTCGCGCTGGCGCTGGGCGACTGGAAAGAGGTCTACGGCTCGGTCTCGCAGCTCGCGGTCAACATCCTCGGCATGGTCATCGCGGGCACGGGCACGCTGCTGGTCCAGCGGAAATTCTGGCCTCAAGTAGGACAGCGTTCATCCGTCTGAACGAGGCGGCGGCCCCGCACAGGCGGGTACGGTCGGGCACATGCACATCCTCGCCACCGAGGGGCTGACCAAGCGCTTCCCCACCGTCACCGCGGTCGACCAGCTCACGGTCGCCGTGGGGCCCGGCGTCACCGGTCTGGTGGGGGCGAACGGCGCGGGCAAGTCGACGCTGCTCAAGATCCTGCTCGGCCTGCTGCCGCCCACCGGCGGCGCGGCCAAGGTGCTCGATCTGGACGTGACCGCGCAGGGCGCCGAGATCCGCCGGCTCGTCGGTTACATGCCCGAGCACGAATGCCTCCCGCCCGACGTCTCCGCCACCGAGCTGGTCGTCCACCTCGCACAGATGTCCGGTCTGCCGCGCGCCGCCGCCCGCGAGCGCGCCGCCGACGTGCTGCGCCACGTGGGCCTGGCCGAAGAGCGCTACCGCGCCGTCGGGGGCTACTCCACGGGCATGAAGCAGCGCGTCAAGCTGGCCCAGGCCCTGGTGCACGACCCCAAGCTGATCTTCCTGGACGAGCCCACCAACGGCCTCGACCCGCGCGGCCGCGACGAGATGCTGACGCTGATCAGGCGCATCGGCACCGAGTTCGGCATCAGCGTGCTGGTCACCTCCCACCTGCTGGGCGAGCTGGAGCGCATCTGCGACCACGTGATCGTCATCGACTCCGGGCGGCTGCTGCGCTCGTCCGCGATCGGCGAGTTCACCCAGGCCACGCAGACCGTCACGGTCGAGGTCGAGGAGGGGCTGGAGCCGCTGGCCGCCCGGCTGACCGAGGCCGGCCAGACGGTCTCGCAGCAGGGCCGCCTGCTGGTGGTCAAGGTCCTCGGGCCCGAGACGTTCGACGCGATCCGGGACGCGGCCGTCGACCTGGACCTCTGCCTCATCCGCCTCGAACAGGGACGTCACCGCATCGAGGACGTCTTCAGGGAGGAGGTGGCGGGTGTCTGAGATCTACGACATCGGCTACCGCCACTACGACGGGCCCCGGCTCGGCCGCGCCTACGCGACCCGGGCGCTGACCGTCCACAGCCTGCGCGGCATCTTCGGCCTCGGGCGCACCGCCCGCAGCAAGATCATGCCGTTCTCCCTCTTCGTCATCATGCTCCTGCCGGCCGTCGTGGCCGTCGCGACGATGGCCCTGGCCCAGCAGCGCATCCTCCCCTACAGCGGCTTCGCCGTCATCATGCAGGCCGTCGTCGCGGTCTTCCTGGCCGCGCAGGCGCCCACCGTGGTCGCGCCCGACCTGCGCTACCGCGTGCTGCCGCTCTACCTGTCGCGTCCCGTCTCGATCGCCGAGTACGTGGGCGCCAAGGTCACGGCGATGACCGCGGCGCTCTTCCTGCTCGTGGCGGTGCCCCTGACGTTGATCTACGTCGGCGAGCTGGTGGTGGACATGCCCGGGCCGCCGGCCACCGGCGAATATCTCGGCTCCGTCCTCATGGCCCTGCTGCTGGCCGTGCTGCTGTCGTCGTTCGGGCTGGCGCTGGCCTCGTTCACGCCGCGGCGCGGGCTCGGGGTGGCCTCCGTGATCGCCGTCTACCTGCTGTCGTGGGCGTCGGTCCCGTTGATCTACGGGTCCCTCTACGCCTCGGGCAACGAGGCCGCCGCCTCCTGGGCCTGGCTGGCCAACCCGTTCTTTCTGGTGGACTCCGTACAGTCCTGGCTGTTCGACACCCCGCCGCATATCCCCGAAGGGGACTATCCGAGCGGCCCCGCCTCGGTCGCGATCTTCGTGGTGCTGGTGGCGCTCGCCCTGGGCGCCCTCGCGCTGCGCTACAGGAAGGCGGCCTCGCGGTGAAGATCGAGCTGTCTCAGGTTTCCCGCTGGTACGGCAACGTGGTGGCGGTCAACGACGTAACCATGACGATCGGCCCCGGCGTCACGGGCCTGCTCGGCCCCAACGGGGCGGGCAAGTCCACACTCCTGCACATGATGGCAGGCTTCCTGGCGCCGTCCAACGGCTCGGTCACGCTGGACGGCCAGCAGGTCTGGAAGAACCACCACATTTACCGAAATATCGGCCTAGTCCCGGAACGGGAGGGCGTGTATGGCTTCCTCACCGGCTGGCAGTTCGTCCTCTCGGCCGCCCGCCTCTACGGGCTGAGCGACCCGGTCGAGGCGGCCCGCAAGGCCCTGGCCACGGTCGAGATGGAGGAGCCCAAGGACCGGCGCGTGGAGACGTACTCCAAGGGCATGCGCCAGCGCGTCAAGGTGGCCGCGGCGCTCGTCCACGACCCGCCCGTGCTCCTGCTCGACGAGCCGTTCAACGGCATGGACCCCCGGCAGCGCCTCCATCTCATGGACCTGATCCGCACCATGGGCACGGCGGGCAAGACGATCCTGTTCAGCTCCCACATCCTGGAGGAGGTCGAACGGGTCGCCCAGCACATCGAGGTGCTGGTGGCGGGCCGGCACGCGGCGTCGGGCAACTTCCGCGAGATCCGGCGCCTGATGACCGACCGGCCGCACCTGTTCGTGATCCGTTCGAGCGACGACAGGAAGCTCGCCGCCGCCCTCATCCGCGACCACTCGACGGGCGGCATCACCCTCCGTCCCGACGGCCTGGAGGTCCAGGCCGCCGAGTTCCGCCGCTTCGCCTGGCTCCTCCCCCGGGTGGCCCAGGCGGAGGGCGTACACCTGCACCAGGTCTCCCCGGCGGACGAGGACCTGGAGAGCGTCTTCTCCTACCTCATCACCAGGAGCACCTGATGAACCCAGTTGTTGCCGGTATTACTTACCGCGCTCTGCTCGGCAGGCGGCGCATCATCCTGCTCCTGCTGCTGCCGCTCGCCCTGATCGGGCTGGCCGTGCTCTTCCGCGTGCTCGGCGGCGGCGACCAGCGCGGGGCCGTGGAGCTGATGCAGACGTTCGCCATCAGCACCATGCTCCCCCTGCTGGGCCTGATCGCCGGCACGGGCGTCATCGCCCCGGAGATCGACGACGGCACGATCATCCACCTGATGTCCAAGCCGATCTCCCGCCCGGTCATCATCCAGACGAAGTTCCTGGTGGCGGCCTCGCTGATGGCCCTGTTCGGCGCCGTGCCCACCTACGTGGCGGCCTGGATCCTGGCCGGCAACGAGGACGGCATCGCCCCGGGCTTCGCGCTGGGAGCCCTGGTGGCCGGCATCGCGTACGCCGCCGTCTTCCTCCTGCTGGGCGTCGTCACCCGGCACGCGGTCACGATCGGCATCATCTACGCCCTCGTCTGGGAGAGCGTGGTGGGCAACTTCATGCCGGGCGCCCGCAAGTTCTCGATCCAGCAGTGGGGTCAGACGATAGCCAAGCAGATCTCCGACTCGGCCTTCGTCAAGGCGGACGTCGCCCTGAGCTTCGCCGTACCCGCCCTGATCGTCGTCACGGTGGTCGGCGTCTTCTGGGCGGGGCAGCGGCTGCGGGTCTTCTCGCTCACCGGGGACGAATGAACGAACGGCCCGCGGGGGTCACCCCCGCGGGCCGTTCGAACAGTCGCTCAGACGCAGGCGGTGCGCACCACGCCGGCGAGGCGGTCCGCCACCTTGGTGGCGTGCTCCTCCGACGCGGCCTCGACCATGACCCGGATCATCGGCTCCGTGCCGCTCGGCCTGATCAGGACCCGGCCCGTCTCCCCCAGCTCGGCCTCCGCCTCGGCGACGGCGGCCAGCAGCTCGGGGGCGGCGGACTTGCCCTTGTCCACGTCCTTGACGTTGATCAGGATCTGCGGCAGCGGCGTCATCACCGATGCCAGCTCCTTCAGCGACACACCCGACTTGGCCACCACGCCCAGCAGATGGAGCGAGGTGAGCAGGCCGTCGCCGGTGGTGGCGTGGTCGAGCATGATGACGTGGCCCGACTGCTCCCCGCCCAGGTTGTAGCCGTCGGACTTCATCCGCTCCAGCACGTATCGGTCACCGACCGCGGTCTCCACCACGGTGATGCCCGCGTCGCGCATGGCCAGCTTGAAGCCCAGGTTGGACATCACGGTCGCCACCACGGTGTCCTTGGACAGCAGGCCCTCGCCGTGCATGGCGGCGGCGAGGATGGCCATGATGTGGTCGCCGTCGATCATCGCGCCCGTGTGGTCGATGGCCAGGCAGCGGTCGGCGTCGCCGTCGTAGGCCACGCCCAGGTCGGCCCCGCGCGACACGACCACCTGCTGGAGCTTCTCCAGGTGGGTGGAGCCGTGGCCGGCGTTGATGTTGAGGCCGTCGGGCCTGGCGCCGATGGCCTCGACCCTGGCGCCCGCCCGCACCAGCGCCTCCGGAGCCACCATGTGGGCGGCGCCGTGAGCGCAGTCGACCACGATGTTCAGCCCGTCGAGCGCGGCGTTCATCGTGGTCAGCAGGTGGGAGACGTACCGGTTGGCCTCACCGTACGCCTCACGCACCCGGCCGACGGCCGAGCCGACGGGAAAGCTCCAGTCCTCGCCCAGCCGCCGTTCGATCTCGTCCTCGACCGCGTCGGACAGCTTGAAGCCGCCGCGGGCCAGGAACTTGATGCCGTTGTCCGGCGCCGGGTTGTGCGAGGCCGAGAGCATGACGCCGAGATCGGCGCCGAGCGCGGCGGTGAGGTGGGCGACGGCCGGGGTGGGCAACACGCCGAGGCGCAGAACGTCCACACCGGACGCCGCGAGGCCGGCGACCACAGCGGCCTCGAGAAACTCTCCCGAGGCACGCGGGTCCCGGCCTACGACCGCCACCGGCCTGCTCTTGCGGCCGGCAGCGGCGAACGCGCCCGCATCGCCGAGGACGTGAGCCGCCGCGACCGAAAGGTCCATGGCGAGCTGCGCCGTGAGGTCGCGACCGGCGACCCCACGTACCCCGTCGGTGCCGAAAAGGCGCGCCAACTTAGCGCTTGCTGTACTGCGGAGCCTTGCGGGCCTTCTTGAGGCCGTACTTCTTCCGCTCCGTGGCGCGGGCGTCACGGGTGAGGAAGCCGGCCTTCTTCAGCGGCGGCCGGTTGACCTCGACGTCCAGGATCGCCAGGGCGCGGGACAGACCCATGCGCAGCGCGCCGGCCTGGCCGGTCACGCCGCCGCCGTCGATGCGCGCGATGACGTCGAACGCCTCCTCGGCGCCGAGCACCACGAAGGGCTCGTTGACGATCTGCTGGTGGACCTTGTTCGGGAAGTAAGCGTCCAGCGAACGACCGTTGATCGTCCACTTGCCAGTGCCGGGGACGATGCGCACGCGGGCGATCGCCTCCTTGCGGCGGCCGGTGCCGTACGAGTTGCCCGTGGTGACGGGCTTACGCACGGGGGCGTCGGCGCTGGCGGCGGACTCGGTGGTGTACTCGGACGGGAAGTCCTCGCTGGAGACTTCCTCCAGCTCGGCCTCGACGACGGCCGTCTCGACACCAGTGGGCTCAGCCACGGTTCTCCTCTAAATCTTTCGAACTACTACTGGGCGATCTGGGTGATCTCGAACGGCACCGGCTGCTGGGCCTGGTGCGGGTGCTCGGAACCCGCGTAGACCTTCAGCTTCTTCGCCATCTTCCGGCCGAGGGAGTTCTTCGGAAGCATGCCCTTGACGGCCTTCTCGACGGCCTTGTCCGGCCGCTTCTCCATGAGCTCGCCATAGCTGACGGAACGCAGACCGCCCGGGTAGCCCGAGTGGCGGTACGCCTTCTTCTGCTCAAGCTTGTTGCCACTGAGCGCGATCTTGTCCGCGTTGATGATGATGACGAAGTCACCGGTGTCGACGTGGGGAGCGAAGATCGGCTTGTGCTTGCCGCGGAGCAGGGTCGCGACGTGGCTGGCCAGCCGGCCCAGCACGACATCGGTCGCGTCGATGACGTACCACTGACGCTGGACGTCGGCGGGCTTCGGTGAGTACGTGCGCACGGTCGTAGCCTTCTTTATGCTCGCGTCTTCGGCGCTGTCGGATGTGACAGCTACATTTGGTCGGTCGGTGCGGGCACACGACGGCCCGGACCTTCCGTCTCCTCATCATGGGAGATGACGCCGGACGCGCCGCGCATTGGTCTCACGGACCTATGCACACAACGAACCTAAGCTACCCGCCCAAAGGCGCGCAGGTCAAAACGACCAATAGCCCGGAGCGAGTCTACCCGAACGCAGAACGGTTCGGTTTCGTTTCCCTGGGACCTCTTCATTCCCAGGACCAGACATCCCTATCGTTAGCGGCGGTATGCGGCAGAACTCTCACTCCCGGCCAACCCAGCGGGGCGCTCGGCGCCGGAATCACCTGGGGGTGCTGGCCTGCCTCATGAGCGTGCTGTTCACGGGAGTGTTGATCGGCCGGCTCACCGACGACGCCGAAACGGCCCCGCACGTCTACCTCAACGAGACCGCCCCGCCCGCGGCGGCCACCGGCAACCCCGCGCCGACGACGGCCAGGAAGGCGCAGCAGCAGGCCGAGATGATCCCCAGGGAGATCACGACCAAGAAGGTGCCCCGCGGCCGGGTCACCCCCAGGGCCACCAAGACGCCCGACGGGCAGATCGCCGGGTTCAACAGCCGGGACAACCCCGCGCTGCTCAGCGACGGCAGCGGCGGCGTGCAGATCATTCCCGGGATGGCGGCCAAGGTCGTCTCGCTGACCAACGCCGCCAGGGCCCGCCACGGCTGCGTGGCGCTCCGGGTGGACGCCGGCCTCTCCAGCTCCGCACGTACGCACGCGCTGGAGATGGCCCAGACCGGGCAGCTCGCGCACACCTCGCCCGACGGCTCGTCGCCGTGGGACCGGATGGAGCGCGCGGGCTACCGCTGGGGCGCCGCGGAGAACATCGGCGCCGGGTACAGCACCGCCGACGAGGCGGTACGCGGCTGGCTCGACAGCAGCGACCACCGCAAGAACATCCTCGACTGCGGCCTGAAGGCCATCGGCGTGGGCGTCGCGTCCGGCCCGGACGGGCCATGGTGGACCCAGGACTTCGGAACCCGATGACGCACATCACGGTAATGTCGCCGCATGGGTTTTCCCGAAGGACGTGAAAACAGCGCCCCCTATGGGATGGGGAGCGTCTTCCAGCCTGCGGGCAGACGCCGCGCTCCAAACGGTCCCGGCGCTCCGAACGGCCCCGGCGGCCCGGACGGGCCGGACGGCCCCGGCTTTTTCGGCGGCCCGACCAGCCCCGGAGGCCCTGGCGGTCCCGGTGGTCCTGGCGGTCCCGGTGGTCCCGGTGCTTTCGGCGGCCCTGGCCCCGGAGGCCCCGGCCCTGGCGGCCCCGGTGGGCCGAACGGACCTGGCGGACCGGGCGGTCCCGGCCCCGGCGGCCCCGGCTTCTTCGGCGGCCCGAGCGGCCCGAACGGTCCTGGTGGCCCCGGCGGACCGGGTGGTCCCGGCGGGCCCGGCGGTCCTGACGGCCCGGACGGCCCCGAGGACCCCGCTCCGCGCCGCTCCCGCCGCTCCCGCAAGGAGAAGGACAAGGACAAGGAGCGCGCCGCGGACGACTCCGAGCAGGAGATCAAGTCCGACAGGGCGCCCCAGAGCAGGGTCGGCTGGAGCCCCTACGACGAGGGCCCGCGCTCGCGCGCCCCGCTGTGGTTCGCCCTCGGCGGCGTGGCGGTGCTCGGCCTGCTCGGCGGCGGTCTCGCGATGATGTGGAACGCCGACAAGCCCGTCACGGCCCAGACCGCCGACACCCGCCCGACCTCGGCACCGCTCCCGTCGGCCCCGCCCGGCAAGTACGGCTTCGCGGCCGAACGGTCCACGGACCCCGAGCCGATCACGGTCAAGGAGATCTTCGGCAAGCAGAAGAAGATCTCCGTCTCGGGCCGCTCGTACGAGATGACGATCACCAGCAAGGACAAGAAGTGCGCCGACGGCGCCCTGGGCGACACCTTGAAGAAGGCGCTCAAGGACGGCAAGTGCAACCAGCTCGTGCGCGCCAGCTTCCGCGACAAGGCCGGCAAGATCATCGGCACGGTCGGCGTGGCCAACCTCAAGACCAGCAAGTGGGCGTCCAAGGTCGCCAAGTCCGGCAGCGTGAGCAACTACGTGAAGCCGCTCGCGGGCAAGGACAGTGTCACCAAACAGCTCGGCTCGGGCGCGGGCGGCGCCAGGATCTGGACGCACGGCCACTACGCGATCATGGTCTGGTTCCAGAACAAGGACGGCACGAAGCCGGACAAGAAGGGCTCCAAGCAGATCTTCGCCGCCATCAACGACATCACCAAGGCGACGGTCTTCAAGGCTCTGGACAACCGCACGCTCACCGGAAGTCCCCTCTAGCGAATCCGGCTTCATGCTCGATAAGCCCCCAAACGGGATCCCGGATCCCGCTGGGAACGCCCATACCGACATAACGATCTCGCTACTCTCGCTAGGCTCGACCTATGCGTGGCCAGGAACCCGGGTCTGAGCACGATCGCAGGGAAGCCGACGGATCGGCCGCACCAGCGACGCCACCGCCGAGCTTCGGCCAGACCAGCGGGCGAGACGTACCACCGGCGTTCGCCCCCGCCGACGAGGCGGTGAGCGGCTCTGCCGACGACGCGGCGCACAGCCCGTCCGACGACGTGGAGCCCGCCTCACCCGACGACGTGCCGCCCGCCCCACCGGGCGCGGCGGCGGACGCCGGGCAACCCGTTGTCCCCGTCCTCCGGGCGGCGCCCGAGCCCGACGAGCCGCCGGGCGCCCAGCCCTGGGAGGTGGCGGACGCCGGGGCGCGGCCCGTGGTCCCCGTCTTCCGGGCGGCGGCGCCCGAGCCCGACCAGCCGCCCGGCGCCCAGCCCTGGGAGGTGGCGGGCGACGACGCCGCGCCGTACGACTGGTACGACGACGAGTCCGAGCCGACCCGGCCGGGCGGCCTGCGGCCGCCGGCCGCCGACGCCACCCGCTCCGGCCACCCGCAGGGCGAGCCGGACGACCCCGACCGCACGATCGCCGACCGGCTGCGCACGCGGGGCGAGCAGGCGCGGGCCGAGCAGGTCCGGGCCGTGCGCCCCTGGGACTGGGACGAGCCGGAGCATGAGCTCGGCTCCTGGCCCGCCGAGCCGGTGGTGCCCGGCGCCCCGTCGTGGGAGCCGCCACCGGCGTTCACGGCCGCCGCGGCGGACATGCCGGTGTGGCCCGCGCCCCAAGGCGGCCCGCACGCCATGCCGCCCTGGCCCGCCGCCACGGGCGAGCTGGTGGCCGAGCCCGACAACGACGAGCCGGGCTCCCCCTTCGACCCCAACGCCACCAGCCCGGACGGCCTCACCCGCCCGGCCCACTACTTCGACCCGGAGGCGGCCCGCAGGGAGGCCGCCCAGCAGGCGGAGGCCAGGGCCCAGCACCCGTCCCCCGCCGACGAGGAAACCCCGCCGGACGGCTTCCTGCCGGCCCCGACCGCCGCGCCGGAGGAGGACGTCACCCGACCGGCGCTCCCCTCCTTCGGCCCCATGCCCGCCGAGCACGGCGCCCCGCCGCTCTCGCTCTCCGACCCGGCCAACCCGTCGGCCCACCCGCCGGAGCCCGGTGACGTGCCCGTCTGGCCCCCGACCCCCGCATCCGAGGCCAAGCTGCCCGATCTGCCGTTCCCCAGGGACACCTGGGGTCAGAAGCCCACCGCCCCGCTCAGCCGGCCCTCGGGAGGCAGCCCCGCGTTCCCGCCTGGAGCGTTCAAACAGGCCCCGTTCCAGACCCCGCCCCCGCCGCCGGCCCCGCCGGGCAAGAGCAGGCGGGCCCTGCTCGTCACGCTCGGCGCGCTGGCCCTGGCCGGAGTGGCGACCGGCGGCTTCTTCGCCTACCAGGCGGTCAGCTCCCCCACGCCCACCACGGCCGCCGCCCTGCCCAGCACGTCGGTCGAACCCAGCACGCAGGCTCCCGCCGCCGCCCCCTCCGACGCCCCCGACGGCACGTCCATCCTCAACTCCGAGCAGACCGACCCGCAGAAGCTGTCGCTGTCCGAGGCGTTCCCGAAGAAGAAGGTCAGCGCCGCGGGCACCACGTTCACCAGGGTCAAGGCGGCCATGGAGTCGAGCTGCGACAAGGCCGCCACAGGGGAGTTCGCGGACGCGCTGAAAGAGCAGAAGTGCGGCCGCGTGCTCAGGGCCACGTACGTCGACAGCAAGCACCGCTACGCGGTCACCACGGGCATAGCGGTCCTGCCGGACAAGGACGCGGCCATCATCGCCGACCAGTCCAAGGACCTGTCACACAACGTCTGGTTCCGCCCGCTCCCCGGCGCCGAGGGCTCGGGCGGCGAGCGCGTGAACATCGCCGGCGGCTACGCGGCGGGCATGTTGTGGGGCCGCTACATCGTCTTCAGCTACGCCACCTACGCCGACGGCCACACCCCCGAATCCAAGGACAAGGCCCTGCCCAAGGTCAGCGGGGCGTTCCGGGACCAGACCTCACTCGTCCTCGAGCGCCGCGTCACCAAGGGCTGACGGAGCCTGGTGGAGGGCGGCGGTACGCACCCGCCGGGTGGCCAGGGCCCGCGCGGCGAGCTCCGGCTCCGCCGGGTAGCCCACCTCCTCCAGGCACAGCCCGTGCGCGGGCGCGACGTGCACCCCTGAGTCCCGTACGGCCCGCGCCAGCACCTGGCCGGGCCACTCCACCGGCCGACTGCCGTCGCCGGCCGCCAGCAGCGAGCCGACCAGCGCCCGCACCATCGAGTGGCAGAACGCGTCCGCCACCACGGTCGCCACCAGCACCCCGTCGGGCTCGCGGGCCCAGTCCAGCCGCTGCAGCTCCCTGATCGTGGTGGCGCCCTCGCGCTTCTTGCAGAAGGCCGCGAAGTCGTGCTCCCCCAGCAGCCGCGCCGCCGCCGCGTTGAGCGCGCCGACGTCGAGCGACCGGTTGTGCCAGACCACCTCGCGCCGCCGCAGCGGGTCGACGCCGCCCACCGCGTCGCTCACCCGGTACGCGTACCGCCGGAACATCGCCGAGAAACGCGCGTCGAAGCCCTCAGGAGCCACGGAGACCCGATGAACCCGCACATCCGGGGTCAGGATCCCACCCAGCCGCCTGACGAGCGCAGCGAGCCGCTCGTGGACGTCCAGGGGCCCTCTGTTGCCGTCGAGCTCGGCCAGCGACTCGCCGGGCACGTCCACGTGGGCGACCTGCCCGCGCGCGTGCACCCCGGCGTCGGTACGCCCGGCCACGGTCAGCGCCGCAGGCCCGCCGAGGCGCAGGATCCTGCCGAGCGCCTGCTCGATCTCGCCCTGGACCGTGCGGCGTCCCGGCTGCCTGGCCCATCCGGAGAAGTCGGTCCCGTCGTACGCGAGGTCGAGGCGGAGCCGTACCACGATGATCCTCCTTCAATGGAAAACGGGCCCGCACCCCGCAGGGGTCCGGGCCCGTCTCGTCCGACCTGAAAGATCAGGCCTCGTCCTTCTTCGCCTCGGCGGCCGGGGCCTCCTCAGCCGCGGTCTCCGCGGCGGGGGTCTCCTCGGCGGCGGCCTCGGGGGCCTCGCTCTCCTCGGCCTTGGGGGCCTCGGTCTCCTCCGCGGCGGGCGCCGGAGCCGCGGCGGCGGCCTCGGTGCGGCGGGTCGTGACGGCGTTCAGCGGCTCGGCCACCAGCTCGATGACCGCCATCGGGGCGTTGTCGCCCTTGCGCGGACCGATCTTGGTGATCCGGGTGTAGCCACCGGGACGCTCGGCGAACGTCGTCGCGATCTCGGTGAAGAGGTGGTGCACGACGCCCTTGTCCTTGACCACGGTCAGGACCTGACGACGGTTGTGGATGTCGCCCTTCTTCGCCTTGGTGATCAGGCGCTCCGCCAGCGGGCGCAGGCGCTTGGCCTTCGTGACCGTCGTGCGGATCTTGCCGTGGCGGAACAGATCGGTGGCCAGGTTGGCCAGGATCAGCCGCTCGTGCGCCGGGCTGCCGCCAAGACGTGCACCCTTGGTGGGCTTGGGCATGGTCTTTCTCCTCTTGGATTAACCCGCCCCGGCCGTACCAGGTACCGGAGTCGGGCCGGATCGCAGTCGCTCATGCGATCCGTTGCTGTGGCCCCGCGCCATGACACCGCGCGGGGCCTTCGAAAAGCGGATCAGTACTGCTCGGTCTCGACGTACGCGCTGTCGTCGTCGTCGTAGCCGCCGCCGGCCACCGCGCTCGGGTCGAACCCGGGCGGGGAGTCCTTGAGCGCCAGCGACATCTCGTGCAGCTTCTGCTTGACCTCTTCGATCGACTTGGCGCCGAAGTTCCGGATGTCCAGCAGGTCCTGCTCGCTGCGCGCGACGAGCTCGCCCACGGTGTGGATGCCCTCGCGCTTGAGGCAGTTGTAGGAGCGAACGGTGAGGTTCAGCTCCTCGATCGGCAGCGCCAGGTCCGCGGCCAGGGCCGCGTCGGTCGGCGACGGGCCGATGTCGATGCCCTCGGCCTCGACGTTGAGCTCGCGGGCCAGGCCGAAGAGCTCGACGAGGGTCTTACCGGCGGAGGCCACCGCATCGCGGGGCTTCATGGCCGGCTTGGTCTCGACGTCGAGGATGAGACGGTCGAAGTCGGTACGCTGCTCGACTCGGGTCGCCTCGACCTTGTAGGTGACCTTGAGCACCGGGGAGTAGATCGAGTCGATCGGGATGCGACCGATCTCCTGGCCCGGCTGCTTGTTCTGGGCGGCGGAGACATAACCGCGACCGCGCTCGACGGTCAGCTCCATCTCCAGCTTCGCCTTGCCGTTGAGCGTGGCGATGCGGAGCTCGGGGTTGTGCACCTCGACACCGGCCGGCGGCGCGATGTCGGCGGCGGTGACCTCACCCGGGCCCTGCTTGCGCAGGTACATCACGACCGGCTCGTCGTGCTCGGAGGAGACGACCAGTTCCTTGAGGTTGAGGATGATGTCGGTGACGTCTTCCTTGACCCCGGGAACGGTCGAGAACTCGTGCAGGACGCCCTCGATCCGGATGCTCGTCACGGCCGCGCCCGGAATGGACGACAGCAGCGTGCGGCGGAGCGAGTTGCCGATGGTGTAGCCGAAGCCCGGCTCCAGCGGCTCGATGACGAACCGGGACCGGGTGTCGTCGATCGACTCTTCGAGAAGAGTCGGGCGCTGAGCGATCAGCATGTGGGGTCTCCCCTTTTTCGTGTGGCGCCCGCCATATGACGCCACTCCGATTAAAAAGCGTAGTCGAGGTGCGGAAATCCGCACCTCGACTCATGCTCACTTCGAGTAGTACTCGACGATGAGCTGCTCCTGGACCTGGGTGTCGATCTGCTGGCGAACCGGCAGCTGGTGAACCAGGACGCGGAGCTTCTCGGGCACGACGCCGAGCCACGCGGGAACGGTGCGCTCGCCCGCGGTCGCACGGGCGACCTCGTAGGGCAGAAGGTTGCGCTTGTTCTCGCGGACCTCGATGATGTCGTGCTCGCGAATGCGGTAGGACGGGATGTCGACCTTCTTGCCGTTCACCAGGATGTGGCCGTGGCGCACCTGCTGGCGGGCGGCGTCGCGCGACTGGGCGAAACCGGCGCGGTAGATCACATTGTCGAGACGGCTCTCCAGGATCTGGAGCAGCGCCTCACCGGTCTTGCCCGTCTTGCGGGTGGCTTCCTCGTAGTAGTTGTGGAACTGCTTCTCGAGGACGCCGTAGATGCGGCGGGTCTTCTGCTTCTCACGAAGCTGAAGCTGGTACTCGGACTCCTTGGGACGTCCGCGGCCGTGCTCACCCGGCGGGTAAGGACGGATCTCGATGGGGCACTTCGCGGACTCGCACTTGCTGCCCTTGAGGAAGAGCTTGGTCTTCTCCCGGCGGCAGAGCTTGCAGTCCGCGCCCGTGTAACGAGCCATTTGTCAGTATCTCCTGGGCGTATTCAGACGCGGCGGCGCTTCGGCGGCCGGCAACCGTTGTGCGGAACCGGGGTGACGTCCTGGATCGAGCCCACCTCGAGGCCGGTGGCCTGAAGCGAGCGGATCGCGGTCTCACGGCCGGAGCCGGGACCCTTGACGAAGACGTCGACCTTGCGCATGCCGTGCTCCATGGCGCGGCGAGCGGCGTTCTCCGCGGCCATCTGGGCGGCGAACGGGGTGGACTTACGGGAGCCCTTGAAACCCACGTGGCCGGCGCTGGCCCAGGAGATCACGTTCCCGTTGGGGTCCGTGATCGAGACGATCGTGTTGTTAAACGTGCTCTTGATGTGGGCGTGCCCGTGAGCGACGTTCTTCTTTTCCTTGCGGCGCACCTTCTTCGGCGCGCCCTGGCGGCTCTTAGGAGGCATTGTTTGCCATTACTCCTGAGGTCTTCGGTCCGCGGCTGTGGACTACTTCTTACCGGGCTTCTTCTTACCGGCCACGGTCTTCTTCTTGCCCTTGCGGGTGCGCGCGTTGGTCTGCGTGCGCTGACCGTGGACGGGCAGGCCCTTGCGGTGCCGGATGCCCTGGTAACAACCGATTTCGATCTTGCGACGGATGTCGGCCTGGACCTCGCGGCGCAGGTCACCCTCGATCTTGAAGTTCGCCTCGATGTAGTCACGCATCGGGACGAGCTCGGTGTCGGAGAGCTGGTGCACGCGGAGGTCGCCGCTGACACCGGTGGCCTGGAGGATCTCCTGGGCGCGGGTGCGGCCGATTCCGTAGATGTAGGTGAGAGCGATCTCCAGCCGCTTCTCGCGGGGGAGGTCGACGCCAACCAGGCGAGCCATGGTCGGGCATTCTCCTTCTTTGTGGCGGAGGTCTTGCGCCGCACTACCCCTCCCCAATGCCCGGGGTGAGGGCCCCGGCCTCCGACCGGGGGTCTCCAGAGCGGTTCGAGCCTTTCGAAAAAGGCCCGCCTGCTCAGGTGTGAGACGCGATTACTGACTCAGGCTCCTCATGCGTCGAGCCCGCTCCCTCAATCGGGGCGGACTCGGGGAGCCTTGCGGCGACTAGCCCTGGCGCTGCTTGTGGCGCAGGTTGTCGCAGATCACCATGACGCGACCGTGCCGGCGGATCACCTTGCACTTGTCGCAGATCTTCTTGACGCTCGGCTTTACCTTCATTGTCCTTCGTGATTCCTCAGACGTCTTACTTGTATCGGTAGACGATCCGCCCACGACTCAGGTCGTAGGGGCTCAGTTCAACGACTACCCTGTCGTCCGGCAGAATCCGGATGTAGTGCATCCGCATTCGCCCGCTGATATGGGCCAGGACCTTATGGCCGTTGTCGAGCTGCACCCGGAACATGGCGTTCGGGAGCGACTCGACCACAGTGCCCTCGATCTCGATGGCGCCGTCTTTCTTGGCCAAGATTCCTCGCGTTTCACTGATCGATCGTCTGAGGCTCCGGTTCACTAAGCAGCCGCGACCTCACGCTTCGAAGAGAGCGGCGACCGGCAACGATCGCCGACGCGTGATAGTCATAGTGAGCCGACTAAGGAGTGTACGACACCTGAGCCTAAAACGCGAAACGCGTGCCAGGTGTCCTGACACAACCAGAGAAGAGTCTACCCCACATTCATCGGCCTTCGAGCCATCCCCGAATGCGGAAGGCCCGCCGAGGGAGAGATCCCGGCGGGCCCTGTTCCAGTGGGTCGAGGTCCTAGTAGATGCGGTGCTCCGGACCGCAGTACTTGAACGCGCCGCCCCAGCAGGTGTAGGTGTACAGCTTCTTGATGCCGAACTTCGACCAGGTCGCCTGGTACGAGCCGTCCCAGGCCTGGACGAACTTGTGCCACTGGCCGCCGGAGTAGTACTTGAACCACACGTACCCCTTCTTCGGCGTGAACTCCTTGCCGTACCAGTGGGTGTAGACCTTGCCGTTCTGCTTCCAGGTCTTGCCGTACGTGTAGGCCTTGTGGTTGCTCGAGTAGTACTTGCCCCAGCTGCTGATCGACGTGACCGTCGACTGGGTGGCGGTGGCCGCCTGGGCGGCGGGGGCGACGGCGAGGCCGGTGACGGCGATCGAGCCGGCGAGGGTGGCGGCCGCAAGCATCTTGCGCATTTGGGTTCCTCCGTGAGTCGTGCTTCCCGACACAGCTCACGTTAGGAATCCAGACATATCCGTACTGCGCACGAATGCACACAGTGCACTAGTGCACACAGCCCTACTTGTGCTTCTTCTGCTGGTCTCCGAAGACGGTGCTGACCAGCAGGATGACCCCCCACGGGCCCATGACCCACAGCGGCCAGGGGTAGATCAGGTCTCCCGACGTGATGCTCACGATCAGCCAGATCACCCAGTTGATGCCGCTGGCCGCGGCCCAGGCGCTCCAGGCCGCCCGGATGCCGGGATGCGCGCCGGCGCGCTTGGCGGGGCTGTTCTGCGGCACCACGGCGGGCCGGTTGCGCAGGTCGACGTCGGGCAGGTCGACCGTCAGCCTGGCCAGCTCTCCGTACGTCTTGCTCTTGTACAGCTCTTCGAGCCGCTCGTTGAACTCGTCCATCGTGATGCGGCCCTGCGCGGTGTGCTCACGGAGGATGGCGGCGACGCGGTCACGATCACCGTCGGAGGCTCGCATCTCGGGGCTGTTCGCCATCCCACCCACTCCCGGGGGTCAGTTCTGCGGTTGGGCCAGGCGCTCTTTGCCACCGTCCAGGGCGGTCAGCACCCAAGGACCATTATGTGTCACGGCGACGCTGTGTTCGAAGTGTGCGGACTGCTTGCCGTCGATCGTCACCACGGTCCACTCGTCGGCCAGCACGCGGGTCCGCTCGGTGCCCAGGTTGACCATGGGCTCGATGGCCAGGCACATGCCCTCTTCCAGCACCGGGCCGCGGCCGGGCCGGCCGTGGTTGGCGATCCAGGGGTCCATGTGCATCTCGGTGCCGATGCCGTGCCCACCGTACTCCGGGGGGATGCCGAAGCGGCCCTGCGACTTGACGTACCGCTCCACCTCGTAGCCGATGTCGGACAGGTGGCGGCCGACCCGCAGCGCCGCGATGCCGCGCCACATGGCCTCCTCGGTGATCCGCATCAGCTCGGTGAGCTTCGGGTCCACCTCGCCGATCGGGACCGTGACGGCCGAGTCGCCGTGCCAGCCGTCCAGGATCGCGCCGCAGTCGATGGAGATGACGTCGCCCTCGCGCAGCTTCCTGGCGTCGGTCGGGATGCCGTGCACCACCTCGTCGTTCACCGACGCGCAGATCGTCGCGGGGAAACCCTGATAGCCCTTGAACGACGGGATCGCGCCCTCGTCCCTGATCGCCTTCTCGGCGATGACGTCGAGGTCGAGCGGCGTCATGCCGGGCTCGACCGAGCGCTTGAGCAGGTCGAGCGTGCGCCCGACCACCAGGCCCGCCGCCCGCATCTTCTCCAGCTGCTCTGGCGACTTGATCTGAATGCCGTGTCTGTTCCTTTTGAACATCTTCTGCCCCCCTGGGTCTCAACGGGCCACTATGGGGGCCCAATTCCCCCCACAATAGCCGCGAGGTGGCACGGAAACCCGTGCCACCTCCGCAAATCGCTCGTAGCCGGAGCTAACCCATGTACGGGCGGATCGCATCCATGGCCCGCTGGGTGACCTCCTCGACCGGGCCCGTGGCGTCGACCCCCACGAGGATGTCCTCGTCGGCGTAGTAGGAGACCAGCGGTGCCGTCTGCTCCTGGTAGACCTCCAGGCGGTGCCGGACGGTCTCCTCCTTGTCGTCGTCACGCTGGAAGAGCGCGCCCCCGCACGCGTCGCATTTGTCGTCCTTCTTGTCGTCGAACTCGACGTGCCAGATGCGGCCGCACTGGCTGCAGGTGCGCCGGCCGGCCAGCCGCCTGACCACCTCGTCGTCGTCGACGACGAGCTCGAGTACGAGGTCGAGCGCCTGGCCCCAGTCCTTGAGCATGTCGCGCAGGATCTCCGCCTGCGCGACGTTCCTCGGGAAGCCGTCGAGCAGGAACCCGTCCTGCGCGTCGTCCTCGGACAGACGGTCACGGACCATGGCGATGGTGACCTCGTCGGGCACCAGGTCACCACGGTCCATGTACGTCTTGGCCAGCTTGCCAAGATCCGTGCCTCCCGAAACGTTGGCACGGAAGATGTCACCTGTCGAGATCTTCGGGATGGACAGGTTCGATGCGATGTACTGGGCCTGTGTCCCCTTACCCGCTCCGGGGGGCCCGACCAGAACGAGACGCACTACCGCAGGAAACCTTCGTAGTTACGCTGCTGGAGCTGGCTCTCGATCTGCTTAACGGTGTCAAGGCCGACGCCTACCATGATCAGAATGCTCGTCCCTCCGAACGGGAAGTTCTGGCTCGCACCGGACACCGCAAGCGCGACGATCGGGACCATGGCGATCAGACCCAGATAGAGCGAGCCCGGCGCGGTCAGACGAGTGAGCACGAAGTTCAGGTATTCAGCCGTCGGCCTGCCAGGACGGATGCCCGGAATGAAACCACCGTACTTCTTCATGTTGTCGGCGACTTCAGTGGGGTTGAACGTGATGGACACGTAGAAGTACGTGAAGAAGATGATCAGCAGGAAGAACGTGGTCATGTAGATCGGCGTGTCGCCCGTGGCCAGGTTCTGCGAGATCCAGCGGATGAACGCGTTGTCCGTGCTCTGGAAGAGCGACGTCAGCAGCTGCGGCAGGTAGAGCAGCGAGGAGGCGAAGATGACCGGGATGATGCCGGCCTGGTTGACCTTCAGCGGGATGTAGGTGGACGTGCCGCCGTACATCCGGCGCCCGACCATCCGCTTGGCGTACTGGACCGGGATGCGCCGCTGTGCCTGCTCGACGAAGACCACCGCGGCGATCATGAAGATGCCGACGACCATGACGACCGTGAAGGTGAACTTGTTCGCCTGGAAGATGTTGGCCAGCTCGGACGGGAAGACCGCGACGACCTGGGTGAAGATCAGGATGGACATGCCGTTGCCGACGCCGCGGTCGGTGATGAGCTCACCGAGCCACATGATCACGGACGTACCGGCGGTCATGATGACCACCATCGTCACGATCTGGAAGATGTTGTCGGGGTCGAGCAGCACGTCCTGCTGGCAGTTCGGGAACAGCTGCCCGGTGCGGGCCAGCGCGATGAAGGCGGTGGACTGCAGGATGGCAAGACCGATGGTCAGATAACGCGTATACTGCGTGATCTTGGTCTGGCCTGCCTGTCCCTCCTTCTTCAGCGCCTCAAGTCGCGGAATGACGACGACGAGCAGCTGGAGAATGATGCTCGCGGTGATGTACGGCATGATGCCCAGCGCGAACACCGAAAGTTTCAGGAGCGCACCACCACTGAACAGCTGCACCATCCCGTAGATGTTGCCGGCGGCTCCGTTACGGGCCTGCTCGAAACAGGCCGCGAGGTTCTGGACGTGAACTCCCGGAGTCGGAAGAACCGAGCCGAGACGGAAAAGCGCGATGATGCCCAGGGTGAAGAGCAACTTCTTGCGCAGGTCCGGTGTCCGGAACGCCCGGGTAAACGCGGTCAGCACGGTCCCTCCTGCGCGCCTTTACGGCGGTGTGAGTATGCGATGGTGCAGGGATCTGACATCTGTGTCTTAGGTCAAACGAGTCGGTCAGAAGCCTGCCGTCTCGCGAACTCTAACGCACTACGGGCGTGGGGGCATTTGTCAAAGCCCCCACGCCTCGTAATAGCTCTTACAGCTCGGTAACGGAGCCACCCGCAGCGGCGATCTTCTCCTTCGCGGTGGACGAGAAGGCGTGAGCCTGAACGTTCACCGAGACGGAGATCTCGCCGGTGCCGAGCACCTTCACGAGCTGGTTCTTGCGGACGGCGCCCTTGGCGACCAGCGCCTCGACGGTGACCTCGCCACCCTCGGGGAACAGCTCACCGAGCTTGTCCAGGTTGACGACCTGGTAGGTCGTCTTGAACAGGGCGTTGGAGAAGCCCTTGAGCTTCGGCAGACGCCTCTGCAGCGGCACCTGGCCACCCTCGAAGCCGAGGGGGACCGTCGTACGGGCGTGGCTGCCCTTGGTGCCGCGACCGGAGGTCTTGCCCTTCGACGCCTCGCCGCGACCCTTGCGGATCTTGGCCTTGTTGGCGCCGGGGGCGGGACGCAGGTCGTGAATCTTGAGCGGAGCCTTGTCAGTCATGACTAGTCGACCTCTTCCACCTCGACGAGGTGCGTCACCACGGAGACCATCCCGCGAATCTCGGGCCGGTCCTCCTTGACGACGACGTCGCCGATTCGCTTCAGGCCAAGCGAACGCAGCGAGTCACGCTGGTTCTGCTTGCCACCGATCTTCGAGCGAACCTGAGTGATCTTCAGGCGTGCCATGACTAGCTCACCGCCTTCGCGGCCGCCGCCTCGGCGAGACCCTCACGCTGAGCCTTCAGCATGCGGGCCGGAGCGACGTCCTCGATCGGCAGGCCACGGCGGGCGGCGATCTCCTCGGGGCGCGAGAGGCCCTTCAGAGCCGCCACGGTGGCGTGCACGATGTTGATCGGGTTGTCGGAGCCGAGCGACTTCGACAGCACGTCGTGGATGCCCGCGCACTCCAGCACCGCGCGCACCGGGCCGCCGGCGATGACGCCGGTACCGGCCGAGGCCGGACGCAGGAAGACGACGCCGGCCGCCTCCTCGCCCTGCACGGTGTGCGGGATGGTGCCCTGGATCCGAGGCACCTTGAAGAAGTGCTTCTTGGCCTCTTCGACGCCCTTGGCGATGGCCGCGGGCACTTCCTTGGCCTTGCCGTAGCCGACGCCGACCAGGCCGTTGCCGTCACCGACGATGACGAGGGCGGTGAAGCTGAAGCGACGACCACCCTTCACGACCTTGGCCACTCGGTTGATCTTCACTACGCGCTCGATGTACGAGACGCCCTTGTCGGCGGCGCCACCGCGGCGATCGTCACGACGGTCCCGCCGCTCGCCACCGGTGCCGCCACCGCGACGCGGAGCTGCAGCCATCAGTGGTTCCTCTTCTCAGTTGCCATCAGAATTCGAGCCCGCCTTCGCGGGCGCTGTCCGCCAGAGCCGCGATGCGGCCGGCGTAGCGGTTGCCACCGCGGTCGAACACGACAGCGGTGATCCCGGCTTCCTTGGCCCGCTGAGCGAGGAGCTCGCCGACCTTCTTCGCCTTCTCGGTCTTGTCCGCCTCGAGCACGCGCAGCGAGGGGTCCATGGTGGACGCGCTCACCAGCGTGTGGCCGACGGTGTCGTCCACGATCTGGACGAACATGTGACGGGTCGAACGGTTGACGACCAGGCGCGGACGCGCGGTCGTGCCGACGACGTTCTTGCGGACGCGGCGGTGACGGCGGGCCCGCGAGACGGTGCGGGCAGCCGTGTGCTTGCTGAACGCAGTCTTCGGAGCCATGCCTACTTACCAGCCTTTCCGACCTTGCGGCGGATCTGTTCGCCCTGGTAGCGCACGCCCTTGCCCTTGTACGGGTCAGGCTTGCGCAGCTTGCGGATGTTGGCCGCGACCTCGCCGACCTTCTGCTTGTCGATGCCGTCCACGTGGAACACGGTCGGCTTCTCGACGCGGAAGGTGACGCCCTCGGGGGCGTCGACGATGACCGGGTGACTGAAGCCCAGCGAGAACTCCAGCTGCGTCGGACCCTTGGCCAAGACGCGGTAACCGACGCCGACGATCTCCAGGGACTTGGAGTAACCCTGGGTGACACCCTGCACCATGTTGGCGATGAGCGTCCTCGACAGGCCGTGCAGCGCACGGACCTTGTTCTCGTCGTTGGGCCGGGAGACGGCGACGGAGCCGTCTTCGTCGCGAGCGACCGTGATGGGCTCGGCGACCTTGTGACTGAGCGTGCCCTTCGGGCCCTTTACCTGGACTTCCTGGCCGGTGATCGTGATGTCCACGCCGCTGGGCACAGGGATGGGCAGCCGTCCGATTCTCGACATGCTGTGTTCCTCCCCTCTACCAGACGTAGGCGAGGACTTCCCCGCCCACGCCACGCTTGCCGGCCTGCTTGTCGGTCATGAGGCCGTGGGACGTCGAGATGATCGCGACGCCCAGTCCGCCCAGGACCCGAGGCAGGTTGTCCTTCTTTGCATAAACCCGCAGACCGGGCTTCGACACCCGGCGCACGCCCGCGAGCGACCGCTCACGAGTCGGCCCGAACTTGAGCTCCACCACGAGGTTCTTGCCAACCTTGGCGTCCTCGACGGTCCAAGCCTGGATGTAACCCTCCTGCTGGAGGATCTCGGCGATGTGCGCCTTGATCTTGGAGTACGGCATCGACACGCTGTCGTGGTACGCCGAATTCGCGTTTCGCAGACGCGTCAGCATGTCTGCGATCGGGTCGGTCATCGTCATGGCCAGTGGCCTTCCTCGCCGCGGTTTCCAGTCGGCCAAGCAGCGCTCTGCCGGTGGACCTTCGGCGCGGTCATGGACGCTCTTTGAGAGCGCCCTGGTCTTCTTCTGAAAATATGATCACCCAGGGGCGGCACGAGGCCGCCCCTAAGGTTATCTACCAGCTCGACTTGGTGATGCCGGGCAGCTCGCCCCGGTGCGCCATCTCGCGGAAGCACACGCGGCAGAGCCCGAACTTGCGGTAGACGGCGCGCGGCCGGCCACAACGCGTGCAACGGGTGTACGCCCGGACCTCGAACTTCTGCTTGCGCCCCGCCTTGGCGATCAGCGACTTCTTCGCCATTGGATCAGGCCTCCTTGAACGGGAAGCCGAGGAGCTTCAGCAGCGCCCGGCCCTGGTCGTCGTTCTTCGCGGTGGTCACGATCGTGATGTCCATGCCCCGCGGCCGGTCGACCTTGTCCTGGTCGACCTCGTGGAACATGACCTGCTCGGTCAGACCGAAGGTGTAGTTGCCGTTGCCGTCGAACTGCTTGGGCGACAGGCCCCGGAAGTCCCGGATACGGGGCAGGGCCAGCGCCAGCAGCCGGTCGAGGAACTCCCACATACGGTCGCCGCGCAGCGTGACGTGCGCGCCGATCGGCATGCCCTCGCGCAGCTTGAACTGGGCGATGGACTTGCGCGCCCGGACGACGGCCGGCTTCTGGCCGGTGATCACGGTGAGGTCGCGGACGGCGCCCTCGATGAGCTTCGAGTCGCGAGCCGCCTCGCCGACACCCATGTTGACCTTGATCTTGGTCAGCGCCGGGATCTGCATGACGTTCTCGATGCCGAACTGCTCGCGAAGCTGGGCCGCGATCTCCTCGCGGTACTTCGTCTTGAGTCGCGGCGTCGGGCGCTCGGTCTCAGTGGTCGTGGCAGTCATCAGCTGTCCTCACCCGTCTCGTCGGCCTTCTTCTCGTCGGCCTTCTTCTCGGCGGGCTTGTCGTCCTTGAGCTTCTTCACGTTCGAGACGTGGATGGGGCCCTCCATGGTCTGCACGCCGCCCGTCTTGGCGCCGCGCGGACCCTGGTGGGTCTCCTTGGAGTGCTTCTTGATCATGTTGATGCCCTCGACCACCACGCGGTCCTCGCGCGGGAACGTGGCGATCACGTGACCCTTGGCACCCTTGTCCTTGCCGGCGATGACCTGGACCAGGTCACCCTTCTTCACATGCAGCGACTTCGGCATCACAGCACCTCCGGGGCGAGCGAGATGATCCGCATGAACTTCTTGTCACGCAGCTCGCGGCCGACCGGGCCGAAGATACGAGTGCCGCGAGGGTCACCGCTGTCCTTGATGATGACGGCGGCGTTCTCGTCGAAGCGGATGTAGGAGCCGTCGGGCCGGCGGCGCTCCTTGACCGTGCGGACGATGACGGCCTTGACCACGTCGCCCTTCTTGACGCCCGTGCTGCCCGGCAGCGCGTCCTTGACAGTGGCGACGATGATGTCGCCGATACCGGCGTAGCGTCGGCCCGAGCCACCGAGCACACGGATGCAAAGGATTTCCTTCGCCCCCGTGTTGTCGGCGACCTTGAGCCGCGACTCCTGCTGGATCACTTTGAACTCCTGTTAGTCGCGCCGGTTCTCATCTCTGAGCCTGGCGGAACCGTTGTTGTCTTGTTCCCACGGCCACAACGCCCGTAGGCGCCGCACCGCAGGCGACGCGAGACCACGTGTGGCCCCGCGTCCTTGGACGCCGTCATGGGGGCTCTCAGAGCCCCCACGAGGCGCGGTATATGTCGGGAAGGCTGTTGTTACTTGGCCTTCTCGAGGATCTCCACGACCCTCCACCGCTTGGTGGCGGAGAGGGGGCGGGTCTCCATGAGCAGCACGCGGTCGCCGACGCCGCAGGCGTTGGCCTCGTCGTGTGCCTTGTACTTGGTCGTACGGCGGATGACCTTGCCGTACAGACGGTGCTTGACGCGGTCCTCGACGGCGACGACGACGGTCTTGTCCATCTTGTCGCTCACGACAAGGCCCTCGCGGACCTTGCGGAAGTTCCGCTGCTCGTTCGTCTCAGTGGTCTCGGTCTCAGCCATCGCTCGTCTCCTTCTCGACCGTGACGATGCCGAGCTCCCGCTCGCGCATCACGGTGTAGATACGGGCGATCTCGCGGCGGACGGCGCGCAGCCGCCCGTGGCTCTCCAACTGACCGGTCGCCGCCTGGAAGCGGAGGTTGAACAGCTCCTCCTTCGCCTCCTTCAGCTTCTGGACGAGGGTGTCCTCGTCCTCGAGCCGCAGCTCGCCGGCGGTCAGGCCCTTAGCCATCACGCCTCACCCACTTCACGCTTAACGATCTTGCACTTCATCGGCAGCTTGTGGATCGCCCTGGTGAGCGCCTCACGTGCGACCGACTCCGCCACGCCGGACAGCTCGAACATCACGCGTCCGGGCTTGACGTTGGCGATCCACCACTCCGGCGAACCCTTACCGGAACCCATGCGGGTCTCAGCGGGCTTCTTCGTGAGCGGACGGTCGGGGTAGATGTTGATCCACACCTTGCCGCCACGGCGGATGTGACGGGTCATGGCGATACGAGCCGACTCGATCTGACGGTTGGTCACGTAGGAGTGCTCAACCGCCTGAATGCCGAACTCGCCGAACGTGACCCTGGTGCCGCCCTTGGCGGCTCCGCTGCGGTCAGGCCGGTGCTGCTTGCGGTGCTTGACCCTGCGCGGGATCAGCATGGTCAGCTCCCTTCAGCACCCGGCTGCGCAGCCGGGCCGGTCTCGGGGGCGGCCTGCGAGGCCGCCTCAGTGCGGGGGGCGCGGTCGCCACGGCCACCGCCACCGCGACGGGGGCGGTCGCCGCCACCACGACGCGGACGGTCGCCGCCACCACCACGACGGTCGTCACGCTCGCGACGCTGGCCGGCACGAGCGCCGGCGGCAGCCGCCTCACGCTCGGCGCGGCTGGTCGGAGCCTCGCCCTTGTAGATCCAGACCTTCACGCCGATGCGGCCGAAGGTCGTGCGGGCCTCGTAGAAGCCGTAGTCGATGTCCGCGCGGAGGGTGTGCAGCGGCACGCGGCCCTCGCGGTAGAACTCCGACCGCGACATCTCGGCGCCGCCCAGACGACCGGCGCACTGGACACGGATGCCCTTGGCGCCGGACTTCATGGCCGACTGCATCGCCTTGCGCATGGCGCGACGGAACGACACACGGCTGGACAGCTGCTCGGCCACGCCCTGCGCGACGAGCTGCGCGTCGATCTCCGGGTTCTTGACCTCGAGGATGTTGAGCTGGACCTGCTTCTTGGTCAGCTTCTCCAGGTCGCCACGGATACGGTCCGCCTCGGCGCCGCGGCGGCCGATCACGATGCCCGGACGCGCGGTGTGGATGTCCACCTGAACGCGGTCCGTCGTGCGCTCGATCTCGACCTTGGAGATGCCGGCCCGCTCCATGCCCTTCTGCAGCATGCGGCGGATCGCCACGTCCTCGGCGACGTACGACTTGTACAGCTTGTCGGCGTACCACCGGCTCTTGAAGTCGGTCGTGATGCCGAGGCGGAACCCGTGCGGGTTAACCTTCTGGCCCACTATCGGGTCCTTCCCTTCGGCTCGCGGGACTCCACGATCACAGTGATGTGGCTCGTCCGCTTGTTGATCCGATAGGCACGACCCTGTGCACGCGGGCGAAACCGCTTCAGCGTCGGGCCCTCGTCGACCCACGCCCGGCTGACGACGAGCGTCTGCGGGTCGAGGTCGAAGTTGTGCTCCGCGTTCGCCATAGCGCTGCTGAGCACCTTGTAGATCGGTTCGCTCGCCGACTGGGGAGCGAACTGCAGCACGGCCTGCGCCTCCGAAGCGGGCAGCCCGCGAATGAGGTCCACCACACGGCGGGCCTTCTGGGGCGTGACACGGACGAACCGCGCCTGAGCCCTGGCTTCCATCGCTTTCTCCTACTTCCGGGACGCTTACCGCCGGCTGCGGCGGTCTTCCTTGACGTGGCTGCGGAAGGTCCGCGTGGGGGCGAACTCTCCCAGCTTGTGGCCGATCATCGACTCGGTCACGAAGACCGGGACGTGCTTGCGGCCGTCGTGCACGGCGATCGTGTGCCCGAGCATGTCGGGAACGATCATGGAGCGCCGCGACCACGTCTTGATGACGTTCTTGGTGCCCTTCTCGTTCTGGACGTCGACCTTCTTCTGAAGGTGACCGTCCACGAAGGGACCCTTCTTAAGGCTACGTGGCATTTCGGCTGCTCCTACCGCTTCTTCCTCTTGCTCCGGCGACGGATGATCAACCGGTCGCTGGCCTTGTTGGCCTGACGGGTGCGGCCCTCGGGCTTGCCCTTCGGGTTCACCGGGTGGCGACCACCGGAGGTCTTGCCCTCACCACCACCGTGCGGGTGGTCGACGGGGTTCATCGCGACACCGCGGACGGTGGGGCGCTTGCCCTTCCACCGCATACGGCCGGCCTTGCCCCAGTTGATGTTGGCCTGCTCGGCGTTGCCGACCTGGCCGACCGTCGCCCGGCAGCGCACGTCGACCATGCGCATTTCACCGGACGGCATACGCAGGGTCGCGTACTGGCCTTCCTTGGCGAGCAGCTGGATCTGGGCGCCCGCGGAACGGCCGAGCTTGGCGCCGCCGCCCGGACGGAGCTCCACCGCGTGGATGAAGGTACCGGTCGGGATGTTGCGCAGCGGCAGGCAGTTGCCCGGCTTGATGTCGGCAGTGGGGCCGTTCTCGATACGGTCGCCCTGCTTGATGCCGGTCGGCGCGATGATGTAGCGCTTCTCGCCGTCGGCGTAGTGGAGCAGAGCGATGTTGGCGGTGCGGTTGGGGTCGTACTCGATGTGAGCGACCTTGGCCGGAATGCCGTCCTTGTCATGCCTACGGAAGTCAATGATCCGGTAGGCGCGCTTGTGACCGCCGCCCTGGTGGCGGGCGGTCACCCGGCCGTGTACGTTACGGCCGCCCTTGCTGTGAAGGGGCGCAAGCAGCGACTTCTCGGGCGTGCTGCGGGTGATCTCGGAGAAGTCCGAGACACTCGACCCGCGGCGACCCGGGGTCGTCGGCTTGTACTTACGGATGCCCATCTTTTTCGTTCATCCTTCGTCGGTTACATGGGTGAGCCCGCCGCGCGGAAGCGCGACGGTCTCAGCCCCGCGTGGGCCATGCGGCCCGCGCTCACTTCTATGGCGCTGCTAGCCGATCTGACCGAAGATGTCGATCCGATCGCCCTCGACCAGGCTCACGATCGCGCGCTTGGTGTCGGGACGCTTGCCGAAACCGGTACGGGTGCGCTTGCGCTTGCCCTGCCGGTTGATCGTGTTCACGCTGGTGACCTTGACCCCGAAGATCTGCTCAACCGCGATCTTGACCTGGGTCTTGTTGGCGGTGTTCTTCACCAGGAACGTGTACTTGTTGTTCTCATCGATCAGGCCGTAGCTCTTCTCAGAGACGACCGGCTTGATGATGATGTCGCGCGGGTCGGCGATCTTCTCCATCAGGCCTCTTCCTTCCCGCTGTCGCTCAGGCGGGCGACGACCTGGTCGTACGCCTCCTGCGTGAAGACCACGTCGTCCGCCACGAGCACGTCGTACGTGTTGAGCTGCCCCGCGTCCAGCAGGTGGACCTCGGGAGCGTTACGCAGGCTCAGCCACGTCAGCTCGTCGGCCTCGTCGACCACGACGAGAACGCGCGGAGCCTGGGTGATCTTGCGCAGCGCCTCCAGGGCGGCCTTGGTCTTGGGCGTCTCGCCCGCGACCAGCGTGCTGACCACGTGGACGCGGCCGCCGCCAGCCCGGTCGGAGAGGGCGCCACGCAGGGCGGCGGCCTTCATCTTCTTGGGCGTGCGCTGCGAGTAGTCGCGCGGCACGGGACCGTGGACGACGCCACCGCCGGCGAACTGCGGCGCGCGGGTCGAGCCCTGACGGGCGCGGCCGGTGCCCTTCTGGCGGTACGGCTTCTTGCCGCCGCCGGAGACCTCACCACGGGTCTTGGCCTTGTGGGTGCCCTGCCGGCGAGCGGCGAGCTGGGCCACGACCACCTGGTGGATCAGCGGCACGTTGACCTTGGCGCCGAAGATGTCTTCGGGCAGGTCGACCGTGCCGGCCTTGGCGCCGCTGGCGTCGAGGACGTCAATAGTGGTGCTCACTTGGCAGCCCCCTTCTTGGCAGCGGTACGGACGAGGACCAGGCTTCCGTTGGCGCCGGGGATCGCACCCTTGATCAGGATGAGACCCTTCTCGGCGTCCACGGAGTGAACCTTCAGGCTCTGCACAGTGGTGCGGACGTTACCCATCCGACCAGCCATGCGCAGACCCTTGAAAACGCGGCCCGGGGTGGCGCAGCCACCGATGGAACCCGGCGAGCGGTGCTTGCGCTGCGTACCGTGCGACGCGCCCAGACCACTGAAGCCGTGCCGCTTCATGACACCGGCGAAGCCCTTGCCCTTGCTCTTGCCCGTCACGTCGACGAACTGGCCGGCCTCGAAGGTGTCGGCCAGCAGCTCCTGGCCCAGGTTGTAGTCGCTCGCGTCGTCGGTGCGGATCTCCGCGAAGTAACGGCGCGGGGTGATGTCGTGCTTACGCAGGTAGTCGCCGAGCGGCTTGTTGACCTTCCTGGGGTCGACCTGCCCGAAGCCGAGCTGGATGGCGGAGTAGCCGTCCTTCTCTGCGGTGCGGACCCGGGTCACCACGCACGGACCGGCCTCGACCACGGTCACCGGCACCAGCCGGTTGTCCGCGTCGAAGACCTGGGTCATGCCGAGCTTCTTGCCCAGGACGCCCTTGATCGTCTTAGCCATGTCAGTGCGTTCCCTCAGAGCTTGATCGAAATGTCGACACCCGCGGGAAGGTCGAGACGCATGAGCGAGTCAACCGTCTTGGGGGTCGGGTCGATGATGTCAATCAGCCGCTTGTGCGTGCGCATCTCGAAGTGCTCGCGGCTGTCCTTGTACTTGTGCGGCGAGCGGATGACGCAGTACACGTTCTTCTCGGTCGGCAGCGGCACCGGGCCCGCGACCTTCGCGCCAGTCCGCGTCACCGTCTCGACGATCTTCTTGGCCGAGCTGTCGATGACCTCGTGGTCATAGGCCTTAAGCCGGATGCGGATCTTCTGTCCCGCCATAGTGGCCTCGGTGTCCTTCGCTGTCGTCTGAAAAAGTATCGTGCGGCCTGTTGCCGCTGTATTGGTGCAGGTCGAACCTGCCAGACCCCACGAGGCAGACGCAGTGGATCTGCCTTTTCTTCCGTGATCCGGCAGTGACTTCGGTCATATGTCCGCGGCCGAAGCGACTGCTGGATCACGGCCTCTTACATGAGGTCCCTGACGTGGTTCGGCGGTCGGTCCCAGAAGTCCGGGGCCGACCGCCGCCCCGACGGTCTAGCTACTTGATGATCTTCACGACCCGGCCGGCGCCGACGGTGCGGCCACCCTCACGGATCGCGAACTTGAGGCCTTCCTCCATGGCGATGGGCTGGATCAGCTCAACGCGCATTTCGGTGTTGTCGCCCGGCATGACCATCTCCGTGCCCTCGGGGAGGTTCACGACACCGGTCACGTCAGTCGTACGGAAGTAGAACTGCGGGCGGTAGTTGTTGAAGAACGGCGTGTGGCGGCCGCCCTCGTCCTTGGACAGGATGTAGACCTGGCCGTTGAACTCGGTGTGCGGGGTGGTCGTGCCCGGCTTGATGATGCACTGGCCGCGCTCGACGTCGTCGCGCTTGATGCCACGGAGCAGCAGGGCGGCGTTGTCACCCGCGTGACCCTCGTCGAGCATCTTGTTGAACATCTCGATGCTGGTGACGGTGGTGGTGGTCTTCTCGGTCTTGATGCCGATGATGTCGACCTGCTCGTTGATCTTGACGACACCACGCTCGATACGGCCGGTGACGACCGTACCGCGACCGGTGATCGAGAAGACGTCCTCGACCGGCATGAGGAACGGCTTGTCCGTCTCACGCGGCGGCTCGGGCACGTTCTCGTCGACGGCGTTCATCAGCTCGATGATGCTGTCGGCCCACTTCTGGTCGCCCTCGAGAGCCTTGAGAGCGGAGACGCGGACGACGGGCAGGTCGTCGCCGGGGAACTCCTGAGCGGACAGGAGCTCACGGACCTCAAGCTCGACGAGCTCGAGGATCTCCTCGTCGTCGACCATGTCGGCCTTGTTGAGGGCCACGACGATGTAGGGGACGCCGACCTGGCGGGCCAGGAGGACGTGCTCCTTCGTCTGCGGCATCGGGCCGTCGGTGGCGGCGACCACGAGGATCGCACCGTCCATCTGAGCGGCACCGGTGATCATGTTCTTCACGTAGTCGGCGTGACCAGGGCAGTCAACGTGAGCGTAGTGACGCTTCTCCGTCTGGTACTCGACGTGCGCGATGGAGATCGTAATGCCGCGAGCCTTCTCCTCGGGCGCCTTGTCGATCTTGTCGAACGGGGTCGCCTTGTTCAGCTCGGGGAAACGGTCGTGAAGCACCTTGGTGATCGCCGCGGTCAGCGTGGTCTTGCCGTGGTCGATGTGTCCAATGGTGCCGATGTTCATGTGCGGCTTAGTCCGCTCGAACTTGGCCTTGCCCACTGGTTCTCTCCTTGAGAATCTGACTGACTTTCGTCTACACACTCGGGCCCGGGAACACCCGAACCCCTTGGCGGTGGGGTGGCTCTCGCCACCCCACCAGGGACCAGGACTTCATTCGCCCCGGGTCCCTTGGCAGCGGGGCGACGATCTCCACCAACCCCGGCCACCTCAGGACCTGGAACTATTCGCCCCGGGCCTTCGCGACGATCTCCTTGGCGATGCCCGGGGGCACCTCCGAGTAGGAGTCGAACTGCATGCTGTAGCTCGCACGCCCCTGCGTCTTGCTACGCAGGTCACCCACGTAGCCGAACATCTCAGACAGCGGCACGAGCGCCGTGACGAGACGGGCGCCGGCCCGCTCGTCCATAGACTGGATCTGTCCGCGGCGACCGTTGAGGTCACCGATGACATCACCCATGTAGTCCTCGGGCGTGGTGACCTCGACGGCCATCATCGGCTCGAGAAGCACTGCGTCCGCCTTGCGCGCGGCCTCCTTGAAGGCCATCGAGCCGGCGATCTTGAACGCCATTTCCGAGGAGTCGACGTCGTGCGCGGCACCGTCGACGAGCGTCACCTTCACGCCCACCATCGGGTAGCCGGCCAGCACGCCGAACTCGGCGGCCTCCTGGGCGCCCGCGTCGACCGACGGGATGTACTCCCTCGGGACACGACCACCCGTGACCTTGTTCTCGAACTCGTAGCCGTCGTTGCCCTCACCCAGCGGCTCGAGGTTGATGATCACCCGAGCGAACTGACCGGAACCACCGGTCTGCTTCTTGTGGGTGTAGTCGAGCTTCTCCACCTTGCGGCGGATGGTCTCGCGGTAGGCCACCTGCGGGCGGCCGACGTTGGCCTCGACCTTGAACTCGCGACGCATACGGTCGACGAGGATCTCCAGGTGAAGCTCGCCCATGCCCCAGATGACCGTCTGACCGGTCTCCTCGTCGCGGCGAACCTGGAAGGACGGGTCCTCCTCGGCCAGCCGCTGGATGGCGGTCGACAGCTTCTCCTGGTCGCCCTTGGTCTTGGGCTCGATGGCGACGTTGATGACCGGAGCCGGGAACGTCATCGACTCGAGCACGACCTGGTGGGTCGGGTCGGACAGGGTGTCGCCGGTCGTGGTGTCCTTCAGACCCATGACCGCGACGATCTGGCCGGCGATCGCCGTCGGGCGCTCCTCGCGCTTGTTGGCGTGCATCTGGTAGATCTTGCCGATCCGCTCCTTCTTACCCTTCACAGAGTTGACGACCTGTGAACCGGTCTCGAGCGTGCCCGAGTAGATGCGGATGTAGGTGAGCTTGCCCAGGTGCGGGTCGCTCGCGATCTTGAAGGCCAGAGCGGAGAACGGCTCGGTCGGGTCGGCGTGACGCTCGATGACCTTGTCCTCGTGGCCGACCGCGTGGCCCTTGAAGGCCGGGATGTCGGTCGGCGCGGGGAGGAAGGCGACGATCGCGTCGAGCAGGGGCTGCACGCCCTTGTTCTTGAACGCGGTGCCGCAGAGCACCGGGTTGATGGCGCTGGCCAGCGTCGCGCGGCGGATGGCCGCGACCAGCTGCTCCTCGGTGGGCTCGACGCCCTCGAGGAAGAGCTCCATCAGCTCGTCGTCGTTCTCGGCGACCGTCTCGATGAGGCGGTCACGCCACTCGCGAGCGGCCTCGGCGTGGTCGGCCGGGATGTCGACGGTGTCGTACATCTCGCCCTTGGCCGCCTCGGCGCTCCAGAGGTAACCCTTCATCTTGATGAGGTCGATGACGCCCTTGAAGTCGGCCTCAACGCCCCAAGGAAGCTGGATGACAGCCGGGGTCGCGCCCAGACGGCTGATCATCATGTCGACGCAGCGGTGGAACTCCGCGCCGACACGGTCCATCTTGTTGACGAAGCAGATCCGGGGGACGTCGTAGCGGTCAGCCTGGCGCCACACCGTCTCCGACTGCGGCTCGACACCCGCGACGCCGTCGAACACGGCGACGGCACCGTCGAGGACGCGGAGCGAGCGCTCCACCTCGATGGTGAAGTCGACGTGACCCGGGGTGTCGATGATGTTGATGGTGTGACCGATCCACTCACAGGTGGTCGCGGCAGACGTGATCGTGATGCCGCGCTCCTGCTCCTGCTCCATCCAGTCCATCGTGGCAGCGCCCTCGTGGACCTCACCGATCTTGTAGTTGATACCGGTGTAGAACAGGATGCGCTCGGTCGTGGTGGTCTTGCCCGCGTCGATATGGGCCATGATCCCGATGTTTCGGACCTTGGCCAGGTCAAGAGCGGTCGTGGTGGCCACTTCTCTCGCGTCCTCGTCGTCTCGTCGAACCCGCCGGGGTTACCAGCGGTAGTGGGCGAAGGCCTTGTTGGACTCGGCCATCTTGTGGGTGTCCTCGCGCTTCTTGACACTCGCCCCAAGGCCGTTGCTGGCGTCGAGGAGCTCGTTCATGAGGCGCTCGGTCATGGTCTTCTCGCGGCGGGCGCGGGAGTACTGCACCAGCCAGCGCAGGGCCAGGGTGGTGCTGCGCGCGGCGCGCACCTCGACCGGCACCTGGTACGTGGCGCCACCGACGCGGCGGCTGCGGACCTCGAGGGTCGGCTTGACGTTGTCGAGCGCGCGCTTCAGGGTGACGACCGGGTCGTTGCCGGTCTTCTCCCTGCAGCCCTCGAGGGCGCCGTACACGATCGACTGCGCGATGGAGCGCTTGCCGTCGAGAAGCACCTTGTTGATCAGGGCGGTCACCAGGGGCGAGCTGTAAACCGGGTCAGCCATGAGCTGACGACGGCCAGGAGAACCCTTGCGAGGCATTGTTAGCTCTTCTCCTTCTTCGCGCCGTAGCGGCTGCGGGCCTGCTTGCGGTTGCGGACACCCTGGGTGTCGAGCGAACCGCGGATGATCTTGTAGCGAACACCGGGCAGGTCCTTCACACGACCGCCACGCACGAGCACGATGGAGTGCTCCTGCAGGTTGTGGCCCACACCCGGGATGTAGGCCGTGACCTCGATGCCGTTCGTGAGTCGAACGCGGGCCACCTTGCGCAGTGCCGAGTTGGGCTTCTTCGGGGTCGTGGTGTACACGCGCTGGCACACGCCGCGCCGCTGCGGACTCCCCTTGAGGGCAGGAGTCTTGGTCTTGGAGACCTTGTCCTGCCGGCCCTTGCGGACCAACTGCTGAATAGTGGGCACTGCCACTCCGTTTCGTGCCTTGGCCGGTGTTACGTCAGTTGTGATGCATTTCGCAGGTACTGCCGGTGTCATGACCTGCTGATTTTTCCCCGTCTCGGTGCCCCCGCGCTCGGGCGTGTCGCGCTGTTCACGCAGACGTCCCGCGAGGTTTACGAGCCTGGAAGCCGTCCCGCGCCCGCAATTGAGCGCACGGTCGAGAGCCCGCTAGAGACGGGCACGAAGCTCAAGACTACCCAGGCCTCTGCGACACGTCAAAGCGGCACGGCAAAGCGGACAAGCCTTGCCACTCCAGGACGCCGAGACCGTTTTCATCAGTACCCGGCTACTGCTCCGGACCCATGATATCGGGACGGAGGGGCGAACTGTGACGGGTTCGCAAGTACTGCCAGGACACCCGTTTGCACGACGGTGACCCCTACCCCCAGCCCGGGCGCGGGGTCGGGACGGAAAGTCCCGCTATACGAGGAACATCCGACCAGGCCGGGCACCCTCACCAGTAGACGGAGACGCCCGCTGAGGTAGAGACGCGTCTCGGGGGCAACGGCGCCCGCGTACCAGCAGGCGGAGAGCACACCGTAGAGGAAGAAGTCCTCCCAGGCTGAGCCACCCGCTACCGACGGGCCCGGGGCGGCGACGTCCGCGCGGGCATGGCGGACGAGGCCGGTGGCAGCGAGGTCGCTCACACCACGCGGATGAGGACCGTGACAGCGGGGCCGCTCACGCCAGGCGGACGAGAGCGGGCGGCAGGGGGCCGTTCACGGTGGGCAGACGAGAGCGGGTGGCAGGAGACCCTTCACGGTGGGCGGACAAGGGAGGGCGGCAGGAGACCGCTCACGGTGGGCAGACGAGGGGGCGGCAGTCAGGTCGTTCACACCCAACGGCACCCTGGGCACCACGGCGACACCGGCTATCGCCGCCCCCTTCCACCAGTCGCGCGACGCGAGCGACGGCCCGGATCACCGTGTCCTCCGCGTCATGCCCTTGACCGTGATCTCCATCCCCGCCTCAACGTGGGTGGGGACGGGGATCACGTTCACGCGCTCGCTCGCGTACAGCGTCCCCACGGTGACCACGGCCTGCTCAAAGGCCGTCTGATCGATCCGGTGCACCACGCGCGCCAACCACGCTGACCAGATCACGCCCCACACCCTCACCAGGCGCCGCCCCATCCGACGTGCCACCCCAACCTGAGGCGCCACGCCTCGCCAACGCCCCCAACTGCGCCGACGCGACCGGCTGCACCACGCCAGAGACCCCGAACTGCTCGCACAGGCCGTCGGCCGGCATCGCAGCGCCACCCGCCACCGTCTCCTCCGCAGGCTGGCCAACCACCAGAACGACACCTCACCACTCGTCGGAAGCTGCCGGCCGCCGAGCGGCGCCGACCAGGCAGGCCAGGTGAAGGCCGTGGCCACAGACGTGGGCCACCGAGACCGTCCCACCGTCGACCGTCGTCGCGACGGTGCTTACGCACAACAGGCCAGCCGCCTCCTTGGCCGGCGCGCGTGTCCATCTCAGCCCTGAGAGCCCTGAGCATGACCGCACGCCCGCCACCACGGCGCAGCCTCCCCGCGCCCCCTGTCCGCAGACCCGGTCGCGACCTCATACACAGCGGCGGCCAGTCACTCCACCAAACGATCCGTCGTCCCGGCCTCCCACCCGGAGAGCCTGGGGTGGGGACGCAGCTCGGCCCGAAAGATCGCCAGACCACACAGATCGGCGATCACGGAAAGCGGCCCCAGCTGCGTGATGGACAGCGCAGGCGGCGTTAGGGACAGCCCAGACGGCGAGGGAGGCGGTTCAGCGCTCATGGGAAAGAGTGCGAGGTCGGAGTTCAGGTCGGCGTGGGTTAGGGGCACGTCACAGTGGCCAAGCCAGCACGGCGCCCCCAGCGGCGGGTCAGGCCGCGCACCCTCCAGTTGCCCGGCGATCACCAGGCCGCCGCGCGTCTATCAGACAAGGGGCTTGATGCCATGAGCGCTCCCCAGCCTCGAGCAGCCCCTCAGCAGCGGCTGCCCCTACCAACAGCACCACGAACCGCGACCCCGCTAGAAGCAACATCACCAGCAGCAACGGTGCCGTCGACTGCGGTGGTGAACCACCAGCAGCACCGCCCGCACCATGAGCGGTGCGTTCCCGCGAGTGGCGCTCTCCACAGGCGAAGCGTGCTTGGCGGCAGTCTCACCTGAGGTGGCGGTCCCGGTACCGTCGCGACAACCCTCTACGATGGCGATCGGCTGCCCAAGTTCGTGCCGGAACGCGGCCGAGTCGGTGGCGCGTTTCGCACGGCGGATCCGTCCGGCAGGGCCTGAGGAGAGTCGTCTGACCGGGTTTCCAGGAGCCACTTCCGTCAGTTCGGCCGCCGACTCGCCCCTGACCAGCGTCAGCCCCCTGAGGAACGTGGGATCGGCCTCGGCGGCGCACAGCCGTTCCTCCTTCTCCAGAGACTCCCGCACGACGACCCCGGGCAGGCCAGCTCGTAACCCGGGCGCACTCGTTCACACGCCGTACCCAATTCCTCCGCCTCACCCCTTAGCTCGCACGGCAGCACCACTCTGACCTTGGGCCCCACTCCCGCCCAGAGAGAACGCGCCTGATGTGCAGCGCCCGTCGCAACCCCCACGAGCACGCGCCGAGCTCGCCGATGACGTGATCGAGCACCGCGGCCAGCCTCCGCCCAGGCGGTCTCTGCGAGCAGCCGGTTCACCTGCGCATAGGACTCGGCCCACTCGCAGGGACTCCAGTTCCAGGGCCACGACCCCGCGCGTGCGAGCAGCGGCCGGATGGCCGTCGTTTGCCCGCTCGATAACCGTCACCACATGGGCCCCATTCGCCTTATCGGCACCCAAAAGAACAAACACGGACACCGCCGTGGCGGCGCTCGCGCTCCACGGACAAGCGCTCGAGTAGGAGCAGCAGATGTAGCAGAAGCAGTTACCGAGGCATCCAGTTCAGTCGCTCCTCAACCAGCAGCAGGGGCCTCGACCGCAACTTCGTCATCGGCGAGTTCGACCACGACCACGGGCAGATCGTTGAGGAGGTAAACGCCTCATCGGCACTCCAGACAAACGCATCACACCGAGATCATCGCCTGATACAGGAACACCCATGCAACGTTTCCAATGCCAGGCGTACATACGAATCACGGCCAGAAATCCAAACCAGCCGACCATACTTGAAAATCAGCCAGTCAGCCAGAGAGGGAACACTTTTAATATCGTCGATATCTACAGCTCTGACACGCCCAGAACTCACTCGATCACGATCCCGGCCAAATGCGTACCAGCCCCTACAGGGAAGGAGCCAACCAGCCCTAGCGCCGCCTCGACCCGCAGCACGGGCACCAGGAACAGCGACGATCGCACGAGCCGGGCGCTGTACGCCACCAGGAGACCGCTCCTGCACTCCGGCTACAAGCGGGCGACGGACAGACGTCGACAAAGGTATGATTTATCTCAATTGCGACACGAAAGACGATCCCACAAGAACGCTCGTCAACCACAAAATTACCGAAGGCCGTTAAAAATCTTCACGTCCCGCAGCTCCCGAAATTCTCGCGGAAATCATATACACCCGCGTTCAATTATCCACTTTTCCAAGCGCTCCACACCTGTGATAAGAAGACACTTGGAGGAGCTTGATGCATTCCTCAGATCGAATTCCAGCGCTATTGCTTCACCTCGAAACATGTTGTCGGACATGGTGCCGCAGATCGCCGAACCCCAGCGGACGGGGCAAACCTCCATCGGCGGAAGGCGACCGTGCCGTGGACGGAGCGCGCGTAAGACAGCGGAGCCTGACGCAACGCGTGTGGCTGGTCCACCACACCACGCCCCAGCGGGCGAAATGGATCCCTTACCGGCGGAATGCCAGTGCGGCGAGCCAGGGGACAGCAGAAGACGACACGCGGAAGGCGACACGTGCGACGCCAGTACGGCGGGGACTGGGGCGGCGGTGGCGGTTCGTGCGCTGGGTGCGGTGCTAGTGCACGCAGCCGCGGAGCGTGTGGTCGCGGAGCCGCCGGTGGGTGAGGGTGGAGCCGTCGGGCTGGTCAGAGGGCGCCGTAGCGGTGGCGGGCCAGTGGAGGGGCAGCGGGCGGCTTCTGGAGGGTTGGCAGGCCGTACGGCGGGTGGTGCTCGCCGTGCTTCGCCGTAACAGATCCGCCGTGACGAAAGGGCCCGGAACGCAGCGCGCCCGGGCTCCCAAGAGCGGGAGCCCGGGCGCGTCACCCAGCGACTAGAAGAACATCACCGGTTGTACTGACCGAAGTCGTACTCCTCCAGCGGGACAGCCTCGCCGCTGCCGGTCCCGAAGGTGTAGTCGGCGGCGGAGCCGTCGTAGCCGCCCACGGTGTACATGGCGGCCTTGGCCTCCTCGGTGGGCTCCACCCGGATGTTCCGGTACTGGGGCATGCCCGTGCCGGCCGGGATGAGCTTACCGATGATGACGTTCTCCTTCAGGCCCAGCAGCGAGTCGGACTTGGCGTGAATCGCCGCGTCCGTCAGCACCCTGGTCGTCTCCTGGAAGGAGGCCGCCGACAGCCACGACTCGGTGGCCAGCGACGCCTTGGTGATGCCCATGAGGACCGGACGGCCGGCGGCCGGCGAGCCGCCCTCCGCCACCGTCTCGCGGTTCATCAGCTCGAAGCGCGGGCGCTCCACGAGCTCGCCGGGCAGCAGGTCGGTGTCACCGGACTCGAGCACGTTCACGCGCTTGAGCATCTGCCGCACGATGATCTCGATGTGCTTGTCGTGGATCGACACACCCTGCGACCGGTAGACCTGCTGGACCTCCGCCACCAGGTGCAGCTGCACGGCCCGCGGGCCGAGGATGCGCAGCACCTCGTTGGGGTTGACCGCGCCGGCGACGAGCTGCTGCCCGACCGTGATCCGCTGACCGTCCTGCACGAGCAGGCGCGAGCGCATCGACACCGGGTAGGCGATCTCTTCCGAGCCGTCGTCCGGAGTGATGACGATCTTCCTGGTCTTGTCGGTCTCGTCGATGCGAGCCCGGCCCTCGGCCTCGGAGATCGGGGCGACACCCTTGGGGATGCGCGCCTCGAACAGCTCCGTGACACGGGGCAGACCGTGGGTGATGTCGGCGCCGGCCACACCACCGGTGTGGAACGTACGCATGGTCAGCTGCGTGCCCGGCTCACCGATCGACTGGGCGGCGATGATGCCGACCGCCTCGCCGACGTCCACGAGCTTGCCGGTGGCCAGCGAGCGGCCGTAGCAGGTCGCGCAGACACCGATCTTGGCCTCGCAGACGAGCGCGCTGCGGGTGCGGACGGTCTCGATGCCGGCCTGGACCAGCGCGGTGACGTGGATGTCGTTGATGTCGACACCCGCCGCCGCGATGACCTTGCCGTCGACCTCGACGTCCTCGGCCAGGATGCGGCCGTGCACGTTGGACTCGGCGTTCTCGGCCTTGACGAGGTTGCCCGACGCGTCGCGCTCGCCGACGTGCAGCGGGACGGCGCGGTCGGTGCCGCAGTCGATCTCGCGCACGATGACGTCCTGCGCCACGTCCACCAGACGACGGGTCAGGTAACCCGAGTCGGCGGTACGCAGGGCGGTGTCGGCCAGACCCTTCCGCTGACCGTGGGTGGAGATGAAGTACTCCAGCACCGACAGGCCCTCGCGGAACGAGGCCTTGATCGGCCGCGGGATCGTCTCACCCTTGGTGTTGGACACCAGGCCGCGGATGCCGGCGATCTGCCGGACCTGCATCTTGTTACCACGGGCGCCGGAGTTGACCATCATCCAGACCGGGTTGGTCGCCGGGAAGGCGTTGACCATGTCGGTCTCGACGTCGGCCGTCGCGTGCGTCCAGATCTCGATGAGCTCCTGACGGCGCTCCTCGTCGGTGATCAGACCGCGCTCGTACTCCCGCTGGACCTTGTCGGCCCGGCGCTCGTAGTTTTCCATGATGTCGGTCTTGTTCGGCGGCGCGACGACGTCCTCGATCGAGATCGTGACCCCGGAGCGCGTCGCCCAGCGGAAGCCGGCGTCCTTGAGCGCGTCGAGCGAAGCGGCGACCTCGATCTTGGGGTAGGTCTCCGCCAGCTCGTTCACGATCGTGGACAGCTGCTTCTTGCCGACCTGGAAGTCGACGAACGGGTAGCTCTCGGGCAGCGTCTGGTTGAACAGGCACCGGCCGAACGTGGTCTCCAGCCGGATCGGGTCACCCTGCTCCCAGCCCTCGGGCGCAACCCACTCGCGCGGCGGCAGGACGTCCTTCAGCCGGATCTGGATCTTCGCCTGAATCTCCAGCTCGCGACGGTCGAAGGCCATCTGCGCCTCGGCGATCGAGCCGAACACGCGGCCCTCGCCCGCTGCGCCGTCCTTGTGGGTGGTCAGCCAGTAGAGGCCGATGACCATGTCCTGGGTGGGCATCGTCACGGGCTTGCCGTCGGCCGGCTTGAGGATGTTGTTGGTCGAGAGCATCAGGATGCGTGCCTCGGCCTGGGCCTCAGCCGACAGCGGCAGGTGCACGGCCATCTGGTCGCCGTCGAAGTCCGCGTTGAACGCGGTGCAGACGAGCGGGTGGATCTGGATGGCCTTGCCCTCGACCAGCTGCGGCTCGAACGCCTGGATGCCCAGGCGGTGGAGCGTCGGAGCGCGGTTGAGCAGCACGGGGTGCTCGGTGATGACCTCTTCGAGCACGTCCCACACCACGGGGCGGGCGCGCTCGACCATCCGCTTGGCCGACTTGATGTTCTGGGCGTGGTTGAGGTCAACCAGCCGCTTCATCACGAACGGCTTGAACAGCTCCAGCGCCATCTGCTTGGGCAGACCGCACTGGTGCAGCTTGAGCTGCGGGCCGACGACGATGACCGAACGGCCGGAGTAGTCGACTCGCTTGCCCAGCAGGTTCTGGCGGAAACGACCCTGCTTACCCTTGAGCATGTCGCTCAGGGACTTCAGCGGCCTGTTGCCGGGGCCGGTGACCGGGCGACCGCGACGGCCGTTGTCGAACAGCGCGTCGACGGCCTCCTGCAGCATCCGCTTCTCGTTGTTCACGATGATCTCGGGTGCGCCGAGGTCGAGAAGCCGCTTGAGGCGGTTGTTGCGGTTGATGACCCGGCGGTAGAGGTCGTTCAGGTCGGAGGTGGCGAACCGGCCACCGTCGAGCTGCACCATCGGGCGCAGGTCCGGCGGGATGACCGGGATGCAGTCGAGCACCATGCCGCGCGGCGAGTTGGTCGTGTTCAGGAACGCCGACACGACCTTGAGCCGCTTGAGCGCGCGGGCCTTCTTCTGGCCCTTGCCGCTGCGGATGGTCTCGCGCAGGTTTTCGGCCTCGGCATCGAGGTCGAAGCTGATCAGGCGGTCCTGGATCGCCTGCGCGCCCATGCCGCCCTTGAAGTAGCGGCCGAAGCGGTCGCGCATCTCGCGGTAGAGCAGCTCGTCGCCCTCGAGGTCCTGGACCTTGAGGTTCTTGAAGCGGCTCCAGACCTCCTCGAGCCGGTCCAGCTCGCGCTGGGCCCGGTCGCGGAGCTGGCGCATCTCGCGCTCGGCGCCCTCGCGGACCTTACGGCGCTGGTCGCCCTTGGCGCCGGCGGCCTCGAGCTCGGCCAGGTCGGCCTCGAGCTTCTTCTGCCGGGCCTCGACGTCGGCGTCGCGGCGCTGCTCGACGTGCTGCCGCTCGACGGAGATCTTCGCCTCCAGCGAGGGCAGGTCACGCTCACGCATCTCGGTGTCGACATGCGTGATCATGTACGCCGCGAAGTAGATGACCTTCTCCAGGTCCTTCGGGGCCAGGTCGAGCAGGTAGCCGAGGCGCGACGGGACGCCCTTGAAGTACCAGATGTGCGTGACCGGCGCGGCCAGCTCGATGTGGCCCATCCGCTCACGACGCACCTTGGCGCGAGTCACCTCGACGCCACAGCGCTCACAGATGATGCCCTTGAACCGGACCCGCTTGTACTTGCCGCAGTAGCACTCCCAGTCGCGGGTCGGACCGAAGATCTTCTCGCAGAAGAGCCCGTCCTTTTCCGGCTTGAGGGTGCGGTAGTTGATGGTCTCGGGCTTCTTGACCTCGCCGTGCGACCACTGACGGATGTCGTCGGCCGTCGCGAGGCCGATCCTGAGCTCGTCGAAGAAGTTGACGTCCAGCATTTGTGCGATCTCCCCCTCAGACTTCTTCCACGCTGCTCGGCTCACGCCGGGACAGATCGATGCCGAGCTCTTCCGCCGCGCGGAAGACGTCCTCGTCGGTGTCGCGCATCTCGATGGACATGCC
>NZ_JBEXCR010000019.1:0-256218 GCF_040605375.1 Nonomuraea sp. NPDC005650
ACCGCCACCGGCAGGTCCACCATCTGCAGCGGCGTCCGCACGCCGAACAGGTTGACCATCGGCGCGAACGGCACGATCGAGAAGGCCAGGAAGGCGGGGACCACCATGATGACCGGGGCCAGCAGGTAGAGCACCTTGTCCACGGTCCGCGGGAAAAGGTCCTCCTTCAGGCCCATCTTCAGGCCGTCGGCCACCGATTGCAGGAGGCCGAACTTGCCGGCCCGGTTGGGCCCGTACCGGTTCTGCATCCTGGAGATCAGCTTGCGCTCGAACCAGACGCCGAACAGGATGCCCAGCATCAGGAAGGCGAACAGCATCACGGCCTTGATGATGGTGATCCACAGCGGGTCCTTGCCGAAGTCGGCGAGGGTGGGATCGGCCGCGAGAACGTGGGTCATGAGGCGCTCCCGATGGTGACGATGTCGCCGGCCACCGCGTGCAGATCACGGGTGACCGAGCAGCCGCCGGAGTTCGCAGGCACCCAGACGACCCGGTCCGGCAGGTCGGCGACGCGCACGGGCAGCGTCACCGTGTCGGCTCCGGCGCGGCCGACGACGAGCTTGTCGCCGTCCGCGATCCCGAGCTCGGCCGCCGTGCCTTCCGAGACGAGCGCCTCGGCGGCGCGGGCGGTGCCTGCCAGGTACGGCTCGCCGTCCTGGAGCCTGCCCTCGTCGAGCAGCAGGTGCCAGGTCGCCAGCAGCGCCTCGCCGGTCGCCGGGGCGACCTGGGCGCGGGTGGCGGTGTGCGGGGCGGTGACGCGGCTGCCGCGCCAGGCGCCCAGGCCGGACAGCTCGCGCCGGGCGGCCTTGGCGTCCGGCAGGCCCAGGTGGACGTCCAGCCGGTCGGCGAGGTTGCCGATCACGGCCAGGTCGCTCTGCAGGCCCGGCACCTTGAGCGGCGCTTCGAACGAGCGGCCCCGGCCCTCCCAGTTGACGAACGTGCCGCCCTTCTCCTGCACCGCGGCGACGGGCAGGACCACGTCGGCGCGGTCGGTGACGGCGCTGGCACGGATCTCCAGGCTGACGATGAACGGCGTGTGCTCGAGCGCGTCGAGCGCCGCCACCGGGTCGGCCAGGTCGTAGGGGTCGACGCCGGCCACGACCAGCGCGTCCAGCTCGCCGTTGCGGGCGGCCTCCAGGATGCCGGTCGTGTCGCGGCCGGGGGTGGCGGGCAGCGAGGCCACGTTCCACGCCCTGGCCACTTCGGCCCTGGCGGTCTCGTCGTCGACCGGGCGGCCGATCGGCAGCAGGTTGGGCAGCGCGCCGGCCTCGACCGCGCCGCGCTCGCCGGCCCGGCGCGGGACCCAGGCGAGCCTGGCGCCGGAGGCGGCGGCGAGCCGCAGGAGGGCGGACAGCGCGCCGGGGACGGTGGCCAGGCGCTCGCCGGCGAGCACGATCGTGCCCTCGGCCAGGGTGCCGACCAGGTCGCCGATCGCGTCGGCCTCGGCGCCGGGCGCGGTGCGGATGAGCGTGCCGCCCATCTTGGCCAGGCCGGGCGAGGCGAGCGGGGCGATCGAGGTGACCTTGAGCCCCTTCTTCTGCCACGCCTTGCGCAGGCGCAGGAAGACGATCGGCGACTCCTCCTCGGGCTCGAACCCGACGAGCAGCACGTGGGGGGCCTTCTCGAGGTCGGTGTAGCTGATCTCGATGCCCTTGCCGGCCACCGCGTGGGCCAGGAACTGCGCCTCCTCGGCGGAGTGCGGCCGGGCGCGGAAGTCGACGTCGTTGCTGGCCAGCGCGAGGCGGGCGAACTTGGCGTACGCGTACGCCTCCTCGACCGTCACCCGGCCGCCGACCAGCACGCCGGCCTTGCCGCGGGCCTTGGCCAGGCCCTCGGCGGCCACCGCCAGCGCCTCCGGCCACGAGGCCGGCATGAGCACGCCCTCCTCGTTGCGGACCAGCGGCGTCTTCAGCCGGTCGGGCTGCTGGGCGTAGGTGAAGGCCCAGCGGCCCTTGTCGCAGTTCCACTCCTCGTTGACCTGCGGGTCGTTGCCCGCCAGGCGGCGGGTGACCCGGCCGCGCCGGTGGTCGGTGCGCTGGGCGCAGCCGGCGGCGCAGTGCTCGCACGCGCTCGGCGTGGAGACCAGGTCGAACGGGCGGGCCCGGAACCGGTAGGCGGCGCCGGTCAGCGCGCCGACCGGGCAGATCTGCACCGTGTTGCCGGAGAAGTAGGAGTTGAACGGCTTGCCCTCGGCGGTGCGCACCTGCTCCTTGGCCCCGCGCTCGAAGAACTCGATGAGCGGGTCACCGGCGATCTGGTCGGAGAAGCGGATGCACCGGGCGCACTGGACGCAGCGCTCGCGGTCGAGCAGCACCTGCGTCGACAGCGGCAGCGGCTTGGGGAAGGTCCGCTTCTGCTCCTGGAACCTGGACTCGCCCTGGCCGTTCGACATGGCCTGGTTCTGCAGGGGGCACTCGCCGCCCTTGTCGCAGACCGGGCAGTCGAGCGGGTGGTTCATCAGCAGCAGCTCCATGGCCCCGCGCTGCGCCTTCTCGGCGACCGGCGAGGTGAGCTGCGTCGCCACGACCATGCCCTCGGCGACCTCGATCGCGCACGACGGCTGCGGCTTGGGGAAGCCGCGGCCGTTGCCCGCGTCGGGGATGTCGACCAGGCACTGGCGGCAGTTGGCCGCCGGGTCGAGCAGCGGGTGGTCGCAGAACCTGGGGATCTGGATGCCCAGCAGCTCGGCGGCCCTGATGATCAAAGTGCCCTTGGGCACGCTGACCTGGAACCCGTCGATGGTCAGGGTCACCAGGTTCGTCTCGGTCTCTACGACTGTCACTGCTCACCCCAGAGAGTGGACTTCTTCGGGTCGAACGGACAGCCGCCGATCTCGAAGTGCTTGAGGTACTCCTCGCGGAAGTACTTCACCGAGGAGTGGATCGGGCTGGTCGCACCGTCGCCCAGAGCGCAGAACGAACGCCCGAGGATGTTGTCGGCGATGTCGGTGATCGTGCCCAGGTCCTCCTCGGTGCCCTGGCCCTTCTCCAGGCGCTTGAGCACCTGCTTGAGCCAGTACGTGCCCTCGCGGCAGGGTGTGCACTTGCCGCAGGACTCGTGGGCGTAGAACTCGGTCCAGCGCAGCACCGTGCGGACCACGCAGGTGGTCTCGTCGAAGATCTGCAGGGCGCGGGTGCCGAGCATGGAGCCCTTGGCGCCGACCGCCTCGAAGTCGAGCGGCACGTCGAGGTGCTCGTCGGTGAAGATCGGCGTGGAGGAGCCGCCCGGGGTCCAGAACTTGATCTGGTGGCCGGCCCTGATGCCGCCCGCCATGTCGAGCAGCTCGCGCAGCGTGATGCCGAGCGGCGCCTCGTACTGGCCGGGCCTGGTGACGTGGCCGCTCAGCGAGAAGATGCCGAAGCCCTTGGACTTCTCGGTGCCCATCCCGGCGAACCAGTCGGCGCCGTTGCCGATGATGGAGGGAACACTGGCGATCGACTCGACGTTGTTCACGACAGTAGGCGAGGCGTACAGGCCCGCCACGGCCGGGAACGGGGGCTTGAGCCGCGGTTGACCTCTGAAGCCTTCCAGCGAGTCGAGCAGCGCCGTCTCCTCGCCGCAGATGTAGGCGCCGGCGCCGCTGTGCACGACCAGTTCGAGGTCGTAGCCGGAGCCGAGGATGTCGGTGCCGAGGTAGCCCTTCTCGTACGCCTCCCGCACGGCCGCCTGCAGCCGCCGGATCACGTGGAGCACCTCGCCGCGCACGTAGATGAAGGCGTGGTTGGCCCGGATCGCGTAGGACGTGATGATGATGCCCTCGACCAGCGAGTGCGGGTTGGCCATCATCAGCGGGATGTCCTTGCAGGTGCCCGGCTCCGACTCGTCGGCGTTGACGACGAGATAGTGCGGCTTGCCGTCGCCCTGCGGGATGAAGCCCCACTTCATGCCGGTGGGGAAGCCCGCGCCGCCGCGGCCGCGCAGGCCCGAGTCCTTGACGGCCTGGATGACCGCGTCGGGGTCCATGGCCAGCGCCTTCTTCGCCGCCTCGTACTCGCCGTAGACGTCGATGGTGAAGGAGTTGGGCTGGTCCCAGTTCGCGGTCAGGACCGGTGTCAAAGTGGTGCTCATGCCTCGGGGGCCTTCCATCCGTTGGCCTTGGCGACCTTCAGGCCCTCCAGCGAGGGGCCGGCGGCCGACGGGCCGTCGCCCGCCAGGTCGTCGGGCAGGCCGGCGAGCACGCGCGAGGCCTCCTTGAAGGAGCAGAGCTTCTTCGGGCCGCGGGTCGGCCGCACGTCCTTGCCGTCACGCAGGTCGTCGACGAGCTGCTTGGCCGACTCGGGAGTCTGGTTGTCGAAGAACTCCCAGTTGACCATCATCACGGGGGCGAAGTCGCAGGCAGCGTTGCACTCGAGGCGCTCCAGCGAGACCTTGCCGTCGGAGGTCGTCTCCTCGTGGCCGACGCCGACGTGCTCGGACAGCTCGTCCCAGATCTCGTCGCCGCCCATGACTGCGCACAGGGCGTTGATGCACACGCCGACGTGATAGTCGCCGGCGGGCCTGCGCTTGTACATGGTGTAGAAGGTCGCGACGCCGGTGACCTCGGCCTTGCTGATGCCCAGCATCTCCGCGCAGAACTCCTGCCCGTCGTCGGAGACGTAGCCGTCCTCCGACTGCACGAGGTGGAGCAGCGGCAGCAGTGCGGAGCGTGTCTTCGGGTAACGCCCGATGATCTCCTTGGCGTCCCGCTCGAGACGCTCCCGGATCTCCGGTGAGTAAGTCATGACCGCGCCTCCGGCGCGCTCATGACTTGAGACGTGCTGTGTCCAATTGGTCGCTCGCGGAGCTCGCTCACCTGTCCACACCTCCCATGACGGGGTCGATAGAAGCCACCGCGGCGATCACGTCGGCGACCTGGCCGCCCTCTGCCATCGCGGGGAAACCCTGCAGGTTGCAGAAGGACGGCTCGCGGAAGTGCACGCGGTAGGGGCGGGTGCCGCCGTCGCTGACCACGTGGGCGCCGAGCTCGCCCTTGGGCGACTCGATGCTGGCGTACGCCTGCCCGGCAGGCACCCGGAAGCCCTCGGTCACCAGCTTGAAGTGGTGGATGAGCGCCTCCATCGAGGTGCCCATGATGTGGGCGATGTGGTCGGGCGAGTTGCCGAACCCGTCGGGGCCGAGCGCGAGCTGCGCGGGCCAGCCGATCTTCTTGTCCTCGATCATCACCGGGTCCCCCTTGAGCGGGCCGGCGATCCGGTCAAGCGCTTGCTCAATGATCTTGAGGGACTCTTCCATCTCCTTCATGCGCACGAGGTAGCGCGAGTAGACGTCGCAGCCGCGCTCGGAGGCGACGTCGAACTCGTACGTCTCGTAGCCGCAGTAGGGCTGCGACTTGCGCAGGTCCCACGGGAGGCCGGCGGCGCGCAGGATCGGCCCGGTGATGCCCAGGGCCATGCAGCCGGTCAGGTCGAGGTAGCCCACGTCCCTGGTGCGGCGCACGTAGACCGGGTTGGCGTCGAGGAGCTTGCGGATGTCCTTGATCCGCTTGGGCATCTCCTTGAGGAACTCGCCGATCTTGTCGACCGCGCCCGCGGGCAGGTCGACGCTCACGCCGCCCGGCCTGATGTAGGCGTGGTTCATACGCAGACCGGTGATGTACTCGAAGAGATCCATGATCATCTCGCGGTCGCGATAGCCGAAGAGGAACGGCGTGGTCGCGCCCAGCTCCATGCCGAACGTGCCCATCGCGACCAGGTGCGAGGAGATCCGGTTGAGCTCCATCATCATCACGCGGATGGCCTGCGCCCGGTCCGGGATGCGGTCCTCAACGCCGAGCAGCTTCTCCACGCCCAGGCAGTAGGCGGTCTCGTTGAAGATCGGCGAGAGGTAGTCCATGCGGGTCACGAACGTGGTGCCCTGGGTCCACGTCCGGTATTCCATGTTCTTCTCGATGCCGGTGTGCAGGTAGCCGATGACGCTGCGCGCCTCGGTCACCGTCTCACCGTCGAGGGTCAGGACCAGGCGGAGCACGCCGTGCGTGGACGGGTGCTGCGGGCCCATGTTGACGACCAGGCGCTCTTCTTCGGTGTCGCGCGCTCCGGTGACGACCTGATCCCAGTCGCCGCCGTTGACCGAATAGACCTTGCCCTCGGTCGCCTCGTCATAAGCGGTGCTCACGAGTAGCTCCTCCTCTGGTCGGGCGCGGGGATGGTGGCGCCGCGGTATTCGACCGGGATGCCGCCGAGCGGATAGTCCTTGCGCTGGGGGTGGCCCTCCCAGTCGTCCGGCATCATGATCCGGGTGAGCCCCGGGTGGCCGTCGAAGACGATCCCGAAGAAGTCGTACGCCTCGCGCTCATGCCAGTCGTGACCAGGGTAAACGCCCACGGTCGATGGAATGTGCGGGTCGGAGTCAGGGGCGCTGGCCTCGACGCGCACGCGCCGGTTGTAGGTGATCGAGCACAGGTGGATGACCGCGTGCAGCTCCTCGCCCGTCAGGTGCGGGTAGTGCACGCCGGTGACGCCCAGCGAGAGCTCGAAGCGCAGGGCCGGGTCGTCGCGCAGCTTCTGGCAGACCTCGACCAGCCGGTCCCGCTTGACGTGCAGGGTCAGCTCGCCGCGGTCGACGACCACGCGCTCGATGGCGTCGTCGAGCTCCAGGGCGTCGACGAGCTCGTCGAAGTAGCCGCCGTACGGGCGGGGCGTCGACAGCTGCGGCGCCCGGCGCACGACGAGGCCGCCGTAGCCGGAGGTGTCACCGGAGTCCTCGGCGCCGAACATGCCGTGCCGCGCGATCGGCGGCTCGGGGACGGCGGGAACCGCTGCCTCGGGCGTCTCCCCGCTTTCCGGGCTGCCGGGGAGGTTGTCGGGCGAGGTCACTTCGAGGCTCCCTGGTCGATCAGCGGCAGCGGCCGCAGCGCCTGCAGCTCGAGCTCCTCGATCTGCTTGGCGCGGTGGGCGCCGAACTTCATGTTCTGGATCTTGTCGTGCAGCTTCACGATCGCGTCGATCAGCATCTCGGGCCGCGGCGGGCAGCCCGGCAGGTAGATGTCGACGGGCACGACGTGGTCGACGCCCTGCACGATCGCGTAGTTGTTGAACATGCCGCCGCTGGAGGCGCACACGCCCATGGAGATGACCCACTTCGGCTCGGCCATCTGGTCGTAGATCTGCCGCAGCACGGGAGCCATCTTCTGCGAGACCCGCCCGGCGACGATCATGAGGTCGGCCTGCCGCGGAGACGCCGAAGCGCGCTCCATGCCGAAGCGCGCCAGGTCGTAGTGGGGGCCACCGGTGGCCATCAGCTCGATGGCACAGCACGCGAGGCCGAACGTGGCGGGCCACACGGAGTTTTTACGCGCCCATCCGGCGGCCGCCTCGACGGTGCTGAGGATGAACCCGCTGGGGAGTTTCTCTTCAAGTCCCATTTTTCAGTCCCAGTCCAGACCCTTGCGGCGCCACACGTACGCGTAGGCCACGAGCACGGTAGCGATGAACAGCAGCATCTCCACGAGGCCGAACAGCCCCAGGCCGGAGAAGAGCGTCTGCTTGGCGTCGTTCGTCTGCGGCGCGAACGAGACCGCCCACGGGTAGAGGAAGATGATCTCGATGTCGAACACGATGAAGAGCATCGCGGTGACCATGTACTTGAGCGGGAACCGTCCACCACCGACGGGCTGGGGCGTCGGCTCGATGCCGCATTCATAGGCGTCAAGCTTGGCGCGGTTCCAGCGCTTGGGGCCGGTGAAGGGAGCGATGGCGACCGAGAAGATCGCGAAGCCCCCCGCGAGAACGGCGAGCACCAGGATGGGCACGTAAAGGTCCATCGCTACGCCTCCTCCGGAGTCGCCACGCGCGCGGGCGCGCAGCCGGATCTGACAATTCTGAGATTCATGCTGGTGGGGCGACCTTCGAGAGAGCGTTAATGATCATGTCTGACGCATCGCCTCGCCGGTCGGTGAGATTACCAAGGAGTTTGATGGCGAAGCGCATCAGCCTCGGGTGAGGAAGACCGTGCCTGGTGCCGAAGCCCATCACGCCCGGCTTCCCGATCGCCTCGACGAACAGTCTGCCCAGCGTGAAATATCCGCCATAGGCGTCCTTCAGCACCTGAGGATATGTCCGCAAGGTGCGTTCTTGCTCCGCGGGGGTGGTGGCCTTGAGGGCCTTCACGATGACCTCGGCGGCGATCTCGCCGGTCTCCATGGCGTAGGCGATGCCCTCGCCGTTGAACGGGTTGATCGACCCGCCCGAGTCTCCCACGAGCAGCAGGCCCCGCGTGTAGTGCGGCTGCCGGTTGAAGGCCATCGGGAGCGCGGCGCCGCGGATGGGGGCCGTCATGTTCTCCTCGGTGAACTCCCACTCGGGAGGCATGGCCTTGCACCAGGTCCGCAGCAGGTCGCGGTAGTCGATGTTCTTGAACTGCGCGCTGGTGTTGAGCAGCCCGAGGCCCACGTTGGCGGTGCCGTCGCCGACGCCGAAGATCCAGCCGTAGCCGGGCAGCAGCTTCTCCTCCGCCCACAGCTCCAGCCAGATCTCGAGGTAGTCGTCGTCGTGGCGCGGGCTCTCGAAATACGTCCGGACGGCCACACCCATCGGCCTGTCCTCGCGCTTGTGCAGCCCCATGCCCAGGGCCAGCCGGGTGCTGTTGCCGTCGGCGGCCACCACCACGCGGCTGCGGTATTCGCGGCCGTCCTTGGTCGTCACGCCGACGATGTGGCCGCTGCGGTCGTCGAGGACGGGCCCCGTGACGGTGACGCCCTCCATCATCCGCACGCCGTTCTTGACCGAGTTGGCGGCGAGGATCTGGTCGAAGTCCTGGCGGGTGCGTACGAGCCCGAAGTCGGGGAAGCGCTCGAGCTGCGGCCAGTCGAGGTCGAAGCGATGGCCGCCGCCGACGACGCGCAGGCCCTTGTTCCTGACCCAGCCGGGGGCGTCGATGTCGACGCCCATGTTGAGCAACTGCTTGACCGCCCGAGGCGTCAGGCCGTCGCCGCAGACCTTCTCGCGGGGGAACCTGGTCTTCTCCAGGAGCAGCACGTCGAGCCCGGCCTGAGCGAGGTAGAAGGCGGTCGCGGAGCCGGCGGGACCGGCGCCGACGACGATGACGTCAGCGTCGATTGTGTTCATGGTCGCGCCCGCTTCGCCACTCGTTGGCTCCTACGTCGCTCTCTCCCGACGAGCTCCTGCGGTTGGCGAATGGCTGTTGGCACGGTCACTGGACTCTGTCCTGTCCTACACGCTCGAAGGCCTCGGGGGTGTGCTGCCTTCGTTCCTTTGTGAACCCCTTCACAAACTTGTCGGCCCGCAGTCTACTGCTTTTCCAGTACATAGTGGCAGTCGGGGTGCTGTTCTGTGATCCAAGAGGAACGGTGTGTCGCGTGTGGTCTCACGCCGGCTTGAACCCTCTGTGCAGGGCGACGATGCCCATCGTGAGATTGCGCCACGCGACCCGCTCCCAGCCGGCCTCCTGAATGGTCCGGGCCAGCTTCCGCTGGTCGGGCCAATCCCGGATCGACTCAGCCAGATATTCGTAGGAATCGTCATTGGAGCCGAACACCTTGGCCACTTTTGGCAGCAGCTTCATCAGATATTCGCGGTAGACCAGATCGAAGGGCCCGTACGTCACGTGGGAGAACTCCAAGATCACCAGCCGGCCGCCCGGCCTGGTGACGCGGAGCATCTCCCGCAGCGCCTGCGCGGTGTCGTGCACGTTGCGCAGCGCCACCGAGATCGTCACCGCGTCGAACGCGTCGTCGGCGAACGGCAGCCGCAGCGCGTCGCCCGCGATGAAGGGCACCCCCTCGCCCGACAGTGCGTTCCCGCCGTGGCGGCGCACGCCGGTGCGGAGCATGCCCAGCGAGAAGTCGGACGCGATGGCCCGCGCGCCCAGCGTGGTGAACGCGTCGGTGGACGTGCCGGTGCCGGCGCCCAGGTCGAGCACGAGCTCCCCGGGGCCCGCGTCGACGGCCGCGGCCACCGCCTTGCGCCACATCCTGACCTGCCCGAGGGAGATCACGTCATTGACCAGGTCGTAGCGCCGGGCGGTGCGATCGAACATCGCGGCGACCTCGCCCGGCTGCTTGTCCAATTGAGCGCGCGTCATAGGCAAAGACTATGGGAGCCCCCTCCGGGGCCGTACCGGCGGCCATGAACACGACATTCAACGGAAAGTAGCCACGAGACTACTGAACGTCTGCTAAAACTTGGCGAATGCTTGCCCGTGTCGCCCTTGCGGCGATCATCGCCTCGGCTCCCACGGCGCATTTCCGCGTCGTCTCGGCCGACCCGGTAGACAGCACGCCCCACGTGCTCGACGGCATCGTCAACGCGATCACGGTCGTCGGCGACACCGTCGTGGTCGGCGGCTCGTTCAGCGAAGTGAGCGACGCCACCCGCACCACCGCCTATCCGCGTTCCAACCTCTTCGCCTACGACCTGACCACGGGTCGCATCCTGGAGAGCTTCGCGCCGGTCGTCCCGGGCCCCGTGTACGGCCTGGCCGCCGGCGACCGGGGCACCGTCTACGTCGGCGGCGAGTTCATCGGCGTCAACGACTCGCCCGCAAGGTCGCTGGCCCGGCTCAAGCTCTCCGACGGCTCGATGGTGACCGGCTTCGCGCCGCGCATCCGCGGCGGCATGGTCTCCACGCTGGCCAGGCAGGGCTCGCAGCTCTACGTGGGCGGCGACTTCACCGGCCCGCGCACCGCGCTGGCCCGGCTCGACGCCACCACGGGCGCGGCCGACCCGGCGTTCGGCATCACGCCGGGCGGGTCGCTGACGCCCCAGGTGAAGGTGTACGCGCTCGCCGCCACCCACTACCGGCTCGCCGTGGACGGCTCTTTCACCACGCTCGACGGCCAGTCCAGGCCGCAGCTCGGGCTCATCGACATCAGCGGGCGCACCGCCAGGCTCGCACCCTGGCGGACCGAGGCGTACGCGCGCCCGTGCGCGAGCTCGTTCCCGTCCTACGTGCGCGGCCTGGACTTCTCGCCCGACGGCCACTACTTCGCGGTCGTCACCACCGGCGGCCCCAAGGGCGGGATGTGCGACACGGCCGCCAGGTTCGAGACGTACTCCAAGGGCGCCACCATCAAGCCGACCTGGGTGAACGCCACCGGAGGCGACTCGCTCTACGCGGTTTCCGTCACGGGCGCGGCGGTCTACGTCGGCGGACATCAGCGCTGGATGAACAATCCGCAGGGGCGGGACTCGGCCGGCCCCGGAGCGGTCTCACGCCCCGGGATCGGCGCCATTCATCCCACTACGGGAATGGCCCTCAGTTGGAATCCCACGCGGGAGCGCGGCATCGGCGTGAAGGCGTTTTACGCGCATCGCAGTGGACTACTTGTCGGTAGCGACACAACCAGACTCGGACGGGAGTACCATGCCCGGATTGGCATGTTCCCCCAGCCCTAGCCGTCTTGCGGCTTCGGCCGGTCGATCTTGTTGCTGATGCGCTCACTCACAGCATCACGCTGCTTGCTGAGCAGGACGTAACTCGCTATGCCGCTGATCAAGAAAGACACAGCGATCAGTGCGAAGGGGTTTTGCACGCCGAGCAGCAGCAGCACCACGAAGGTGACCGCAAAGATGCCGATGCGCGACAGGGTGTAAACGAGAACAGGACGCACAGGTTCGAGGTTACTCGGACCCGTGGACCGGTCGCTCTTCGCATCGAACGCGAGCGATGCTACTGTTCCCAGTCAGGGAGTTTCGTAAAGAAACACCCACGAGAGCCCCAAAGAGGCTCTATCATATAACAATCGGGCAGTCAGCTGATAACAACCCGTGATCTTTGCAGAAAACCACGGATAAATCAGGCTTCGCTCGACACACTGGTTACCTGTCCGCCCGCTGGCAGGAAGCGGGATGCGAGGGGGAGAGATTGGTGGAGAGTAGCAGCGAGCGTCTGCTGACCCCAGGAGAGGTTGCCGCCCTCTTCCGGGTAGACCCAAAGACGGTTACACGCTGGGCTGCGGCAGGCCGCATCAGCAGTATCCGCACCCCCGGAGGGCATCGGCGGTTCCGCGAGTCGGAAGTGCACGCCCTTCTCCGAGGCGAGGACGTTTTGACGGCCGACAGGCCGGCAGGTGAGTCCCCGCGCCTCTGACCGTGCAGACGGTGATCCTGCGACGGCAGGATCACCGCCGGCGCGATCCGCTGTTCGCGTGCTTTCGGCCACACTTCAGTCCGGCAGCATGAGGCGGCGCGCCAACCGCCGACCGTGGTTGGCGCCTGTCTGATCGCCTCAGGCGTCCTCCTGCTGAGCCTTGAAGGCCAGGAACTCACGCTCCAGCTCGTCGTTCTCCTTCTCCCATCGGTTGCGGCGCTCGGCCACCTCCTCCTCTGTCAGCGCCTCCGGCAACCACTGCTCGTAGTCCGGATCATCGGGCTGCACCTCGACGTACGCGTTCCCGATCAGACGCCCGTCTTCGCTGGTCAGGCTCTGCGGCACGCGCAGGGTCCCGTCCGCGAGCCGGATGACGTACATGTCCGATCACCTAGATTCCGTAGCGCCGGTTGAAGAAGAGCATGATGTCCAGCGCCATCCGCGTGTCTCCCCCGAGCATGTCCACGAGGGCCGGACGCTGGCGGGCGGCGATGGCGGCGAAGGCGTCGGCGAAGAACTCCTTGCGCCCGAGCCCGCCGCCCTGGCGGTGGAAGGTCGAGGCCAGCAGCGGCATGGCCGTGTCGTAGAGGCGGACGAACTCGGGAGAATCCGAGACCCAGCCACCGTACGCCGAGTCGATGTCGTCGATGGCGTGGCCGACCTCGTGCATCATCACGTCCGGGGTGGGTGAGGGGCGGTCGCCCACGACGATCTTGCGGTCGCCGTACGCGCCCGCGCAGATGTCCCAGGTGGCGCGGCCCGACGGGAGCGGGGCGCCGCGTAAGTAGCCCATGTCGTCGAGGTCCGGGACGCCGCCGCGGCCGACGTAGATGCCTTCGAGGCCGGCCGCGAGCTTCTCCTTCAGCCGCTCCGGCAGGCGGGCCAGGCTCTCCACGGCGCGTACGACGTCCGCCGACGGCGGGCCCTGCCTGGCGTCCCACTGGCGGTGCAGGATCGACTCCAGCTTGCCGCAGTGGCGCAGGCCGTCGCCCATGGACGGCACTCCCGGCCGGTTGGGCTGGGCCCTGGGCTGGTCGTCGATCTCGAAGTCGTACCAGGTGTAGCGGGGGCGCTCGACCACGGCGGCCGGCAGCCGCTCGCCGCGCTCACGTAAGGCGAACCCGTCCCAGCTCGTCCCCGAAGGCCGTCGTACCTCGTCGCCCGGCCATGCCATCCGCTCTCCCCGCTCGTCACCCGGCCACCTCGCCCGCTCGCGCTCCGCGCCCCGCTCAGGCTGGCCTCTGGGTACGTCGGCGCCGCGCGCCCGCCTCTTGCGTGCCTTGGCGTCCGCGCGGCTCTCAAAGGGCTTCTCACGGGCATTGAACCAGACGGAGCGCTCCGCGTCGGGGGGCGCCTCTCCGCGCCGCGAGAAAAGGTACGATCCACGCCGCCACCAACGGCCACGCCGATGCCTGCCCTTGTCACCAGACGCCTTGGAGTCAGAAAAGGCCATCGCACCTCTCAACGCCCGTGGAGTCCGGCCACTTCGCCGCGTCGGCCTCCACGGTACGACGCTCATCTTCCTCTAGTCACCCGAAATGGGACATCGGGAAGCACGATCACGTCGCGGATGGCTTACAGTTCAGGAATGGCAGGTGTACTGATCGGCCTGGCGCTGGTGGTCTTCTGGTTCTTCTCGCTCTTCGACGTGATCACCGCGCCGGAAGACGAGGTGCGGAACGTGCCAAAGGCCCTGTGGATCCTGATCGTCGTCCTGATCCCGGTGCTCGGCGGTCTGGTCTGGATGGCGCGCGGACGGCCCCGGGCCCCCCGCGCCGCGTGGCCCGTACCCCCGGGGCCCGGCGTGCCGAAGGGGCCGGACGACGACCCCGACTTCCTGCGCGACCTCGACCGCCGCATGCGTGGCGACGACGTCTGAGGCGATCAGACGTCGGCGTAGCTGTGCAGGCCGCTGATGAAGATGTTGACGCCGACGAGGTTGAACATCAGGCAGGCGAACGCCACGAGCTGCACGATCGTCGCCGCCCTCCCCCGCCATCCGGCCGTCACCTTGGCGTGCAGGTAGGCGGCGTAGGCCACCCAGGTGATGAACGACCAGACCTCCTTGGGGTCCCAGCCCCAGTAGCGCCCCCACGCCCGGTCGGCCCAGAGCGCGCCCGCGATCACCGCGAACGTCCACAGCGGGAACGAGAAGACGATCGCCCGGTGCGCCACCCGCTCCAGGTCGGCCCGCGAGGGCAGGCGGGACATCCCGTCGCCGCGCACCAGATAGAGGACCCCGGAGACGCCGGCCAGCGTGAACAGGCCGCTGGCGATGATCGCGGCGGTGACGTGGATGGCGATCCAGTACGAGTCCAGCGCGGGCACGACGGGCCCGGCCGCCGTGTAGAAGAACTTGACCGCCAGCCCCAGGCCGAGGGCCGCCGTGAGTGACACGAAGGCGCCGAGGAAGCGCACGTTGTAGCGGATCTGGGTGCCGAGGAACGCGGTCACGGCGGCGAAGCAGATGGCCACCACGAACTCGTACATGTTGCCCCACGGCCACCGGTCCACGGCCAGGCCGCGGGTGGCGATGGCGGCGAGGTTGCCCGCCCAGCCCAGCCAGGCGAGCGCCAGGGCCACCGTGCCGGCCCGCGACGACCTGCCCGCCGCCTCCGGCGCGGCGACCGCACCGTCGATCGGGGGCGCCACGTCAGCCACGTCAGCCGTGTCGGCCCCGGCCGCTCCGACCGCGACCGGCTGCCTGACCTCGGACCGCTCGACGGCGGCCTTGTCCGGCCGGGCCCTGCCGAAGGCCAGCTCGATCGCGAACCCGACCATGGCGAAGAAGTAGAGCAGAACGGCGGCGACGACGAAAAGGTCGCTCAGCTCCGCGAGTTGCTCAGCGGACATCCTTTTCTCCTGCGGATAGAACCTTGACGATGTCGGCGAACTCCTCGGCGAAGCCCGCCGCGGAGCCTTCTGTACGGGTGAGGCCGCCCACCTCGACCACGCCGTTCCCGATCCGCACGAACACCCTGCGGCGGCGGATCATCAGGGAAGCCGCGATGGCGACGACGGCCGTGGCGGCGGCGAGCAGCACCGGCATCCGCCCGGGGTCGTAGGCGGTCTGGAGCGTGATCCACTGCTTGACCCCGGTGAACTCCAGCTTGCCCGCCCCCTTCGGCAGGTCGATCGACTGGCCGACCGCGAGGGGCTTGGGCACGCTCTTGCCCATGACGAGCGGGGTGAGCTTCTTGATGAGCTCGGGCGGCGCGAGCTCGTAGACCGACTGCGGCCGACCGGAGCGCAGCCCCAGGTCGCCGCTGAAGGCCCCGACGAGCTGCACCTCGGGGTTGAGCTCGCCCGGGAAGGCCGAGGCGTACGTGCCGTCTGTCAGCGGCACGCTGGTGGGCAGGAACTGCAGCAGGAACCCCAGCTGCTCCGGCTGGGCGTCGGGCACCTTGACCACGCATCCCGAGGTCATCGTGGCCTTGGCCTCGATGAGGCACGGCACCGGGCCCTCGAAGGCGACCTGTCCCTTGCCGTCGGTGACCCTGAAGGTGGGGGCGTAGCCGTTGCCGATCAGGTACGTCTGCGTGCCGTTGATCTCCAGCGGGTCGTTGACCTTGAGGTCGTACTCGCGGGCGGGCGACCCGGGCGAGTCGTTGACCTTCAGCCGGGCCGTGTAGTCGAGCGCCTGGCCACGCTTCTCGCCCGTCACCTGGTAGGCGACCTTGAAGTCCTCCAACTGGAAGGAGAACGGCTCCAGCGACTCGGCCGAGACCTGGCTGCCGGGGATGAACCGGTCGTAGGCGGCCACCGTGTTGGCGAACCCGTCGCCCTCGACGACCAGGACGTTGCCGCGGTAGCCGAACAGCGAGCCGAAACCGACCGCGAACAGGATGCCCATCAGGGCGACGTGGAAGAACAGGTTTCCGGTCTCGCGCAGGAACCCCTTCTCCGCGGACACCCACCCGTCGCCGCTCACGACGCGGAAGCGCAGCTTGCGCAGCCGCGCGGCGGCCTCGTCGACGCCCAGGTCACTTTCGAACGAAGCGGAGTGGGGCAGGCGTGACAGGCGCTTGGGCGCGGCCGGCGGCTTGCGGCGCACCTCGCGCAGGTAGGTGGCGGTGCGCGGGATGATGCAGCCGATCAGCGAGGTGAACAGCAGCAGGTAGATCGCCGCGAACCAGACCGAGGTGAACACCTCGAAGAGCTGGAACCTGTCGTACCACTGGGCCAGCGTGGGGCTCTGGTCGTAGAGCCGGGCCACCTTGTCGGGGTCGACACCGCGCTGCGGCACCAGCGAGCCCGGCACCGAGGCGAGCGCGAGCAGGAAGAGCAGGATCAGCGCCGTCTTCATCGAGGTGAGCGTGCGCCAGCCCCACCGCAGCCAGGCGACCAGCCCGAACCCCGCCTGCCGCGGCTCCTGCTCCTTCTCCAGCTCCTGGACGCTCATCAGATCACCGGCACAAATCCGCCGATCAGGCCCTGCATGGCAGCGATCATCTCTCCCCACAACCCGGTCACGAGCAGCACCCCGACGGCCACCATCATGCCGCCGCCGATCCTGGTGATCAGGCGCGAGTGCTTGCGGATGGCCCGGAACGTGCGCAGGGCCCTGCTGTACGCGAACGCCGCGCCCACGAACGGCAGCCCGAGGCCCAGCGCGTACGCGACGGCCAGGAGGGCGCCGCGCGTGGCGCTGCCCTCGTTGAGCCCGAGCGTCAGCACCACGGCCAGCGTGGGCCCGATGCACGGCGTCCACCCCAGCCCGAACACCACCCCGAGCAGCGGCGCCCCGGCCAGCCCGGCGGCGGGCAGTTTGTGGATCCGCACGTCGCGCATCAGCCCGGGGACGAGCCCCAGGAACGCGAGCCCGAGCAGGATGGTCAGCACCCCGAGCACCCGCGTGATGATCTCGATGTGGCCCAGCATGACCGAGCCGAGCCCGCCGAACAGCGCCCCGCTGAGCACGAACACCAGCCCGAACCCGGCCACGAACAGCACCGTCCCCAGCACCAGCCGCCCCCGCTTGGGGTCGGCGCTCATGCCGGTCACGTACGACAGGTAGCCCGGCACCAGCGGCAGCACGCACGGCGACAGGAACGACACGACCCCGGCCAGCACCGCGATCGGCACCGCGAGCAGCAGCGAGCCCGAGGCCACGACGTCACTCATCGCGCACCTTGGTCACGGTGTCGAGCAGGTCGGTGTACTTGACGGCGCCGAGCGCCCTGGCGGCGATCCGACCCTGCTTGTCGATGATCAGGGTGGACGGGATGGCCGCGGGCGGCACCGTGCCCTGGAAGGCCAGCGCGACCTTGCCCGGCTGGTCGAAGATGTGCGGGTAGCCGGTCTTCTCGGTGCGCTCGAACGCCAGCGCGTCGGCCTGGCGGTCCTTGAAGTCGACGCCGATGAACTCCACGCCGCCGGCCTTGGTCTTGGCCGCGACCTCCTTGAGCACCGGCGCCTCGGCCCGGCACGGCCCGCACCACGACGCCCAGAAGTTGAGCACCACGACCTTGCCCTTGTGGGCGGCGAGCGAGGCGGTGGCCCCGTCGAGGGTCGGCCCCTCGACCGCGGGCGCGGGCTTGCGCTCGGCCGCGGCGAACACCTGCATCTTCCCGTCGCCGGCGACGAAACGGGTGTCGCCCGCCTGCGGCTGGCCGCCCTGGTTGCCCGCGCAGCCCGCGACCAGCAGACCGAGGAGGACGAGAGAGATGGACTTGGCGCGCACGGAGGGAGATCTCCTTGTACTACAACCGGTAGAGCTTGCAACTCTACCGGGGAGCCCCCTCGCTCCGGACATCAGGCCCCGGGAACGGACGGACCGGTCTGAAGCGACCCGGCGGGCTCGCTGTAGCCGATGCTGACGAGGCGGTCGCCGTCGAAGGTGAGCGTGGTGAGGCTGGCCAGCGCGCACTGCCTGCGCCGCGGATCGTGCCAGAGCCGGCGGCCCTCGGCGGCCGACCTGATCATCCAGATGGGGAGCTGGTGGCTGACGAGCACCACCTCGTGCCCGCGTGCCGCCGCCCTGGCGTCGTCGATCACCGACTTCATGCGCTTGACGATCGCCGGGTACGCCTCGCCCCAGGACGGGCGCAGCGGATTGTAGAAATAGCGGTAGTTGCGCGGGTTTCGCAGGATCGCCAGGCCCTGGCCCACCGGACGGCCCTGGAGCATGTTGCCCGCCTCGATCAGGCGCTCGTCCTGGACGACGTCGAGGCCGAGCTTCTCGGCGAGGGGCGCCGCGGTCTCAAGGGCGCGTTCCAACGGCGAGCTGAAGATGGCGACGATGTCACGGCCGCCCACGGCCTTGGCGACCGTCTCGGCCATGAGCCTGCCCGTCTCGGACAGGTGGTAACCCGGGAGCCTGCCGTACAGGACGCCTGCGGGGTTGTACACCTCGCCGTGGCGCAGCAGGTGGACGACGGTGGTTTCAGCCATGGTGCGCACAGCCTATCCGCTCGACCTCGGTGAGCAGCGGCAGCCCCGCGTGGCGGGGCAGCTCAGCTGACGGCCCAGGCGTTCTCCTGCGTCCTGCTCGCCTCGGCCAGCGCCTCCACCATGGCCCTGATCGCGGGACGGCGGGCCGCGTCCGTGCGCCACACGGCGTAGATGCGCCGCGTCTGGCGCGGCCTGATCGGGATGAGGCGCACGCCGTCGGGCACGCAGTCCCGGCCGAGCCGCGGCACGATCGCGCACCCCAGCCCGCCCGCCACCAGCGCGAGCTGGGTGGGGTATTCGTCGGCCATGCACGCGATCACGGGCTCCACCGAGGCGCTGCGCAGGGTGAAGACGAGCCAGTCGTGGCAGACGGTGCCGGGAGAGCCGCTGATCCAGTGGTCGTCACGCAGCTGGGCCAGCTCCAGCTCCTTGGCGTGCGCCAGCGGGTGGTCGGCGGGCACCGCGATGTCGGCCACGTCGTCGAGCAGCGTGGCCTTGGACAGCCCGTCGGGCAGGGCCATGGGCCGGTTGAGCCAGTCCTGGATGACTCCCAGGTCCAGCTCGCCCCTGGCCACCTCGCGCACCACCCGCTCCGGCTCGCGCTCGCTGAGCTGGACCCACAGGTCTGGATGGCGCTGCCGGAGCGAGACGAGCGCGCCGGGCATGAGGCCGCGCACGGCGGTGGGGAAGGCCGCGATGTTCAGCCGGCCGACGACCTCGCCGCGCAGCGCCTCGAAGTCCGCCTCGGCGGTCTCGACCAGGGCGAGGATGCGCTCGGCGTGCTCGGCCAGCAGGCCGGCCGCGTCCGTGAGGCGCACGCCGCGCCCGTTGCGCTCCATGAGCCGGGCGCCGGTCTCGCGCTCCAGCTTGGCGATCTGCTGGGACACCGCCGACGGCGTGACCATGAGCGCGTCGGCCGCCGCTCCGACCGACCCGTAGACGTGGACCGCATGTAGGGCCTTGAGCCGGTTCAAGTCCAACATGTAAGGCATCCTAAATGGTTTAGCGTAGAAAGTCTCGCTTGTCCTTCAATGTGTAGCGGATGAAAATAGATGCATGAGAATCCTTAAGACGAAGAAGCCGCAGCCGAGCTCCGTGTCGTACCTCAAGGTGCTGGCCGAGCAGGCTCGCGACCAGCGCATCCGCTACCAGAAGCCCGCTCGCTGAGCGTGGCTCCGCCACCTCGCCCCCGCCGGCGGCCGCACGGCCGCCCAGGGGCCCCGTGGCGCTGGGCCGCCGGTATGGCGGCCGCCGTGTGTCAGAGAACGGCCGCGGCCGCCTTCGCCGCTGCGGGCAGGGCGTCGGCGACGCGGCTCAGCGCCTCCTCGTCGTGGGAGGCCGACAGGAACCACGCCTCGTACGCCGACGGCGGCAGGTAGACGCCCTGGTCGAGCATCGCGTGGAAGAACGCGGTGAACGCGGCCGTGTTCTGCGTCTTGGCCTCGGCGAAGTTCGTCACTTCCGCGTCCGTGAAGAAGATCGAGAACAGGTTGCCCGCCCGCTGCAGCCGGTGCGGCACCCCGGCGGCCGACAGCGCCGCGGAGGCGGCGTCGCCGACCACGAGCGCGGCGGCGTCGACGCGCTCGTACGCCTCGGCGTCCAGGGCGCGCAGGGTGGCCAGACCGGCCGCGCACGCCAGCGGGTTACCCGACAGCGTCCCCGCCTGGTAGACGGGCCCCTCGGGCGCGAGCAGGGCCATCACCTCGGCCCGTCCCCCGAAGGCCGCGGCGGGCAGGCCGCCGCCCATGACCTTCCCGAACGTCATCAGGTCGGCCTCCACCGGGTCCAGGCCGTACCAGCCCGCGGGCGAGACCCGGAACCCCGTCAGCACCTCGTCGACGATGAGCAGCGCGCCGTGCTCCGTGCACAGCTCGCGCAGCCGCGCGTTGAACCCGTCCTTCGGCGGGACGATGCCCATGTTCGCCGGGCAGGCCTCCGTGATCACGCACGCGACCTCCGCCTCCGCGAACGCCGCTTCGACGGCCTCGACGGAGTTGTACGGCAGCACGATCGTGTCCGCCGCCGACGCCCCGGTCACGCCCGGCGTGTCGGGCAGCCCGAACGTCGCCACCCCGGACCCGGCCGCGGCCAGCAGCGCGTCGACGTGCCCGTGGTAACAGCCCGCGAACTTGATCACCTTGGACCGCCCGGTGAACCCCCTGGCCAGCCGCACCGCGCTCATCGTCGCCTCGGTGCCCGAGCTGACCAGCCGCACCTTCTCGACCGGTGCCACCCTGGCGACGATCTCCTCGGCCAGCTCCACCTCGCCGGGGGTGGCGGTGCCGTAGGAGAACCCGTTGGCGACGGCGCCGGACACGGCCTCGACGACCGCGGGGTGACGGTGCCCGAGGATCATGGGGCCCCAGGAGCACACGAGGTCGACGTAGCGGTTGCCGTCGACGTCGGTGATGTGGGGGCCCTGGCCGGAGACCATGAAGCGCGGCGTCCCGCCGACCGCGCCGAAGGCCCGCACCGGCGAGTTGACGCCTCCGGGCACGATCCGGCGGGCGCGGTCGAACAGGTCCTCGGAGTTCTGTGTACGGCTCACCCGACCCAGGTTAGCCGCGCCCCCACCCGCCCCCGCACGGAGCACCGGCGACAGCGGGCCCCGGAAGGCGGCGGTCAGTCGGCCAGCCACTCCAGGATGCGCAGCGGGTCGGGCAGCGGCTGGCCGTTCGGCGGCCGGAGCCAGGAGACGGGCTGCCCCGTGGGAAGGGCCGAGGGGGGCGCCAGGACGTAGCTGTCGCGGCAGTGCCACCTCAGGCCTGGCGTGTCGTCGATCGTGGCGGGGTCGCAGTCGAGCTGGCACGACCACCACTCGTCCTCGTCCTCCGGGTTGCCCCGCGTGGCCACGTAAAACAAAACCCGGTCGCCGTTGGCGGCGACCGGGCCAGGGTGTGCTCCGGCGTTGTCGATCCTGGTGAGGGCGGACAGGCCGATGGCGAGCGGTACGTCGAAGACGTCGAACACGCGTCCGGTGGGCAGTATCACGTTGGCTTCAGGCTCGGCCTGCCACCAGCGCGCCAGCAGCGCCGTGTCCGTGGTGGCCTGCAGATGCCAGGCGGGCGAGAGCGGATGGGCACCCGGGTCGGGACAGCCGAGGCGGTCACAGGAGCAGGCCCGGCGCCCCTCACGCAGCGGATAAGCGCCCGGCACGACGGGCCACCCCAGGGCGGCGTATTCGAGCACGGAGCCGATGCGTGTCGGCCGCGACCGTTTTCTGGTACGCCGAGCCAGTGGTACCCCCACCATTGGTGTCTCCCGTCGAGTCCCAAGTGCCTGAAGAGGTCCCGGCTCCGGGGCAGCCATCCGCGCCACGCGGGACACACCAGCACTTGTCATCGCACTCTAACGCACACGCCACACGAGTTGACGGGAAACCCCTTGGTTAGAGCCCTCGTGCCACTTCCGTCGCCCAGTACGTGAGGATCAGGTCGGCCCCCGCGCGCTTGATCGCGACCAGCGACTCCATGATCATGCGGTCCCGGTCCACCCAGCCGTTGGCCGCGGCCGCCTCGATCATGGCGTACTCGCCGCTCACCTGGTAGGCGGCCACCGGCACGTCCACCTCGTCGCGCATGCGGGTGATGACGTCGAGGTAGGCCAGCGCGGGCTTGACCATGACGATGTCGGCGCCCTCGGCGAGGTCGAGCCGGGCCTCGCGCAGCGCCTCCTCCAGCGGCCCTGCGGGGTCCTGCTGGTGGGAGCTGCGGTCGCCGAACTGCGGCGCGCACTCGGCGGCCTCGCGGAACGGCCCGAAGAAGGCGGAGGCGTACTTCGCCGTGTAGGCCAGGATCGGGACGTTCCCGTAGCCGGCCCCGTCGAGAGCGGAGCGGATCGCCCCCACCTGGCCGTCCATCATCCCGCTCGGCGCCACCATCTGCGAGCCCGCGGCGGCCTGGGCCACCGCGATCGAGGCGTAGCGCTCCAGCGTGGCGTCGTTGTCCACGTCGCCGGACGGGGTGAGGATCCCGCAGTGCCCGTGGTCGGTGAACTCGTCGAGGCAGGTGTCGGCCATGACCACGACCGCGTCGCCGACCTCGGCGTTCACCTCACGCAGCGCCACCTGCAGGATCCCGTCGGGATCGTCGGCGGCCGAGCCCCGCGCGTCCTTCACCGCGGGGATCCCGAACAGTATGATCCCGCCGACGCCCGCCTCCGCCGCCTCGTGCGCGGCCTTGCGCAGCGAGTCGCGGGTGTGCTGGAAGACACCGGGCATCGAGGCCACGGGCTGCGGCTCGGCGATGCCCTCCTTGACGAACGCGGGCAGGATCAGGTCGGCGGCGTGCAACCTGGTGCCCGCCACCATCCGGCGCAGGGCGGGGCTGCGACGCAGCCGCCGCGGCCGGGCCACAGGGAACTGCGCGGTCATACGCCACTCCTCAATCGCGAAAACGCGAAGGCTAAGAATTCACCTGGCTCTTCTCCTGGCGCCCCGGCGGTTCTGCGACGGCCTGCGAGGGGTGTCGCCGGCCGCCAGCGCCGCCTGGCGCTGCTTGGCTCCGTACTCGGCCACCGCGGCGGCCAGGGCGGAGGCCGACGGCTTGTCGGCCATGACGTCCACCCGGAGCCCGAACTCCTCGGCCGTCTTGGCCGTCTGCGGCCCGATGACCGCGATCACCGTGACGTTGTGCGGCTTGCCCGCGATGCCCACCAGGTTGCGCACGGTGGAGGAGGACGTGAAGAGCACGGCGTCGAAGCCGCCGCCCTTGATCGCCTCGCGGATGGGCGCGGGCGGCGGCGCGGCCCGCACGGTGCGGTACGCGGTGACGTCGTCGCACTCCCAGCCCAGCTCGGTGAGCCCGGCCACCAGCGTGTCGGTGGAGATGTCGGCCCGCGGCAGCAGCACCCGGTTGATCGGGTCGAGCATCGAGTCGTACGGCGGCCACTCGGCGACCAGCCCCTCGGAGGACTGCTCCCCCGACGGCAGCAGGTCGGGCTTGACCCCGAACTCGACCAGGGCCTGCGCGGTCGCGTCGCCCACGGCCGCCACCTTGAGCCCGGCGAAGGCCCGCGCGTCGAGCCCGTACTCCTCGAACTTCTCGCGCACCGCCTTGACCGCGTTGGCGCTGGTGAAGGCCACCCACTCGTAGCGGCCCGTGACCAGGCCCTTGATGGCGCGGTCCATCTGCTGCGGCGTGCGGGGCGGCTCGACCGAGATGGTCGGCACCTCCTCGGGCACCGCGCCGTACGCGACGAGCTGCTCGGACAGGCTGCGCGACTGCTCCTTGGTGCGGGGCACCAGCACCCGCCAGCCGAACAGCGGCTTGGTCTCGAACCACGACAGCTTGTCGCGCAGCCCCACGGCCTCGCCGACCACGATGAGCGCCGGCTCGGTGAACCCGGCGTGCTTGAGGTCGGCCTGGAGCCGGTTGAGCGAGGACACGACGGTGTACTGCTCGGTGGTGGTGCCGCCGCTGCTGACCGCGACGGGCGTGCTGTCGGGCTTGCCGCCCGCGATGAGCGCCTTGCCGATGGCCACGGCGTCGCCGATGCCGTTGTAGATCACCAGGGTGCCGCGGCAGGCGGCGTGCGCGGCCCAGTCCTGCTCCTGCGCGGCGTCCACGACGCGGAACTCGGGCACGGAGCTGGCGGCCGGGATGCCCGCGTACGTGAGCACGGCGGTCGCGGGCGGCACGCCGGGAACGATCTCGAAGTCCACCTCCGCCGCGGCGCAGGCCGCGACCTCCTCGGTGATCGAGGAGAACAGCATGGGGTCGCCCTCGCACAGGCGCACCACGAGCTGCCCGTGCTTGGCCCGCTTGACCAGCCCGTCCTTGGTGTCGTCGTTCTCCACGACCTCGACGCCTTCGCGGCAGTGGCGCAGCAGCGGGCGTTGGGCCTCGTCGCCGAGCACCACGGCGTCGGCCTTGGCGAGCAGCTCGGCGGCGCGGAGCGTGAGCAGGTTGGGATCGCCGGGACCCGCGCCCACGAACGCGACGATTCCGGAGGTTGGACTATCGGAGCTCAATGGGAATGCTCCCCCATCAATCTGTCGGCTCCTTCGGCGATCATCTCGGCAGCCAGGAGGCGGCCCAGGTTCGCAGCCTCCGAAGGAGAGCCGGCGGCGGACTTGCGGACCGCCGTGCGGCCGTCGACGGCGACGACCACGGCGGTCAGGTTCAGAGTGTGCCCGTCATCGACCGCGAAAGCACCCACCGGAGCGGAGCAACCGGCCTCGAGAGCCGCCAGGACGGCTCGCTCGGCGGTCACCGCGGAGCGCGTGCGCGGGTCGTCGAGAACACTCAGAAACTCGATGAGGTCGGCCCTGTCGGACCTGCACTCCACGGCCAGCGCGCCCTGACCGGGAGCCGGCAGCAACTCCTCCACCTCGAAGATCTGTGCGATTTCGGCGTCACGGCCGATCCTGGTCAGGCCGGCCGAGGCCAGCACGACCGCGTCGAGCTCACCTGAGGTTACCTTGCCGATACGCGTGTCCGCGTTGCCGCGGATCGGGACGTACTCCAGGTCGGGCCGCAGCGCGCTGAGCATGGCGATCCGGCGCAGCGAGCCGGTGCCGACCCTGGCGCCGGGCTGCAGGTCAGCGAACTTGTGCGGGCCGACCAGCGCGTCGCGGTGGTCGTGCCGGGCCGGGATCGCCGCCAGCGTGAAGCCGGGGTCCTGCTTGGTCGGCAGGTCCTTCAGCGAGTGGACGGCGAAGTCGACCTCGTTCTCCAGAAGCTTGTCGCGCAGCGCGCTGACGAACACGCCCGTGCCGCCGAGCTGCGCGATCTGGGCCTTGGTGACGTCGCCGAACGTCGTGATGCCCACCAGCTCGATCGCGCGCCCGGTGAGCCGCGTGTAGGCGTCGGCCACCATCTGGGACTGCGTGGTGGCCATCAGACTGCGGCGGGTCCCCAGCCGCAGAGCTCCCGACGTCACAGCTCCACCTCCCTCACGGCCTCGGGCATCTTCGGATCGAGATTGAACAGCTCACGCAGCGCTTCCGCATAATGATCGCCTCCTGGGCAGGTGGCGAGCTGCTTGACACGCACTGTGGGCTCGTGGAGCAGCTTGTCGACGACTCGCTGCACGGTCATGGCCACCTCGTCGCGTGTCTTCTCGTCCAGGTCGGGCACCCGCATGAGCAGCCGGCCGAGCTCGGACTCGACCACGCCCGCCGCCTTGCTGCGCAGCGCCACCACGGTCGGGGTGACCTTGGCGGCCCGCTCCGCGTCGAGGAAGGCGCGCAGCTCACCGGCGACGAGGGCGCGTACGGACTCGACGGCGTCGCCGCCGCGGGAGCCGATCCCGGACTCCTGGATCGTCTCCAGGTCAACAAGCGTAACGCCGGGCACGGACCGCACGGCCGGGTCGACGTCGTGCGGCAGCGCCAGGTCCAGCAGGAACGCCGGTCCGCTCAGCATTTCCGGCGTGATGACGTGGCGCCCGGCGCCCGTGCAGGTGATGACGAGGTCGGCCTCGGCCAGCTCGTCGGCCACGGCGGCGAAGCCCACCGCCCGGCCGCCGACGGACTCGGCCAGCCGGGCGCCGCGCTCGTACGTACGGTTGGCCACCACGATGTCGGTGACCCCGGCGCGCGCCAGCGTGGCGGCGGCCAGCGAGCTCATGGAGCCGGCCCCGACCACCAGCGCCCGCCGCCCGGCCAGGTCGCCCGCCAGGGCCAGGCCGGCGGAGACGAGGGAGGCGCCCGCCTTGTCGATGCCGGTCTCGTGGTGCGCCCGCTTGCCGACCCGCAGCGCCTGCTGAACCAGCTCGTTGAGGGTGGCGCCGACGGTGCCCTGGCGCTGCGCCAGCTTGAGGGCCTGGCGGACCTGCCCGAGGATCTGGCCCTCGCCCACGACCATGGAGTCGAGCCCGCACACCATCGAGAACAGGTGCTCGACGGCCCGCTCCTCGTAGTGCACGTAGAGGTGGGGCGTCAGCTCCTCGACCGGGACGCCCGAGTGGACGCCGAGCAGGCCGCTGATGGCGGTGACGGCGGCGTGGAAGCGGTCGACCGTGACGTAGACCTCGACCCTGTTGCAGGTCGAGACCACCATGGCCTCCGCGACGCAGGGATCCTGCTGCACGTCGTGCAGGAGTTTGGCGAGCGCGTCGCCCGTGATCGAGACGCGCTCCAAAAGTGCCACCGGAGCGGTCCGGTGGCTGAGTCCGATAGCCAGAACACTCATTGACTGTCCACCGCCATGAGTGGCCCCCCAGCCTTGCGTTGCTCGTGGAACGCGAGAATCTGCAGTTCGATAGATAGGTCGACTTTACGGACATCGACGCCGTCCGGCACGGAAAGTACAACCGGAGCGAAGTTCAGGATGCTGGTCACGCCCACGGAAATAACGCGATCGCACACTTCCTGCGCCGCTGCCGCCGGTGTCGCCAGAACCACGATCGAGACTCCACGCCGCTTGACGACGGCTTCCAGTTCGTCGATGTGCTCAACATTCAACCCCGCGATGGTGTCGCCCACGACTTCGGGGTCGGCGTCCACGAGGGCCGCGACCCGGAAGCCCCTGGAGACGAAACCGCCGTAGTTGGCCAGCGCGCGGCCGAGGTTGCCGACTCCGACGATCGCGACCGCCCAGTCCTGGGTCAGGCCGAGCTCGCGGGAGATCTGGTAGACGAGATACTCGACGTCATAGCCTACGCCGCGGGTGCCGTACGAGCCCAGGTGTGACAGATCCTTGCGGAGCTTGGCCGAGTTGACGCCGGCGGCCACGGCCAGGTCCTCGGAGCTGACCGTCGCGATGCCCCGCTCGGCCATCCCGTGCAGCGCCCGGAGGTACAACGGAAGCCTGGCGACCGTCGCCTCGGGTATGCCGCGGTCACGGGGCTGGGACGGGCTTCTCACGTGCCGGAGCTCCAGGGGACGGGCGGTGTGGGGACCGCGTGACGGAATCGAACCGTCTTTCAGGTTAATCCCTTTGTGAACCGATGCACAAAGTCGCGGCGGTAGCGTGTGCCCATGCATCGCATCACCTTGCTCGGCAAGCCCGGCTGTCACCTCTGTGAGGACGCGAGAGAGATCATCGCCAAGGTCGCGGGCGAGCTCGGGGTGCCGTGGGAGGAGATCAGCATCGAATCCTCCGAGGAGCTTCAGGAGAAATACTGGGAGATGATCCCGGTCACGCTGATCGACGGCGTGCAGCACGACTTCTGGCGGGTCGACGAGGCCCGCCTGCGGGCCGCCCTCAGTACATGACCGTCGGGAGCGGCACCACCTTCGCGGCGTTGACGTTGAGCTCGATGACGTTGGTGGCCAGCACCATCGGCTGCCGCTCGTTGACGAACCTCTCGACGTGCGGCTGCCGCTGGTGGTCGCGGTAGGCCACCTCGTCGCGGTAGAGCTCGTAGACGATGCGCTGCAGGGGGGCCGACTTGACCGCGTGGCAGGCGTACACGAGTGTGTCGGGCTCGCCACGGCGCACGGCCTCGACCGTCGCCTCGGCCAGCCGGTCGAACGCCTCGCCGGCGCCGTCCACGATCGTGAAGACGGTGAGCAGGCCGTAGATGGTGGGCGAGAGCTTGCCTGAGCCGGGCTGCTGCTGTGACACGGACTGGGGCACGGGCTGCGGCGCCGGCGAGAACAGCTCCGCGCCCGGGTAGACCGCGCCGGTCCCCGGCATCGCGTAGTCGGGGCGCTGGGGCGGCGCCGGCGCGGCGGGCGGCGCGCCGTTCATGATGTAGCCGGTCGAGGGCCCCGAGTCGGGTGGCGACATGCGCGCGGCGTAGTCGACCTCCTGGTCGCCCGCGCGGTATTCGGCCACCAGATCGCCCAGGCCGGACGTCCTGCGAGGCTGCGGGGGCGGGAGCCCGGGGCCGCCGGGCACGGGCTCCGGCATGCCCCTGGGGCCCGGCTGGCGCTGCATGGGCGCCTCGTCGGGGAACAGGGGCCCCTCGTCGCGGAGCTGCGCCCGCTCCTCACGGCGCTGAGAGCGCTCGTCCCGGCGCGAAGGGCGCTCGTCGCGGTCGGAGTCGAAGTCGTCCTCGTCGTCGTCCTCGTACGGCGCCAGGGGCCGCAGCACGGTGTACCAGACGGCCGCCGCGGCGACGGCGAGCAGCGCCGTGGTGAACAGCGCCGGCACCGTGAAGCGCATCGCGCCCACGAGCGCCATCCCCGAAGGGACGATGACCAGCGACGCGTGGAGGTTGTCGGTGTCGTACTCGTCGCCCTGGCGCCACTTGACCCCCGCCACGACGAGCATGCCGAGCATGACCAGGATGTCGATGACGTGCACGCCGAGCAGCAGCTTGTCGGGGATGATCGCCCAGAAGTTGGCGGCCGCCGGCAGCGACTTGCCCATCTCCTCGCTCTTGAGCGGGTCGAAGACGAGGATGGCCACCGACACGATCGTCAGGGCGATGCCGAACAGCCACGCGAGGAACCTCGGCGGCGCCTTCTCCGCCAGCAACTGGACCATGCCGACGGCCAGCCAGAGCGGCGCCAGCAACGATCCGGTGATCTGGTAGATCCGGAACGTGACCGACCCGAACCCGAAGACGTAGCCGAGGCCGATCACGGCCAGTGACAGGCAAAGAGATACGACTGCAACGGTCCAGGCGATCAACCACCCCTCAGGCTCGTCGCGAAGTCGTTGAATCAGGGCGCCCACCGCGATCGCGGCCAGGATCGCACCGGCGAAAGCTATGACGGCAACGAGGATCTCCATGGTGACTCCAATGCTGCCGGACGAACCTCCCAGCCCGGTAGCCGAAGAGGGAACGGGTCGGGAGACACGGTATCGGCCGATTACGCCTAGTCATGCCAGCAAGCTGTGGATTGTGGAATTTCCGGTTGATTTCTAGAGTGTTCGAGCACGCCGCACCCCTTAACCCTAGGGATACCGGATGCCTGACTCGTCACCGTTCGCCGGGCTGCTTGCGCCAGCGGTCGCTGCGCCTGCCCGGACGGGCGAGCCCGCCGTGCGTGAAGAAGTGCCGGACGACGTCCGCACGTTGGTGCTGCACGCCAAAAGTGGCTGCACCGACTCTTTTGGCACGCTCTACGACCGGTACGTCGACCTGGTCTACCGCTATATCTACTTCCGGGTGGGGTCACACCAATTAGCCGAGGACCTCACCAGCGAGACCTTCCTGCGCGCGCTGCGCAGGATCGGCGACTTCACGTGGCAGGGACGCGACTTCGGCGCGTGGCTCGTGACCATCGCCAGGAATCTGGTCACCGACCACTTCAAGTCGGGTCGCTACCGGCTGGAGATCCCGACGGGCGAGATCATCGACGTCCCTCTGGACGGATCGCACATTCCGGAGAACGCCGTGGTCAACGCCATCATCAACGACAGGGTGCTGCGTGCGGTACGAGATCTCAATCCCGAACAGCAGGAGTGCGTGGTTCTGCGCTTCCTGCACGGACTCTCGCTCGCGGAAACCGCGTTGATCATGGGGAAGAAGAGTGGAGCGATCAAAGCGCTGCAGTTCCGTGCCGTCCGGGCGCTGGCCAGGGCACTCAAGCACGACTTGGCGTAACTTCCCCCACTCGCACCTCGTTAGTCAGATGTCACTGCCGGATCAGTCAGGGAGCTGTCATGGGTAGGGCGCGCAGAGAGCGGGAGCTCGTGCTCGAGCATCTCGCGGAGCTGCGCAGCCTGCCGCTCGGAGGCATGCCCGAGCCCGCCTTCCGCGAGCGGCTGCGCGCGGAGATCATCTCCGGCGCGCTCCTGGAGCCCTCCTCCCCCCTCGACGCGCCCGAGCAGCGCAAACCCGCTCACCGCCGCCCCACGCGCCGGCGGCCGCTGCTGTCGCAGCTGGCCACGCTGGGGCTGGCGGCGGCCATGATGGTCTCCGCCTTCGCCACGTACCAGTCGGTGCCGGGAGACTCCCTCTACCCGCTCAAGCGCGCCGCGGAGAGCACGCTCGTACATCTCAGCAGCGACGACGCGGAACGCGGCGAGCGCGAGCTCTACTCGGCCAAGACCCGGGCCAGGGAGGTCGCCAGCCTGCTCGGCTCGTCCGACGGCGGCCCGCTGGTCGGCAGGACGCTGAAGGACATGGAGGACTCGACGCGCTCGGGCATCAGCAGGCTGGAGCGGGCGGAGCCGCGCTCCCCTAAGATCAAGACCTTCGCCCGCGACCAGAAGAAGGTCGTCGGGCCGATACTCAAGCAGCTCGACGACACACAACTTGCCCAGGCGGAGGGATACCTTGACTACATCGAGGGTCTGGTCGCGCCTGACTAGGAAAGTAAGCTGAGCGCCATGTGGCGGCTAATTCGACGACGACACGAGGTGGCGCCCGAGGCCGCCGGCGAGGCCGCGGCGCAGGCGGCGGCCACCGTCGCACCGGTCGAGCCGGACCTCCAGGCGGCGGCGTTCTTCGACGTCGACAACACGATGATGCGCGGGGCCTCCATCTACCACTTCGCCAGGGGGCTGGCGACGCGGGGCATGTTCACGACGTCCGACCTGATGAAGTTCGCGGTCGGGCAGGCCGTGTTCAGGCTGCGCGGCAACGAGAACCCCGAGCACATCGCGGTCGCCAGGGAGACGGCCCTGGCGTTCGTGGCGGGCGCCAAGGTCGACGACGTCGTACGCCTCGGCGAGGAGATCTACGACGAGGTCATGGCCGACCGCATCTGGGGCGGCACCCGTTCCCTCGCCCAGAGCCACCTGGACGCCGGCCAGCGCGTGTGGCTCGTCACCGCCACCCCCGTGGAGCTGGCCCGCGTCATCGCCCAGCGGCTCGGCCTGACCGGCGCCCTCGGCACGGTCGCCGAGACCCGCGACGGGGTCTACACGGGTCGCCTGGTGGGCGACCTCCTGCACGGCCCCGCCAAGGCGGAGGCCGTGCGCGCCCTGGCCCGCCGCGAGGGGCTCGACCTGACCCGCTGCACGGCCTACAGCGACTCGGCCAACGACCTGCCCATGCTGTCGCTGGTGGGCTCGGCGGTGGCCATCAACCCGGACAGCGAGCTGCGGGAATACGCCAGGAAGCACGACTGGCCCATCAAGGACTTCCGCACCGGGCGCAAGGCCACGCTGACGGCCCTGCCCATCGCGGCCGGCGTCGGCGCCGTGGCCGGCGGCATCGCCGCCGGCATCGCCCTGCGCCGCCACTACCGCAACTCGATCCAGCCGTAGGGCGAGTCGTCACCCTCCGAGGCGTTTGAAGAGCTTTCCGGCCTCCGGTTGCTTCCACCGCAGGCGGTTCCTGTCCTCCGGATGCGGCTCCCACGGGACCGTCGTGAGGTCCAGCTTGGTCCCCGACAGCTCGGTGGCCAGCTCGTACATCGACTCCAGGCTCAGATCGGTCTTGACCGACTTGCGCACCTCCCCCAGGAACGACTTGAGCCGCTCGGGCGAGGACAATCCCGACCGGGCCTTCTTCAGCATCGCCAGCACCAGGCTCTGTTGCCGCTGCACCCGCTGGACGTCCGACCCGTCGCCGTAGTGCCGCAGCCGCACATAGCCCAGTGCCGCTTCCCCGTTCAGCACGTGCTTGCCGGCCGACAGCCTGAGTTTCGACGCCTTGTCGTTCACCGGCCTGGGCAGGATGACCTCGACGCCCCCGAGCGCGTCCACCATGCCCTTGAAGCCCGTGAAGTCCACCTCCACCGAGTGCTGGATCCGCAGCCCGGTCAGGGACTCCAGAGTGCGCTTGAGGCAGCCCGCCCCGCCGGTGCGGTACGCGGAGTTGATCAGGTCGACCCTGGAGGGCGACGAGCCGCAGCGCGGGATCTCGACCATCGAGTCGCGCGGGACGCTGACGACGGTGGCGCTGCCGCGGTCGGCGGGCACGTGGACGATCATGATGGTGTCGGACTGCTTGCCGACGTTCTGTTTCGCCTGCATGGGGCCGTACTTGGCGTTGCCGTCACCCTGCCGGGTGTCGGAGCCGATCACCAGCACGTTCCGCGTGCCGCTCATGTCCACGGACTGGGAGCCGGCGGGCGGCATGGCGGTGTTGTGGCCGCTGACGAGCACGGCGGGCACGGCGACGGCGCCAGCGGTGGCCACCGCGACGAGTCCCGCCGTCCACCAGCCGGACCAGCGGCGGCGGGGACGGTCGCGCAGCATGCGTTCGCGCTGGCGGACGAGCGTCGCGGGCGGCTCGTGCCCGAGCTCCTCCCCCAGGTTCCGGAGCAGCTTCAGGTCGTCCATCGTCACTCCTCCTCCATGGGGTTGGTGTCGCCTAGCGCGGCCCGTACCTTCCGCCTGCCCCTGTTGAGGCGGGAGCGCACGGTTCCGATGGGGATGCCGAGCGCCCGCCCGACCTCCTCGTACGTGAGATCGCCCCAGGCGATGAGCAGCAGCACGTCCCGGTCCTTGGCGGGCAGCGCCGCCAGGGCCCCGGCCAGTTCGGCACGGACGGCCTGGGCGGTGACCTCGGCGGCCACCCGGTCAGCGGGCGACTCCACCTCGGAGTCCACAGGGGCGCGCAGGAGGGCCCGGTAGCGGGTCGCCTCCTTGCGGTGGTGGCGGGAGATCAGCTTGGTGAGGATGCCGAAGAGCCACGGCCGGGCATCCGGGTACGCCAGGTCGTAGCTCTTCCTGCGCGAGAAGGCGATGAGGAACGTCTCCCCGACGAGGTCCTCGGCCGGCTCGGGGCCGAGGCGTTTGGAGACGTACCGGTAGAGCATCGCGGAGTAGCGGTCGAAGAGCTCGGCGAACGCCTCGGGTTCGGTCCACGAGGCGCTCACGAGCTCCGAATCCGCACCCCTGGTGGCGGGTTGCGTGATCATCTCCGCCCTTCTGTGGGGGATCGGTCACGGATGTCTTGCCACAACCCGCCCAGAGGGTTCACAGCTCCTTGAGCTGACCCCCGTCGATCACGAACTCGGCGCCGGTCGTGCTGCCGGACCGCGGCGACGCGAGCAGGACGACCGCGTCGGCGATCTCCTGCGGGCGGACGAGCCGCCCCGTGGTCAGATTCATCATGGCAGGAGCGACCTCGGCGATCACGCTGCTCTTGTCCGACCCGACCATGCCCGCGAAGACCTCGGCCGCGCCGCCCTCCTTGGTCCACCAGTCCGTGAGCACCGCGCCGGGCATCACCGTGTTGACCCTGACGCCCTGGGGCCCGTACTCCTCCGAGACGGCCTTGGTGACGTGGTTGACGGCCGCCTTGGCCGCGCCGTAGTCGACGTTGACTGCGCCGGGCTGCCTGCTCATGGTGGAGGAGACGTTGACGATCGAGCCGCCGCCCCGCTCCAGCATGACGGGCACGGCCACCCGGATCATGCGTACGGCCGCGAACAGGTTGAACTCGAACATGACCGCCCAGTCCGCGTCGGAGGGCGTCATGAACCCGGCGCGCGGCAGCGTCACCCCGGGCGGCGGGCCGCCGGCGTTGTTGACCAGGATGTCGACCCCGCCGAACTCCTCCACGGCCCGCGCCACGACCCGCGCGGGCGCCTCGGGGTCCATCAGGTCGACGGCCACGTGCACGACCTTGTCGGGCAGCTCGTCCGTACGGGTCCGCGAGGCCGCCACGACGTGGGCGCCCTCCTCGGCCAGGGTGGAGGCCACGGCGAGTCCGATGCCCTTGGACGCGCCGGTGACGACGGCGACGCGCCCGGAGAGCTGAAGATCCATGAGGATTCCTTACGGTGTTCGGCGAATTTCTCGCCCGTTGAACACCGGAGGCGCCCCGCAGGTTTCACACGAAGGGCGGAAAGGCGTGCCCTCGGCGCAGCCGCAGCTCGTGGAGCATCTGCTGGATGACCTCGCGCACGTGGTCGGTGAGGTTGAAGACCAGCATCGGGTCGTCGGCCGCGGACGGCTCGAACTCGTCGGTGCGGATCGGCTCGCCGAACTCGATCATCCACTTGGACGGCAGCGGTATCAGCCCCAGCGGCCCGAGCAGCGGGAAGAACGGCGTGATCGGCACATAGGGCAGCCCTAGCATCCTGGCCAGGAACTTCGCGTCGCCGATCTTGGGATAGATCTCCTCGGCCCCGACGATCGCGGTGGGCACGATCGGCGCACCGGCGCGGATGGCCGAGGCCACGAAGCCGCCGCGGCCGAACCGCTGCAGCCGGTAGCGGTCGGAGAACGACTTGCCCACGCCCTTGAAGCCCTCGGGGAACACCCCGACCAGCTCGCCCTTGCGCAGCAGCCGGTCGGCGTCCTCGGGGCAGGCCAGCGTGTGGCCGGTCTTGCGGGCCAGGTGGCTGAACACCGGCAGCTGGTAGACCAGGTCGGCGCCGAGCAGCCGCAGCGCCCTGCCGGCCTCGTCGTGCAGGGCCACCTGCAGCATCAGCGCGTCGAGCGGCAGCGTGCCCGAGTGGTTGGCGACGACCAGCGCGCCGCTCTCGTCGGGGATGTTGCGCAGCTCGACCGTCTCGACCCTGAACCAGTCGTTGTAGAGCGGCCTGATCAGCTCCAGGACCACCTTGTCGGTCAGCTCATGGTCGTAGCCGAACTCGTCGACCTCGTAGTCGCCTTCGACGCGCCTGCGCAGGAAGGCCAGCATCCTGGCCACCCGGTCGGGCTCCTCGAACGACGGCGCCGCGCTGATCGGGATCACCACGGCGTCCTCCTGCTTCTGGGGAACGCTCAACTCCGCACACCTCCGAGCGGGTGCAGGCCATGCGACCGCAAGAAGTCGTCGTACGCCGCCCCGGTCGTGAACTTGGGCTTCCATCCGAGCGCCGCCTCCAGCGCGGAGGTGTCGACCGCGCGCCCATGGCACATCAGCTTGACCTGCTCGGGCGAGTATTCGACCAGCCCGATCCTGCGCACGGCGTTGCCCAGCACCTTGAACGCGGGCGAGAGCAGCGGCAGCGAAGGCCGGCCCGCCCGCCGGGCGCACTGCGACAGCAGCAGCACGCCTGCCCCGGCCACGTTGAACGTGCCGGGGTGATCTTCGATCGCCATCCGGCGCAACACCTCGACCGCGTCGTCCTCATGGACGAACTGCAGTCGCGGGTCGAAGCCGAACACGGTCGGCAGCACCGGCTGGGTGAAGTAACGGGTCAGCGGCGAGTCGACGCCCGGACCCATGAAGTTGGCGAACCGCAGCATCGACACCGTCACGTCGGGACGGCGCCGGGCGAAGCCACGGACGTAGCCCTCGACCTCGGCCGCGTCCTTGGCGTAGCCGTGGGTGGGGCCCTCGTTGGGCTCCAGGTCCTCGGTGAACACCGCCGGATCCCGCGGCGACGAGCCGTAGACGGCCGTGGTGGAGCGAACCACCACGCGCCGCACGGTCGCCGACCGCTGGCAGGCACCGAGCAACTGCATGGTGCCGATCACGTTGTGCTCTTTCATGGCGGCCCTGCCACCGCTCCTCGACGGAGCGCTGACCAGGCTCATGTGCACAACGGTGTCGATGTCGGCAGCCGCGATCACCTGAGCGATGTCAGGGCTGCGCAAATCCACCCGAACGAACTCAGTCCGGCCGAGAGAGATGCCGCCGTCCCGCATCAGCGAGGGGGGCGGCACGGTGTCAACTCCGATGACGCGGCTGATGTCCGGGTCGGACGCCAGAACGCTCGCCACCCGGGCGCCAATGTGGCGCGAGACCCCGGTGACCAGCACAGTGTGGGTCATCAGCGCCTCGCAGCTGCGTAAGTTACTTCTTGTTACGCCGCTGGATGCGCGTCTTCTTGAGCAGCTTGCGGTGCTTCTTCTTAGCCATCCGCTTGCGGCGCTTCTTGATCACAGAGCCCACGGGACCCCCAGGTACTTATAGCAAGTCTGAATCGGTGCGCGAACGCACACCGGGTGACAGACTACCGGCGATCGACGGTGGATCGCCCCACCGGGGGGTGAGAGCCCGGTCGCGTGTGTCGGCGGCCGGGCCTCTCCCGGGACAGCTTGCACGACATTCACGACGTGACATGTCACATCGCTACTTCAGCCTGCCTCGATGTAGGCCTCCCGCAGATAGTCGTGTACCGCCTGCTCAGGCACCCTGAACGACCGGCCGACACGGATGGCCGGCAACTCGCCAGAGTGAACGAGCCGGTACACCGTCATCTTGGACACCCTCATGACCGTCGCCACTTCCGCGACGGTCAGGAACTTCACCTCACTGAGAGGTCTTTCGCCTGCACCCATCGGACGCCTCTTCCGCACGTGTTTCCGGGTTATCCCCACTGGTGCCATTGCTCACGCACGTGTACTGCCGTCAGCGTAAGTCGGGACTCCGGGTGCGCAAACCCCCTAGTTTCTCAGTCGCCGGAGCCGCCTGTCAGCCGAACCAGCGAAATCGCTGGTGAGCAGCCGGGCAGAGCACCTCACCTGGACGTTGGAACTGTCCAAGTTGCCACACATAAGAGTCGCCGGAGGCCCATCAAAAGTTGGCAAAGGGACAGCGAGCCCCTTGGAATGCAGGCGCGAAAAGACGGTATGTGGAGGACCGAATTCGACTCAAAGGGCTCGTGAGACCTGAGTGACGATCCGATCTGTCAGCGGAGCGTAAAAGCGTGGTAGCACCGCGTCATCAAGCGGGACGACCACGTCAATCTTTCCTTCGGCCTCGCCGACGAACAGCCCGGGGTCGTTGCTGTCGGCGAACGCCACTGTGCGCGCACCCGCCTCTCCAGCCGCTCCCGCCCAGCCGTGGTCGGCGATGACGAGGTCGGGAAGCTCCCCGTCGAGCTCGTCGATCATGTGGCACATGGGCGCGGCGTCGTGGGTGTGCACGAACGCGCCCCGGTCGTCGAGCATGGCGACGTCCTGCAAGTAGCGGATGTAGCGGCGGCGCCCGAAACCCGACCCGGAGTAGGCCCATCCCTCGCCCGGCACGAGCAGCTCGGCCCCGCGCTCGGCGCAGAGCCGCGCCAGCGGCAGGTGCACGGCGAGCAGCCCGGTCGGGTGCCCGGTGGCGAACAGGACGCGCGGGTTCTCCCGCGACAGCACGGCGGCGATGGCCTCGGCCATGTCGTCGAGCGCGTCGATCGTCAGCTCGGGGTCGATGGTGTCCTGGCCCCAGCGGTGGTCGGGGTCGGGGACCACGCCCGCGGACTTGGCCATCAGCGCCAGGATGTCGCGGTACGGCCAGGGCTGGTCGAAGCTCAGGCCGAGCTTGTAGTGCGGGTCGCCGTTGGCGAGCGAACTGTAGTGATCGAGGTTGTTCTCTCGGGGGGTCGCGACGTCGCCCGCTATCCGGGTCTGGACAAGGTGATCTCGCAGTTGGTCGCGGCTAAGCACAGCACTTCCCTCATTAGGGCATTGGATCGAGGCCGTGCAGGGGGAACACCGCATGTCGGGTCGCCATGAGAGCACGGTCAATGGGGTCCGATGGGTCATAACCACCGGAGATGTCACGAAATTCCGGATTGCGGCCATCCGTCATCGTGAGCGGCGGCGTCTCGCCCGTACGTTCCCTGACGAACCGGCGCCAGTTCTCGCCCGTCGGCGTGGCCGGATCGATCGGGTGCCCCGCCAGCTCGGCGATGAGGTGGGTCCACGCCCGCGGCACCACCTGCACCAGCTCGTAACCGCCGCCGCCGGTGGCGATCCACCGGCCGCCGGCCGTCTCGTGGGCCAGGCGGTGGAGGGCGGCGTACGCGGCCCGCTGGCCGTCGACGCTCAGCATCAGATTGGCCAGGGGGTCGAGCGCGTGGCTGTCGCAGCCGTGCTGGGTGACCAGGATCTCCGGCCTGAACTCGCGCAGCAGCGGCGGCACCACCGCGTGGAAGGCCCGCAGCCACCCCGAGTCGCCGGTCCCCGCGGGGAGCGCGACGTTGACGGACGTGCCCTCCGCCCCGGTCTCCTCCGGGAAGCCGGTGCCGGGGAACAGCGTGCGCGGGCTCTCGTGCAGGCTGATCGTCAGGACCCTGGGGTCGTCGTAGAAGGTCGCCTGCACGCCGTCGCCGTGGTGGACGTCCACGTCCACGTACGCGATGCGATCGACGCCCTGCCGCAGCAGCCAGGCGATGGCCAGCGCGGGATCGTTGTAGACGCAGAAGCCGCTGGCGGTGGAGGGCATCGCGTGGTGAAGGCCGCCGGCGACGTTGACGGCGTGCTCGGCCGTGCCCTCCCAGACCGCGCGGGCGGCGGCCAGCGAGGCGCCGGCGATCAGCGCGGAGGCCTCGTGCACACCCTGGAACGCGGGGTTGTCCACGGTGCCGAGCCCGGCGCCGAGATCGGGCCGCCCGGAGGCGGACACGCCCTTGACTGCCTCGATGTAGTCGCCCGTGTGGACCATGGCCAGCTCGGCGTCGGTCGCGGGCTCGCAGCCGACCACCTCGACCTTGTCGAGCACGCCGAGCGCGCGGGCGAGCGCCATGGTCAGCTCCACCCGCACGGGCGCGAGCGGATGGCTCGGGCCGAAGTTGTAGGAGGTGAGAGCGTCGTCCCAGATCACCCGCGCCGACCGGCTCATCCCCTGTCCTCTCACTCGCGCCTTTCGCCGACGTTACCGCAGGGCAGACGCCGCGTTGTAGTCCGGGCTCAGCCCGCCGATCTAGAAATTTCGTGATTAGGGTCTTAGCGTGCGGCGAACCTTCCTCAAGATCGTGCGCTACTTCAGACGTCCCAGGGTCTTCGACGCGACGCTGGTGATCCTGCTCTCCCTCCCCGCCCTGTTCGCGCTGTTCTACCTGCTCCCCCAGGGCACCCTGGAATCGATCCGGGGCGCGGCGTTCTACCTGGCGGGCATCCCGTTCCTGCTCATGCGCCGCAGCCGGCCGGTCGTCACCGTCGCGCTCGTGACCGCGGTCGACCTCGTGAGCGTGGCGACCGGGACCTCGTTCAGCAGCAACGTGGCCTCGTCCATCGCGCAGTACAGCGTGGGCCGGTTCACCGCGGGCCGCACGACCGCGATCACGACGGCGGCGGTGTTCGCCGCGTACGCGACGACGGCGGAAGTGATCAGGCACGTCACCGGCGGCTGGGTGGTCTCCCTGTTCCTCGTCGGCGTGCCCGTAGGAATGGGGCTGATCGTCCGGCTCAGGACGGAGCTCGCCGAGCGCGGCCTGCGCGAGGCCGCCGACGCGGCCGTGCGCGCCGAGCGGCGGCGCATCGCCAGGGAGCTGCACGACGTGGTCGCCCACCACATCACCGTCATCAACGCCCTGGTCGGCGGCGCGCGGGCGACGCTCCCGCCCGAGCAGGAGGTCACCAGGAACGCGCTGGAGAGCGCCGAGCAGACCGCCCGCCAGGCGATGTCGGAGATGCGCCGCCTGCTGGACGTGCTCAGGGCCGACGGCGGCGAGGGCCCCGACGCCGCGACGGGGGTGGGCGCGGACCGGCTACCCTCGTTGATCAAGGAGGCGAAGTCGGCGGGGCTGCCCGCCAGCCTGACCGTGACGGGCGAGCCCGTCGCCCTGCCCGCGACCGTCGACCACGCCGTCTACCGGATCGTGCAGGAGGCGCTGACCAACACCCGCAAGCACGCGACCAGCGCCAGGGCGAGCGTGCGGCTGGCGTACGAGGACCGGGCCGTGGAGGTCGAGGTGGTCGACGACGGGCTGGCGGTGAGCGGCGGCACGCCGGGGTTCGGGCTCGGCGGCATGGCCGAGCGGGTGGCGTTGTGCGGCGGCCAGCTCTCGACCGGGCCCCGGCCGGAAGGAGGCTTCCGCGTGCACGCCCGCATCCCCCTGGAGACGACGCGATGATCAAGGTGCTGCTGGCCGACGACCACGAGCTGGTCCGCAAGGGCTTCAGGCTGATGCTCGACGCGCAGCCCGACCTCGGCGTGGTCGGCGAGGCCGCGGACGGGGCCGAGGCGGTGGAGCTGAGCAGGCGGCTGCGGCCGGACGTGGTGCTGATGGACCTGCACATGCCGGGGCTCGACGGGGTGCGCGCGACCGAGCTGATCACCGCGGAGCTGCCGGAGGTGCGGGTGCTCGCGCTGAGCACGTTCGACCTGGACGAGAACGTGGTCGCGGCGCTCAGGGCGGGCGCCTGCGGGTTCCTGCCCAAGGACGTCTCCCCCGAGGAGCTCATCGAGGGCGTGCGCGTGGTGCACCGGGGCGAGTCGGCCGTCGCCCCGCGGCTGCTGACCCGGCTGATCGGCACTTTCATCCACGCGTCGCACCCCAGGCCGGTTCACGCCGACCTGGACGGGCTGACCGACCGGGAGCGGGAGGTCCTCGTGCTGATCGCCCGCGGCAGGTCCAACACCGAGATCGCCCAGGACCTGTCCGTCTCCCCCTCGACCGTCAAGAACCACGTGACGAGCCTGTTCGCCAAGATCGGTGTCAGGGACCGTGCGCAGGCCGTGATCGTGGCATATGAGGCGGGGCTGATCCGCCCAGGAGAGTAGGACCACGCTCCCAGACCCCCTCCCTGGAGACGGTTCCCGGGCAGGAGGAAACCGGGCGCGCGCGACGGCACGCTGGGATCATGAGCGCGATACGAGCCATGAACCTGAGCAAGCGCTACGGCGGCACCGTGGCCGTCTCAGATCTGTCCTTCGACGTCGAGCCGGGTCAGGTGACCGGATTCCTGGGGCCCAACGGGGCCGGCAAATCGACGACCATGCGCATGATCCTCGGGCTCGACCGGCCGTCCGGCGGTTCGGTGCTCGTGGACGGACGGCCGTACGGGGAGCTGAAGCATCCGCTGCGCAAGGTGGGCGCGCTGCTGGACGCCAAGGCCGTGCACGGCGGCCGCAACGCGTACAACCACCTGCTGGCCATCGCGCAGAGCAACGGCATCCCGGCGGGCCGCGTGAACGAGGTGCTGGAGGCCGTGGGCCTGCGCGAGGTGGCCAAGCGGCGGGTCGGCGGGTTCTCGCTGGGCATGTCGCAGCGGCTGGGCATCGCCGCGACGCTGCTCGGGGACCCGGAGATCCTGATCTTCGACGAGCCCGTCAACGGGCTCGACCCCGACGGCATTCTGTGGATCCGCACGTTCATGCGCAAGCTGGCCGCCGAGGGCAGGACCGTGTTCGTCTCCAGCCACCTGATGAGCGAGATGGCGCAGACGGCCGACCACCTGATCGTGATCGGCAAGGGCCGGCTCATCGCCGACACGAGCATGCAGGAGTTCATCGGGCGCAGCTCGCAGGGATACGTACGGATCCGCTCGCCCCGGCTGGCCGAGGTGGCCGAGCTGGTCAAGGTCGGCGAGCTGTACCCCGACCACCTGCGCGTGACCGCGATGAGCACGCTCGAGATCGGCACCCTCACCGCGCGGGCCGGGATCCCGCTGGAGGAGCTGACGTTCGTGCAGCCCTCGCTCGAAGCGGCCTACATGGAGCTCACCAAGGACAGCCTGGAGTTCACGTCATGATCGACATCCTCAGATCCGAATGGACCAAGATCCGATCGGTCCGCTCGACGGTCTGGACGCTGGCCGTCACCGCGCTGCTGATGCTGGGCATGAGCGCGCTCATCAGCGCCGCCTCGAAGAACTCGGCCGACGGGCCGATCCCCGCGGACCAGGCGATCATGATGGGCCTGGTCGGCACCATGTTCGCCGCGCTGTCCATGGCCACGCTGGGCGTGCTGGTCATCTCCAGCGAATACCGCACGGGCGGCATCCGCACGTCGCTGATGGCCGTGCCCAAGCGCATGAGCCTGCTGACCGGCAAGATCGCGGTGTTCACGGGAGTGTCCCTGGTCGTCTGCACGGTCGCCTCCGCGGCCTCGCTCCTCGTCGGCCTGGCGATCACGCAGCCGCCGTCGCTCGGGGCGGGCGAGGTGGCGCAGGCCGCGCTCGGGGGCGGCCTCTACCTGACCGCCTGCGGGCTGTTCGGCCTGGGACTGGGCACGCTCATCCGGCACACGCCGGGCGCGATCGTCTCGGCCATCGCGCTGATGCTGGTCCTGCCGCAGGTGACGACCATGCTGCCCGGACAGTGGGGCAAGACCGTGTCCGACTACTTCACCACCAACGCGGGCTCCCAGATCGTGATGCCCCGGGGCGGCAGCTCGCTCGGCCCGTGGAACGGGTTCGGCGTCTACCTCGTCTGGGTCGTGGTCGCCATGATCGCGGGGGCCGTACTGATGCGGAAGCGGGACGCCTGAGGTCACTCGGCGCGGAGGGCGATGACGGGGTCCAGCCGGCCCGCCCTCCGCGCCGGCGCCACGCCGAAGAACACCCCGACCGCCGCCGACACCCCGAACGCCAGCGCGATCGACCACCACGTGATCGACGCCGGCACCTCGGTGAACGCCGTGATGGCCAGCGCGCCGCCCACCCCGAGCACGATCCCGGCGAGCCCGCCGATCGTCGTCAGCAGCACCGCCTCGATGAGGAACTGGGCGAGGATGTCGCGCTGCCTGGCGCCCAGCGCCTTGCGCAGCCCGATCTCCCGGGTCCGCTCGCGGACGCTGACCAGCATGATGTTCGACACGCCGACGCCGCCGACCAGCAGCGAGATGCCCGCGATGGCGGCCAGCACGCCGGTGAGCATGCCGAGCACACTGCCGATCGTGCCGAGCAGCGCGGTCTGCGTGACCGCCGAGAACTGCTCCCCCGGATACCGCGCCCGCAGCGCCGCCGTCACCTTCTCCGACAGCGGGTCGATCTCGTCCGGCCCGGACGCGCCGACCGCCAGGCCGTTGATCCGCTCGATCCCGAGCAGCCGCTGCGCCGTCGTCACCGGGATGTGGATCTCCTGGTCGCGGGAGAGCCCGAACGTCTGCCCGATCTCGGCGTACACGCCCACCACCCGGAACCTGGCCCCGGACACCGTCACCTGCCGCCCGATCGGGTCCAGGTCGCCGAACAGCCGGTCGGCCACCTCCGAGCCGAGCACCGCCACCCTGCGCCGGGTGTCCACGTCGGTCTCGCTCAGCGGGCGGCCCTTGTCCAGGGGGCGGTCGAAGATGTTGACGAGGTTCTGGTCGGTGCCGATCACCGTGACGAACGCCTCGACCCTGCCCACGCGTACGGTCTCGCCCGACTGCAGCGAGACCGTCACCTTCGACGGGTCGCCGATCACGCGCCGCAGGTAGGCGACGTCGGCCAGGCCCAGCTTGCTCTGCGTCGGGGCCGCGCCCAGGCTGATGCGGCCGGGGACGACGAGGATGATGTTCGTGCCGAGGCCGGAGATCTGCTTCTCGATCTCGTCCTTCGCGCCCGTGCCGATGGCCACCAGGATCACCACGGCCAGCACGCCGATGATCACGCCCAGCATGGTCAGCGCGCTGCGCAGCCGGTTGACACGCAGGGCTTCCAGCGCCATGGCCAGCGCCTCGCCGCCCCTCACGCGCTGTCCCTCTCGATGAGCCCGTCCCGTACGTGGATCTGCCGCCGGGCGTGGGCGGCGACGTCCGGCTCGTGCGTGACGAGCACGACGGCCACGCCGCCCTCGCCGTTGAGGCGGTCGAGGATGGCCATGACCTCCGCCCCGTTGGCGGTGTCGAGGTTGCCCGTGGGCTCGTCGGCCAGCAGCACCTTGGGCTCCCCGACCAGCGCCCTGGCGATGGCGACGCGCTGCTGCTCGCCGCCGGACATCTGGGACGGCCGGTGCTCCAGCCGGTGCCCGAGCCCGACCGCCTCCAGCGCCGCACGGGCCCGCGCGCGCCGCTCGGCCCGGCCGACCCCCCGGTAGACCAGCGGCAGCGCCACGTTGTCCAGCGCCGACGTCCTGGCCAGCAGGTGGAACGACTGGAAGACGAAGCCGATGGTCTTGTTCCGCAGCTCGGCGAGGTCGGTGTCGGACAGTCCGGAGATCTCCACCCCGTTGACCTTGAGCACACCCGAGCTGGGACGGTCGAGGCAGCCGAGCAGGTGCATGAGCGTGGACTTGCCCGACCCGGAAGGCCCGACGATGGCGGCGAACTCGCCCGGGTCGATCCGGAGCGTCACGCCGCGCAGCGCCTCCACGACCACGCCGTCGAGCTGGTAGCGCCGGGTGAGGTCCACCGCCTCGATGGCGGCCGTCATGGGATCGGCTGCCCTTGCCGTACGGAGTCCGCGCCCTTGACCACGATCCGGTCGCCCACGGACAGCCCGCCGAGCACCTCGACCACCGCGTCGCCCTGGGCTCCCAGCTTGACCACGCGGCGCTCCGCCACGCCGTTCCTGATCGCCCAGACCACGCTCTCGCGCCCGCTGGAGACGATGGCCGAGGCCGGGGCGGAGACGGCGGAGGGCGACTCGCGCACGGTCAGCCGCGTGACTGCGCTCATGCCCGGCTTGGGCATGGGCGCCTTGGAGCCGTCGTCGAAGGCGCCGGGGCCGAGCGTGAGCCGCACCGGGTAGCTGACGCCGCCCGTGGTGCCCTCCATGGGGTTGACGCCGATGCCGGTCACCGCCGCCGTGTACGTGGCGCCCGGCACCGCGTCCAGCTCGACGGCGGCCCGCACGCCCTTCTTGACCAGCAGCACGTCGGTCTCGTCGACGTCGGCGTCCAGGGTGAGCTGGGAAATGTCCGTGACGGTGACGATGGAGTCGCCCGCCGAGACAGGGACACCCGCCGCGACCGGGCTGCCGGAGGTGGCGCCGCCCGTCGAAGGCAGGGACGGGAGCTGCTGCCCGCCGCCGGGGAGCCGGCTGAGCAGCCCTTCGACGCCGCTCGCCGCCCCGCCGCCGCCCGAGGCGCGGCCGAGCGTGACGACGCCGCCGAACGGCGCCTTGATCGTGAGCGACCTGACCGTGCTCTCCGCCGCCTTGACCGCGGCCTTGGCCTGCGACTTCGACGCCGCCTGCAGCGAGGCCATGGAGCTGGACAGCCCGCTGGTCATACCGGACACCAGGCCGCTGATCGAGCGGTTGAGCTGGGCGGTGATCGAGGCCAGGGCCCTGGTCTGCGCCTTGTGCTGGGCCTGGGCGAGGTCGATGGCGTTCAGGAGCTGCCTGCGCGTCCCCGCGTCCTTCACCTTCTTCGCCTCCTTGCGGGCCCTGGCGAAGTGCGCGGCCACCTTGCTGTCGAACGCCCCGGTGTCGAACGACGGCAGCCGGACGTCCGGCGTGGCGAAGCTCATGGGGGTGGCGGCCTTGGAGGCCTGGCGGGCCTGCCGGAGCTGGCTCTGGGCCTGGGGCGAGCGGATCCTGGCCAGGATCTGGCCCTTGCGCACGCGATCGCCCTCGCGGACGTACAGCTTGGCGATCGTGCCCTGGGCGGGCGAGCGCAGTGTCGCGGAGGCACGCGCGCCGATCGTGGCGGGGGCCTCCACGACCTCGGTGACCGGCCCCCGGGCGACCTGGCCGACCTGGACCCCGGACGGCTCCTCGGACGTGCAACCGGTCAGTACGGAAAGGACGAGCAGCGGCGCGATGCCGCGACGTAACGTCACCCGACCCATCGTAGGAGCGAGGCCGGCCGGTCTCTCAGCCGGAGGCGAGCTGGCGCCCCCGGTCCCGGGCGGCCTCGATGGCGGCCAGGAACGCGGCCCGCACGCTGTGCCGCTCCAGCTCCGCGATGGCGGCGATGGTCGTGCCGCCCGGCGAGGTGACGGCCTCGCGCAGGATCACCGGGTGCTCGCCCGAGTCGCGCAGCATCACGGCGGCCCCGACGATGGACTGGGTGACCATGTCGAGCGCGGCGGCGCGCGGCATGCCGAGCAGGATGCCCGCGTCGACCATGGCCTCGACCAGGTAGAAGAAGTAGGCCGGGCCGCTGCCGGACAGGGCCGTGGCGGCGTCCTGCTGGGACTCGGGGATGCGCAGCACCTTGCCGACCGGGCTGAGCAGGCCCTCGGTGAGCTTGAGGTGCTCCTCGCCCGCGTGGGCGCCCGCCGAGATCACGCTCATCGCCTCGTCGAACCTGATCGGCGTGTTGGACATCACCCGGACCACGGGCACGTCCACGCCGAGCCGCTGCTCCACGAACGCCGTCGTGATGCCGGCCGCGGCCGTGATCACGAGCCGGTCGGCGGGTACGTACGGGGCGATCTCGGCCAGCAGTGTGGCCATGTCCTGCGGCTTGACGGCCAGGACGAGGGTGTCGGCGGTCTTGGCGGCCTCGGAGTTGGAGACGGTGCGCACGCCGTACGTCTCGCGCAGCGCCTGCGCCCGCTCGGCCCGGCGGCTGGTCGCCATGATGTCGCCGGGCTTGAACCCGGCGCGCAGCAGCCCGGACAGCAGGGCCTCGCCCATCTTGCCCGTGCCCAGAATCGCAATCATTGGGGCAGCCTACCGTCGGCTCACCAGCGACCTGAGGAAGAAGGCCAGGTTGCGGGGGCGTTCGGCCAGGCGGCGCATGAGGTAGGCGTACCAGTCGTCGCCGTAGGGGACGTAGACGCGCACCTTGGCGCCCTGTCCGGCCAGGCGGAGCTGCTCCTCGGGGCGCACGCCGTACAGCATCTGGTGCTCGTAGCCGGTCGCGTCGCGGCCTTCGAGCACGGCGAGCGTGGACGCGATCCGCACGAGCCTGGGGTCGTGGGTGGCGACCATGGGGTAGCCGGTGCCGGCCATCAGGACTCTCAGGCACCGTACGAAGGCGCGGTCGATGTCGGCGGGCCTGGTGTAGGCCCCCGGGGCGGTGTACGCGCCCTTGCACAGGCGCACCCGGGCCCCGCCGAGCCTCTCGCAGCGCTCCAGCGAGTCCGGCAGGTAAGCCTGCACCACCACGCCCGCGTCGGGATGGTCCTTGCGCAGCTCGGCGTGCACGGAGTGCAGGCCCGGGATCGTGTCGTGCTCCTCGGCGTCGAGCGTCACCGTCACGTTCCCGGCCGCGGCGGCCCGGCAGATCGCGGCGGCGTGGTCGAGCGCGAGCCGCTCCGACAGCCGCAGCCCGAGCGCCGTGAGCTTGACCGACACGTCGGCGCCGGGGGGCAGCAGGGCCAGCAGCCGCAGGTATTCGGCGACCGCCCGCTCGGCCTGCGCCGGCTCCGTCACGTCCTCGCCGAGGTGGTCGACGCTGACGAGCAGCCCCTCGCGGGCCAGCTCGCCGACCACCGCGCCCACGTCGCCGGCGACATAGCGCCCGACCACGCCCTCGGTCAGCGGCGAGGTCGAGATGACGCGCTCGGCGCGCTCGCTCTTGGAGATGGCCAGCAGGGCCTGACGGAGCACGTGAACCACACTAGACCGCGGCGTGATGAACCGCGGAACGCTCTTGTCCGTCGAAAGGGTATGCGTGCAATGACTGCGACTCTCCTGGCCGGATGTCTGGTGCTCGCGACGAGTTGCGGCGCGGCGCCACCCGCCAACCAGGCCGCCTCGGCGGTCCCGGCCAACCCGCCCGCGGTGGCGAACCCGGTCACCACCACTCCGACGACGAGCCCCAAGAAGGGCCCCGAGCCGGTCAAGCCGACCGGCGACGCCATCAACGTCCACAAGGTCCGCTGGACCAAGGCCAAGGCGGTGTCCAAGAGGAAGATCCAGCTCACGTGGTGGTCGGGCGTCGCCCCGTGCACGGTGCTGGACCGCGTCAAGGTCAAGGAGACGGCCAAGCGCGTCACGATCACCCTGTACGAGGGCACCTCGCCCAAGGCCAAGAACGTGTCGTGCATCATGATCGCGATCGAGAAGACCACGACGGTCACGCTGAAGAAGCCGATCGACAAGCGCAAGATCGTGGACGGCGCCAAGTAACCCCAACGAATCGGACGACCCCGGCACCGCGCCGGGGTCGTCCGCGTGCCCAGGAACCTTCCGCGGATCCGCCGCCGTTAAAGGGAATGCCGGTGCGCTCACGAGGGTTGAGTCGAGTAGGCTCAAGTCGTTTGACAAAGACGACCGGCATTCGTACCTTGAGTCCACAAGACTCAACTTTGACTACAAGGACGTACTCATGGCACGTGCGGTAGGTATCGACCTTGGGACGACCAACTCCGTCGTCTCGATCCTCGAGGGCGGTGAGCCCACCGTCATCGCCAACGCGCAGGGCTCGCGGACCACGCCGTCCGTGGTCGCCTTCGCGAAGAACGGCGAGGTGCTCGTCGGTGAGGTCGCCAAGCGGCAGGCCGTCACCAATGTGGACCGGACGATCCGATCGGTCAAGCGGGAGATGGGCACCAACTGGTCCCAGGAGATCGACGGCAAGAAGTTCTCCCCCCAGCAGATCAGCGCCTTCGTCCTGCAGAAGCTGAAGCAGGACGCGGAGGCCTACCTGGGCGAGAAGATCACCGACGCGGTGGTCACGGTTCCCGCCTACTTCAACGACGCCCAGCGCCAGGCCACCAAGGAGGCCGGCACGGTGGCGGGCCTCAACGTGCTCCGCATCATCAACGAGCCGACCGCGGCGGCCCTCGCCTACGGGCTCGACAAGGAGCAGGACCAGACGATCCTGGTCTTCGACCTCGGTGGCGGCACCTTCGACGTGTCGCTGCTCGACGTCGGCCAGGAGGACGGCCACGGCTTCGTCGAGGTCAAGGCCACCTCCGGCGACAACCACCTCGGTGGTGACGACTGGGACCAGCGCGTCGTCGACGAGCTCGTCAAGCGCTTCCAGAACGCGCACGGCGTCGACCTGGCCAAGGACAAGATGGCGCTCCAGCGCCTGCGCGAGGCGGCCGAGAAGGCCAAGATCGAGCTGTCCAGCCAGTCCGAGACCAACATCAACCTGCCCTACATCACGGCCTCCTCCGAGGGCCCGCTGCACCTCGACGAGAAGCTGACGCGCTCCGAGTTCCAGCGGCTGACGGCCGACCTGCTCGAGCGGACCAAGGGCCCGTTCCACCAGGTCATCAAGGACGCCGGCATCAAGGTCTCCGACATCGCCCACGTGGTGCTCGTCGGCGGCTCGACCCGCATGCCCGCCGTGACCGAGCTGGTCAGGGAGCTGACCGGCGGCAAGGAGCCCAACAAGGGCGTCAACCCGGACGAGGTCGTCGCCATCGGCGCCGCCCTGCAGGCCGGTGTGCTCAAGGGTGAGGTCAAGGACGTCCTGCTGCTCGACGTGACCCCGCTGTCGCTGGGCATCGAGACCAAGGGCGGCATCTTCACCAAGATCATCGAGCGCAACACGACGATCCCGACCAAGCGCTCCGAGGTCTTCACCACGGCCGAGGACAACCAGCCGTCGGTGCAGATCCAGGTCTTCCAGGGCGAGCGCGAGATCGCCTCGTACAACAAGAAGCTGGCCACCTTCGAGCTGACCGGCATCGCGCCGGCGCCGCGCGGCATCCCGCAGATCGAGGTCACCTTCGACATCGACGCCAACGGCATCGTCAACGTCTCCGCCAAGGACCTGGGCACGGGCAAGGAGCAGTCGATGACGATCACCGGCGGCTCCGCGCTGCCGAAGGACGACATCGAGCGCATGATGCGCGAGGCCGAGTCGTACGCCGAGGAGGACAAGAAGCGCCGCGAGGAGGCCGAGGTCCGCAACAACGCGGACGGGCTCGCCTACCAGACGGAGAAGTTCCTCCGCGAGAACGACGACAAGGTCCCCGGCGACATCAAGACCGAGGTCAACGACGCCCTGTCCGAGCTGAAGAAGGCTCTGGAGGGCACCGACACCGACGTCATCCGCACCTCGGCGGAGAAGCTCGCCACGGTCAGCCAGAAGATGGGCTCGGCGATCTACGCCGCCGGCCAGGGCCAGCAGGCCGGTGGCGAGGGCGCCCCGCAGGACGCCGCCGCCGGTGACGGACAGAAGGCCGACGAGGACGTGGTCGAGGCCGAGATCGTCGACGACGAGCCGAAGAAGGACAAGTGATGCCGCCGCGCGACAACGGGCATGACGAGCCGGTGATCCGCGACAACCGCAAGATCGACCCGGAGACCGGGCAGGTCAGGGAGACCACCGTCGCCGACCAGGCACCCCAGCCTACGGCGGCGGAGGCCATCGCCAACGGCGAGCTGGCGTCCCAGCTCGCCGAGCGGACCGCCGACCTGCAGCGGCTCCAGGCCGAATACGTGAACTACCGCAAGCGGGTCGAGCGCGACCGGGCCGCGGTCAGGGAGCAGGCTGTCGCGGGCGCTCTGGTGGAGCTCCTGCCCGTGCTCGACGACATCGGCCGGGCCCGCGACCACGGCGAGCTCACCGGAGGCTTCGCGAAGGTGGCGGAGTCGCTGGAGGCGGCCGTCACCAAGCTCGGCCTCAGCGCCTTCGGCCAGAAGGGTGAGCCTTTCGACCCGACCGTCCACGAGGCGCTGATGCACAGCTACTCGTCGGACGTCACCGAGCCGACCGCGATCGAGGTGCTGCAGCCTGGATACCGGATGGGTGACAGGGTGCTGCGCCCGGCGCGGGTGGCCGTCGCGGAGCCCGGGGACGCCACTCCCGCGTCCAATGACGACGACGAAAACTGACAACAAGGACGAAGGGCCGTAGATGAGCACCAAGGACTACCTGGAGAAGGACTACTACGCCGTCCTTGGTGTGCCCAAGACCGCCACCGCCGAAGAGATCAAGAAGGCGTACCGGAAGCTGGCCAGGCAGTACCACCCGGACACCAACCAGGGCGACCCGACCAAGGAGACCAAGTTCAAGGAGGTCTCCGAGGCGTACGACATCCTGTCCGACAGCAAGCGCCGCAAGGAGTACGACGAGGCGCGCACGCTGTTCGGGTCCGGGGTGGGCGGCCAGCGGCCCGGCGGTGGCGGTTTCCCGTTCGACTTCGGTGACCTGTTCGGCGGCACCGGGCAGAACACGGGCGGCAGCGGCGGCGGTGCGGGCGAGCGGCTCGGCGACCTGTTCGGCGGGCTGTTCAACCGGACGGGCGGCACCGGCCGTACGACCACCACGTCGAGGCCGAGGCGTGGCCAGGACATCGAGTCCGAGGTCACGCTGACGTTCACCGAAGCGGTCGAGGGCACCACGGTGTCGCTCAGGCTGACCAGCTCGGCCGCCTGCGCCGCGTGCACCGGCACCGGCGCCAAGGCGGGCACGACCCCCAGGGTCTGTCCCACCTGCGAGGGCACGGGCGCGGCCAGCCGAAACCTGGGCAACTTCGCCTTCTCCGAGCCCTGCCGCGACTGCAAGGGCCGCGGGCTGATCGTGGACGACCCCTGCCCCGTGTGCGAGGGCAGCGGCCGGGCCAAGAGCACCCGCACCATCCAGGCCCGCATCCCCGCCGGCGTGGCCGACGGCCAGCGGGTCAAGCTCAAGGCGAAGGGGGCGCCGGGGGAGAACGGCGGCCCCGCCGGCGACCTCTACATCCTCACGCACGTCAAGCCGCACGCCGCCTTCGGCCGGGCCGGTGACAACCTGACGGTCACCGTGCCGGTGACGTTCACCGAGGCGGCGCTCGGCGCGGAGATCAAGGTGCCGACCCTCAAGGGCATGCCGGTTACGCTGCGCATTCCCACGGGTACGCCCAACGGGCGCACGTTCCGCGTGCGCGGCAGAGGCGTCACCCGCAAAGACGGCACCAAGGGAGACCTGCTGGCCACGCTCGAGGTGGTGGTGCCGAAGACGCTCGACGACAAGTCACGTGAGCTCCTCAGCGAGTTCAACACCGCGACCGCGGGTGAAGACCCGCGCGCTGAGCTGATTCAGCGAGCCAGAAGCGAGTAGCCGATGGACGCCAACTATTTCGACCTGTCAGATGACACTCCCGTTTATGTGATTTCGGTGGCCGCGCAGCTGTCGGGGCTCCACCCGCAGACGCTGCGCCAGTACGACCGGCTGGGCCTGGTCAGTCCTGGCCGCACGGCGGGGCGCGGCCGCCTCTACTCGACCCGCGACATCATCCAGCTCCGCGAGGTGCAGCGGCTCTCCCAGGAGGAGGGCATCAACCTCGCGGGCATCAAGCGGATCCTCGAGCTCGAGAACGAAGCTCTGCGGCTGCGTGAGGAGGTTCACCGCCTGCGTGCCGAGATGCGCATGGTCAGAGCGTTGATCCGATATGAGCTGCCACCGGGGGCATAGGAAGAATGGACTACAAGCTCACCCAGAAGAGCCAGGAAGCGCTCTCGGGTGCCATGCGGCGTGCCGCCGCGGAGGGCAACCCTGAGATCTCCCCCGCTCACCTGCTGACCACCCTGCTCTCCCAGACGGGCGGCACCGCCGTCCCCCTGCTCGAAGCCGTCGGCGCCGACTGGCGCACGCTGCGGGCACGGGCCGAGGAGCAGCTCGCGGCGCTGCCGAAGGCGCAGGGCGCGACGGTGGGGGCGCCGTCGAGCTCCCGCCAGCTGCTCACGGTGCTCAACACCGCCGCCCAGCACGCCAACCGCCTCGAAGACCTCTACGTCTCCACCGAGCACCTCCTGGTCGGCCTGGCCGCCGACGGCGGCCAGGTGGCCGAGCTGCTCAAGTCGCAGGGCGCGACGCCGCAGGCGCTGCTCGACGCGTTCGAGAAGGTACGCGGGCACGCCCGCGTCACCAGCGAGACCCCCGAGGACACCTACCAGGCGCTGGAGAAGTACGGCGTCGACCTGACCGAGCGGGCCCGCGCCGGCAGGCTCGACCCCGTCATCGGCCGCGACTCCGAGATCCGCCGCGTCGTCCAGGTGCTCAGCCGGCGCACCAAGAACAACCCGGTGCTCATCGGCGAGCCCGGCGTCGGCAAGACCGCGGTCGTCGAGGGCCTGGCCCAGCGCATCGTGGCCGGCGACGTGCCCGAGTCCCTGCGCAACAAGCGGCTGATCTCGCTCGACCTGAGCGCGATGGTGGCCGGCGCGAAATACCGCGGCGAGTTCGAGGAGCGGCTCAAGGCCGTGCTCTCCGAGATCAAGGAGAGCGACGGGCAGATCGTGACGTTCATCGACGAGCTGCACACCGTCGTCGGCGCCGGGGCCGCCGAGGGCGCGATGGACGCGGGCAACATGCTCAAGCCGATGCTGGCCCGCGGCGAGCTGCGCATGATCGGCGCGACCACGCTCGACGAATACCGCGAGCGCATCGAGAAGGACCCGGCGCTGGAGCGCCGCTTCCAGCAGGTCTACGTGGGCGAGCCCTCCGTCGAGGACACGATCGCGATCCTGCGCGGGCTCAAGAGCCGCTACGAGGCCCACCACCAGGTGCAGATCGCCGACAGCGCGCTGGTGGCCGCCGCCGCGCTGTCCGACCGCTACATCACCAACCGCTTCCTGCCCGACAAGGCCATCGACCTGGTCGACGAGGCCGCCTCGCGGCTGCGCATGGAGATCGACTCCCGTCCCGTGGAGATCGACCAGCTCCAGCGCAACGTCGACCGGATGAAGATGGAGGAGCTGGCGCTCTCCAAGGAGACCGACGAGGCCTCCGTCCAGCGGCTCGAACGCCTCCGCAAGGAGCTGGCCGACCGCCAGGAGGAGCTCAACGCCCTCGTCGGCCGCTGGGAGCACGAGAAGGCCGGGCTCAACAAGGTCGGCGAGCTGAAGAAGCAGCTCGACGAGGCGCGCGGCGCCGCCGAGCGGGCGCAGCGCGACGGTGACTTCGAGGCCGCCTCCAGGCTCATGTACGCCGAGGTGCCCAGGCTGGAGCAGGCGCTGAAGGCCGCCTCCGACGCCGCGCCGCCGGACAACGCCATGGTCAAGGAGGAGGTCGGGGCCGACGACATCGCCGAGGTGATCTCGTCGTGGACCGGCATCCCCGCGGGGCGGCTCCTGGAGGCCGAGACGGCCAAGCTGCTGCGCATGGAGAGCGAGCTGGGCAGGCGGCTGATCGGGCAGCAGACGGCCGTACAGGTCGTTTCCGACGCCGTACGCCGGAGCCGGGCGGGCATCGCCGACATCGACCGGCCGACGGGCTCGTTCCTGTTCCTCGGGCCTACGGGTGTGGGCAAGACCGAGCTGGCCAAGGCGCTGGCGGAGTTCCTGTTCGACGACGAGCGGGCGATGACCCGCATCGACATGAGCGAATACTCCGAGAAGCACAGCGTGGCCAGGCTCGTCGGCGCGCCTCCCGGCTACGTCGGCTACGAGGAGGGCGGCCAGCTCACCGAGGCCGTGCGGCGGCGCCCGTACACGGTGGTGCTGCTGGACGAGGTCGAGAAGGCCCATCCCGAGGTCTTCGACATCCTCCTCCAGGTGCTCGACGACGGGCGGCTGACCGACGGGCAGGGCCGCACGGTCGACTTCCGCAACACGATCCTGATCCTCACCTCCAACATCGGGTCGCAGTTCCTCATCGACCCCAAGCTGGAGAACGGCGCCAAGCGCGAGGCTGTCATGGGTGCGGTGCGGAGCTCGTTCAAGCCGGAGTTCCTCAACCGGCTCGACGACGTGATCCTCTTCGACGCGCTCGGCACGGAGGAGCTGGCGCAGATCGTCGACCTGCAGGTCGAGCGGCTGGCGCGGCGCCTGGCCGACCGCCGGCTGACGCTGGAGGTCACGCCCGCCGCCCGCGAGTGGCTGGCACTGACGGGCTACGACCCGCTGTACGGCGCCCGCCCGCTGCGCCGCCTGGTCCAGTCGGCCATCGGCGACAAGCTGGCCAAGGCCGTGCTGTCCGGCGAGGTCGTGGACGGCGACAAGGTCAAGGTCGACCTGGGGGACGACGAGCTCCTGATCCAGCGCGGCTGACCATTTTCCCGGAGCCCGGGGCCCCTTTCTGGGGCTCCGGGCTCCCGGCGTTTTCGGGGGTATACGCCGTACACCTTGAGGGTTTACGCTGTATACCATGAAGACGACGTCAGAGCGGATCGCCGAGGCGGCGCGCGACATCCTGGTGGGCGAGGGTTCCGAGGCCGTCACCATGCGGCGGGTGGCCGACGCGGTGGGCATCACCGCCATGGCGATCTACAAGCACTATCCCAACCGTCAGGCGCTGCTGCGCACCGTCGTGGACCGCACCTTCCAGGACCTGGCGGCGAGCTGGGGCCACCGGGTCGCCGGCGGGGACTGGGAGGACCGGGTCTTCGGACTCCTGGATGACTTCCTGGACTTCGCCCTGGGCGCTCCGCACCTCTACACGTACCTGATGACCGAACGGAGAGAGCTGGCCAGGCGCTTCCCCGACGACTTCGCCACCGGTGACTCCCTCGCCTTCGGGCACCTGGTGATCCTGGTGGAGGAGGGCATGCGCGCCGGGCACCTGCGCGAGGACGACCCGCTGGAGGTGACGCTGGCGCTCACCTCGTCGGTGCAGGGCCTGGTCCAGCTCCACCTGGGCGGCCGCATCGGGCTGCCGGAGGAGGAGTTCCGCGCGCTGTGCCGCAGGACTGCCGGAAGGGTCCTCAATGGCGTCAGGGCTTAGGCGCGCACTCGTCGCGGTCCTGCTGCTCCTGGTCGCCGCGACAGGTTACGGCGCCTGGTACGGCAGCGACCAAGCCGTCGGCGTCGTCCACTACGGTCAGAGCAACACCATGGTGCTGTCCGCGCAGCCCGGTGCGGTCACCCTCACCGACACCCCCGACACCCGCAAACCAGGCGTCTACTGGCTGGAGTGGACGGGCTCGTTCACCATGCTCGGACCGGTCACCACGCGCCGGGACGGCCGGGTCACGCGCACGGTGCTGCGCGGGCACCTTCCGTCGGCGGGCACGCCCGGCTGGTTCGGCGACGTCCCGCCCGGCGATCCCAAGGTCGCCTGGGACATCGACTTCTCAGAGATCGCCGTTCCCACCGAGCTCGGCCCCGCCCCCGCCTGGTACGTGCCCGGCCGCGGCACGACCTGGGTCATCGCGGTGCACGGCCAGAACGGCAGGCGCAAGGCCGAGCTGAAGGTGTTGCCGGTCGTGCACGAGCTGGGCCTGCCGTTCCTGGCCATCACCTACCGCAACGACGAGGGCGCGCCACGCTCCCCTGACGGGCTGCTGCACCTGGGCGCCGGCGAGTGGCGCGACCTGGAGGCGGCCGTGCGGACGGCCCAGCGCGTGGGGGCGCGGCGATTCGTCCTGTACGGCACCTCCATGGGGGGAGCGGTCGTCGGCCACTTCCTGACCCATTCGGCGCTGGCCGGCACGGTGGACCGGGTCGTCCTGGACGCGCCCATGATCGACGCCGGCATGACCAACGAGCAGGGCGCGAGAAAGCACGGCCTGCCGCCGTTCTTCGGCCTGTTGGTCGGCCAGGTCATCACCTGGCGCACCGGCGTGGACCTCGATCGGCTCAGTCTCATCCGTCACCCGCCCCGGGTCCGGCCCCCGTCGCTGGTCCTCCACACCGTGGGCGACACCGAACACCCCGTGCGCGAGGCCCGCGACCTGGCCGCCACCGGGGCCAGGATCGGCTGGGACGTCCGGCTGGAGGAGTTCCCGAACGGCGGGCACACCGAGGCGTGGAACACCGACCGCGCCCGCTACGACCGGCTGGTGCGCGACTTCCTGTCCACGAAGTGACGGCACCGGCGTGTCAGGTCCCGGTCAGCCGGCCACGTCTTTGGTAAGGTCCGGCCCACTCTTCGGACAAGCCGCACTCCCGCGGCCGAATGTGTGACTACGTTCAGCGTTCGTCAGATCACCGAAATCGATCAGGGACGTGAAGTGTCATCTCAGAAGATCCGGAGCATCATCGCGGTGGCCACTCTGACCGCGGGCATCACCTGGCTGGCCGCGACCCCCTCGACGGCCCGCTCGTGCGCGGACAAGCAGCCTGTCCTGCTTTCGCCCAAGTCGGCCGTCTCGTACTGTGACGAGCGCACCCAGGCGCGCGTGTACAACGGCAGCAAGCTGGTCACCACCGAGAGCAACGACCTCGCCCAGGCGGCCGGGGAACTGGCCAGGCAGCTCGGCCTGACCGGGCTCGCCTCCGGGCGCAAGGTGCTCGGCATCGCCGACCTGGGCGGGATGGCGGCGACCTGGGGCATGCCCTCGCTGGTCTCGGCCTCGCCCGCGCTGTTCCCGACGGTGCCGGGTCCGGCCGGGATGAAGGATCTGGCGACCGTGGCCGAGGTGCCCGGTCTGCCCGCCCTGCCCGTGCTGCCCGAGAAGCCGCTGGTGGCCAAGGTGCCCGGCGAGGCGTCCCTCAAGGACCGTCCGTACGCGAACCGCGTCGCGGGCCACGAGATCGAGTCGCCGCTGGACCTGCAGAAGCCGGCCGAGGAGGTCGGCTCCGAGGTGGTCGACATCCTGCTGCCCAAGACGGTCGAGAGCGTCGAGGGCGCCTCGATGCTGCCGGGCAGCCAGCCGGCGGTGGACGGGTTCACGGGCCTGGCGCGAGAGCTGGGGCTGCGCTGATCCACCCGGTCCGGGCGCAGGCCGTGCCTGCCGCGCCCGGCTTCCCAGACCGGAGGGGTCGCGGGCCGTACCCACCGTGGCCCCTCCGCCTCCCGCTCGTGGAGGCGCAGGCGTCATCGCGGCACGGTACGTTGCCGCCCGAGGACGCCCCAGGGGCGAAAGTCTCGGGTGCACGGCCGCGGGTGAGCGCGGCCGTGCAGCGGTGGTCAGTGGACGAGAGCGTCCAGTTCGTCCTCAGGGAGCCCGAGATCGACCCGGATGCGGTAGCGGGTGCGCAGGAGCGCCCCCTGCTCCGGATCGTTCTCGTCGCATCCCAGGACCGCCTGGGTGGCCCATTCGAGCCCGCCCTGGAGGTCCCCGTAGGCGACCAGCGTCTCGGCGATCGTGTGAGCGGTCGCCGTGGAGACGCCGCCCTCCGTACGTATCGTCTCGATGACCTCCCTGGCCTCATCGGGCCGGTCGAGCTCGAAGAGGGTGTCGGCGATGCCGGCGCGCGGGTCGAACCCCGCCTCGCCACCGTCCTCTACCGCGCGCTGGAAACACTCCATAGCGCGCGCCGGCTGGCCTGCCGCTCGCCATTCTTCGGCAGCGAGGACCAGGATGGACGCCCTGGAGACGTCGCCCGACGAGTAGCCGAGCGCGACGTCGTATAGCCGACTGGCCAGGGAACTGTGGTCGTCGGCCAATAGGGCCTGCTCAAGCAGACGATCAAGGTGCTCACGGGTCACATGCGCCACACCGCGAGACTACCGAGCCGGTCGGCGCTTTGCCCGGTCAATGCGCATCGCCGGTCAGTCACAAATTAGGTAACGCCGCGTCCAATAGTGCTGACCGAGAGCGTGTTCGCCCAGGTGACAGGGCATATACGGGTCGCTTTGCTGCTACGCGAGCAAGGGGGCTGTGATGGGCGTGTCCAAGCAGATGACCTTCACACTGGCCTGTGTCGTCGTGTTGGCGGCCCTCGTCCCCGGTGTGGCGGGTTATTTGTCGGCCCGATTGGAGGCCATCGAATCCGCCGAACGCAGCCTGCATGCGCTGGAGGCCCGGCTCCATGTCCGGGAGGCCAGGGAAGCCCGGCCCGCCTCGATGTCCTCGCCGTGCCTGCGCACGCCGGCCACCCCGCACTTCCAGCAGGTGCCCGCGATCGCGCTCAGCGAGCACGGGAAGCGGCTGCCTGCCTGGCTGACCGGCCTGATCAGGGAAGCGGCGGACTTCGACCAGGACTAGCGCAGCGACCAGGATCGCAGCTGGCGCGACAGGAAGCCCCGGATCAGCTGTTTGGCCGCGTCGACGATCTCCGGCGAGCCCTTGGGGTCACGGCGGAAGGCCAGCTTGAGCACGGCGTCGCCCGCCTCGACCGCCACCAGCACGGCCAGGTCGAGCTCCGGGCTGTCCGCCAGCCCGAACTCCTTGAGCAGCAACCCCCGCAGCCGGCCCGCGATCACCGTGTTGTTGTCGGAGTCGGAGTCGAGCAGGTTGAGGTCGACGACGTCGCCGAAGTGCAGGCTCTTGAAGCCGGGGACCGTCCTGTGCATGTCGACGTACTCGTCGATGATCGCGTCGATGGCCTCCCACCAGCCGCGATATTCCTCCGTCAGGAACCTGCGGTCGACCCTCCGCACGAACTCCTCGACATTGCGCCGGGTGAGCTCCTGGGTGACGGCCCGCTTGTCGGGGAAGAACTGGTAGATCGACCCGATCGCGACCCCTGCCCGCTCGGCTATGCGAGTGGTGGACAGGGCTTCGTATCCGGTCTCGTCGAGCAGCTCGGCGCACGCGTCGAGCATCCGCTCCACGCGCCGCGCGCTGCGGCGCTGTGCCGGCTGGCGCCTGAGTGCTTTGGACTGGGCGCAATCATCATCGAGTTGCGGCGAGGACACGCAGTCATCTTCTCCCGGATGGGCGATCGTTACCTACCAATTCCTGAATTTCTTTTGGGTCCGTTCCAGCGCGCGAGCGCGCGCATGGATCCAGGCGAAATCCGGGAAAGGGCATACCCGATTTTCCCCTCCAGGTTGACCGGCACGACGGCCTGATTCCGGTGTACGGCCCGCAGAATGTGGGCGGCCACCCGCTCGGCGGGATATCCGCGCCGCGCCAGGCTCCGTACGGCCTCCTCCCGCAGGTCAGCGCCCACGTACGTGGTGTGGCGCGCGATCGGCGTCGAGACGAACCCCGGGCAGACGGCGCTGACCCCGATCCCGTGCCCGCCCAGCTCGGCCCTGAGACAGTCGCTGAGCATCTTCACGGCCGCCTTGGAGGTCGAGTACGCGGGCAGCAGCCGCGACGGCGCGAACGCGGCCAGAGAGGCGACGTTGACGATGTGGCCGCCTTCCCCGCGCTCGACCATGGCGGCGCCGAAAAGCCGGCAGCCGTGGATGACGCCCCACAGGTTGACGTCGATGGTCCTGCGCCAGTCGTCCACCGTATGATCAAGAAAAGACCCGGCGACGGCGATCCCGGCATTGTTCACCACAATGTCCGGCACCCCATATTGAGCGATGATATTTCGCGAAAAATCTTCCATTTGATCGATATGCGATACGTCGACCTGCGCGGCGTGCGCCGTACCCCCGAGGTCCTTGGCGATGGCGTCGGCGGCCCGCGCCGCGGCGTCGGCGTCGATGTCCGCGCACACGACCCGCGCGCCATGGGCCGCGAACGCCCGCGCGGTCGCCAGCCCGATCCCCGACCCCGCCCCGGTGACCACCGCCAGCCGCCCCTCGAAGGCGCGCCGCGGCCCCCGGGCGGCGGGGGCGGCGCCGGCGAACTCGGCGACCATCCGGGCCACCGCCTCGGGGCGGCTCCGGTGCGCCCAGTGCCCGGCCGCCACCTTCCGGTGCCGGAGCCTGGGCGCCCACTGCCCGATCGAGGCCAGCAGCGCCGGGGTCACGAAGGAGTCCCCAGTGGCCTCGATGATCTGCACGGGCACGTCGCCGACGCCCGGGTCGCCGGCCGTGCCCATGTTCAGCCGGTACATCCACAGCCCGTTGCGCCCGTCCTTGACCAGGGTCCGCGCCGGGTGCCCGGGCCGCGGCGAGACCCCCTCGCGCCGCAGCGTGCGGGAGATGATCCGCGGCATGAGCGAGCCCCACGCCAGCTCCGGCGCCGCCGGAACCTGGAACGCCCCGATGTACCAGGACTTGAGGCGCTGCGCCGCGACGTCCCGCCGCCGCCCGTGCCCCAGGAAATGGGCGGTCTGCCGCAGCCCCGGCCCGCCCAGGCTCGTGAACGACGCGATCCGGTCCCGCAGCCCGGCCCGGCCGAGGGCCTCCCAGCCCTGGAGCGATCCCCAGTCGTGCCCCACGAGATGCACCCGGGGCGAGCCGACGGCGTCGATCACCGCGGCGAGGTCGGCGATCAGGTGGTCGAAGCCGTAGTCCCGGCGGTTCCGCGGCGCCGTGGACTCCCCCGCCCCGCGCACGTCGTACCGGACGACGTGGTGGCGGTCGCGCAGGAGCGCGGCCACCTCGTCCCAGACGCGGTGCGTGTCGGGATAGCCGTGGAGCAGCAGCACCGTCGGGTTCGCCGGGTCGCCTTCCTCGAAGACCGCCAGCCGCACGTCACCGGACTCGACCCATCGCATCGCGACCTCCTATTGGACAAACCATCCAATAGAATAGATCGTTCAGGGGCGCGCGGCCAGCCCGGCGCAGGAGCGCAGCGCCTTCCAGTCCGTGACCGCCTGGGTTCGCGCGACCCCCGTCATCGGTATGGGCACGCCCCCCTGGATGGTGGCCGGGGTCCAGGTGTCCTTGAGCACCTTCCGCCCGTTGATGGTCAGCGTCAGGACGCCGGTCAGGCCCGTGGTGCCGGCGGTGGAGTTGTAGAAGACGAAGTTGCCCATGCCGTAATTGACGTAGGCCCTGCCCAGATACCCGGATCCGAGCAGGATGTGCGCGTGCCCGCCGATCACCACGTCGGCGCCCGCCTTGACCAGCTTGGGGGCCAGCGAGAGCTGCGCCGGGTTCGGGCATTTCTGCATCTCGGTGCCCCAGTGCAGGTGGACGATCACGGTGTCGGAGTTCTTCCGCGCCTGCCGCACGGCCCGCAGCAGGCTGGCCTCGTCCTTGGCCGAGGCCAGTCCGCCCTGGTCGGCGGTGGCCGTCCACGCCTGGATGAACTCCGCGTCCAGCACCTGCGTGGCCCCGATGATGGCCACCCGGTTGCCGTTCACGGTCCTGCGGAACGGCTTGTACGCCTGCGCCGCGTCCTTCCCGATCCCCACCACGGGGAACTTGCTGGTCTTGATCGCCGCCAGCGTGTCCGTCAGACCGGTCTCCATGTAGTCCATGCCGTGGTTGTTCGCCATGGAGACGACGTCGACCCCGGCGGCCTTCAGCGCGGTGAAGGCGGTCGGCGGCGCTCGGAAGGTGTACTGCTTCTTCGGCGCCGGCGTCCCGCCCGTGGTGATCGCCGTCTCCAGGTTCACCATTGATAAGTCGGACTTGCGCAGCACGCTCGCGATCGGCCCGAGCGCCGTGCGCGGGCTGGCCAGGCGCGCCCGCAGCATCCCCTCGAAGTGCACGTCCCCGCCGAAGGAGATCGTGTACGGCTGCCGCTTCGGCTTCGGCTTCGCGGTCGGCTTCGGCGTCGGCGACTCGGCCACCGGCCGGTCCACCTGCTTGCTCTGCGGCTCTTTCTCAGGTGCCGACGAGCAGGCCACCAAGGATGCGACGACGGCGAACAACGGCAGGGCACGGGGGAGTCTCATCTGCCGCCACTTCCGCTCGAATCCGGTCGTCTAGGGATTGAGCATGCCATGTAGGGCGGATTACCGCGCAGGCTCCCCCGTCTCCAGCAGCCCGCGCATCGCCCCCCAGGTGGCGTCGTCCATCGGCGTGTACACGACCAGCCGGATCTCGGGCACGGCCGTGAGGCTGGTCGTGCTGAAGCGCAGCTCCCCCAGCTCCACGTGCTTGAACCGCTTCACCCTCGGCCCCGGCTCGGCCACGTCCTGCCTGGCCCAAAGCCGCGCGAACTCGGCGCTCTCCGAGCTGAGCCGGCGTACGAAGTCCTGCCAGCACGGGTCGTCCACGTGGCGGCTGTAGGCGCCCCTGAACACGGCGACCGCCCGCGCGAGCTCCTGGTCGCGGTTGAGCAGCAGGGTCGTGGGGGCGGGGGTGAGGCAGGTGTGCCAGAGCGAGTTCCGCTCGCCCTCCGGCGCGTCGACCACCTCGGGGAACAGGGCGGCGTACGCGGCGTTCCAGGCCAGGGCGTCGCACCGGCTGTTGGTCACGGCGGCGGGCATGTCGCCGAGCCGGTCGAGGATCTGCCGCATCTCGGGCGTCACCTGGCCCGAGTCGGTGCCGGCCGGGATCTGCGCCTGGCCCGCCAGCCGGTAGAGGTGCTGGCGCTCGGCGGCGTCGAGCCTCAGCGTACGGGCGATCGCGTCGAGCACCTGGGTGCTGGCGTTGATCGGGCGGCCCTGCTCCAGCCACGTGTACCAGGTCACGCCGACGCCCGCGAGCTGGGCGACCTCCTCGCGCCGCAGTCCGGGCGTCCGCCTGCGCGGCCCCGGCGCGAGGTCGACCATCTCGGGAGTGATCCGCGCGCGACGCGTCCGCAGGAACGCCGACAGATCAGTGCGCTTTACCTCTGCCACCCTCACATCTCCACAACGGGCCTATTAGTGCCAATACCAGTATAAGTGGGCTCTCGTTACTGGTACTGGATCCCCGGCAGACTGCTACACATGACGCAAACTGCCGCTATCTCCCCTTCCGTGGACACAAAACCACAGGCGGGAACCCGGGCCGGCGGCCTGCTCCTTGCGATCATCCTCGTGGGGCAGTTCCTGGCCATCCTGAACGTCAACATCGTCAACGTGGCCACCCCGACCATCGAGTCCGACCTGCACTCCTCAGGCGCCGGGCTGCAGATGATCGTCGCCGGATACACCATTGTCTATGCCGTCCTGTTGATCACCGGAGCCAGGGTCGGCGACCTGTTCGGCTACCGCAAGGCGTTCCTGGGCGGGCTCGCGCTGTTCACCTTGACCACGCTCGCCGCGGGCCTGGCGCCGACGACCGGCTGGCTGGTGGCCGCCCGCCTGCTGCAGGGCGCCGGGGCGGCGATGATGATGCCGCAGGTCCTGACGTTGATCCAGCGCAACTACCACGGCGCGGCCAGGGGCCGGGCCATGGGCCTGTGGTCGCTGGTGATCAGCGGCGGCATCGTGATCGGCCAGGCGTTCGGCGGGATCCTGCTGGGCTTCGGCATGGGCTGGCGGATCGTGTTCCTAGTGCTGGTGCCGATCGGCGCGTTGCTGCTGGTGGCCGGGACCAAGGTGCTGCCGGCCGACGAGGGCGGCGGCAGGGCGGGCCTCGACCCCTGGGGGCTGGTGTCCCTGTCGGCGGCCGTGCTCCTGCTCGTCGTGCCGCTGGTCCTGGGCCGCGAGCTCGGGTGGCCGACGTGGGGCTGGATCTCGATGGCGCTGAGCGTGGTGACGTTCTTCGCGTTCGTCCGCGTCGAGCGGTGGGTGACGGCCCGGGGCGGGCGTCCCCTGGTGGACGCCCGGGTGCTGCGCGCGCCCGGCATGCGGCCGGGGCTGGCGATCCTGCTGTTCGGCCCGGCGACCTGGGGCGCGTTCCTGTTCACCTCGGCCCTGCACCTGCAGGGCGAACTGCACCTGACGCCGCTGTCCTCCGGCCTGATGCTGGTGCCGTGCGCGCTGGCCTTCGGCCTCGTCGGGCTCGCCTGGCCGCGCCTGCCCCTCCGCCTGCAGCGCCCGCTGGTGCCTTTCGGCTACGTGGTGGCCGCCCCCGCCTACCTCGGCCTGGGGCTCGCCGCCGGCGGCGGCCTCCCGTACGCGGTCATGAGCGCCCTCGTCGGCGCCGGGCTCGGCGTGCAGGTGGCGGTGACGAACATGGCGACCGAGCAGGTGGACGACGCCTACGCGGCGGACGCGAGCGGCGCGCTGCTCACCGTGATGCAACTCGGGCAGGTCATCGGCGTCTCCACGGTGGGGACGCTGTTCATCACGCTGAGCCAGGGCCACGGGACGGTGTCCGCCTCGCTGGTGTCCTCCATCGCCATGGCGGGCCTCGCCGTGGTCGCGGGACTGAGCTCCATTTTCCTCGTACGAAGCCGCGTACCGGCCCGCGCCTGAACTCGGCCTGCGTCCCTGCTGGGACGCAGGCCGTTCGCATGTCACCGTAGATGCATGACCCCCCGTAACCAGCAGCGCACGTCGCGCTTCCTGGTGTTGCTGCTCATGCTGATCGCGCTGGCCTGCGCAGCCGCGACGCTGCTCTCGCCTCTTCTGCTGGATCTCCTCGTGCCCGCAGGCTCGCGATGGCAGCAATTGAGTGACATCGGCCAGACGTACGGCGCGGCATCCGCTGTGCTCTCCGCCTTCGCACTTGTCGCCATTGGTCTATCTCTTTTTCTGCAGGCCAGAGAAATGCGATTTTCACGCCAGGACGCGGAACGTTCCCATCATTTCCAGCTCATGCAGCTGCTGATAGAGAATCCCGCGCTGAGCCGAGAACTCGGCATCTCCGGTACCAGACTCGACTCTCAGGTGCACATCTATCTCAATCTGCTGCTGTCCTACTGGGAGATGCTTTTCCTCACGGGCGAGATGCCGGAGCCCGTCCTGGTGGAATACGCGCGGGCGAACGTCTTCAACGTGCAGGCTGGAACACGTTTCTGGGAGGGCACACGCGAGCACCGCCGTCTGGTGGCGAAGAGCCGTCAGGCCGAGCGATTCGTCTCGGTGATCGACCTCGCCTGGCGGCAGAGCCTGGAGGATCGCCCGGCAGAGACACCGAGCCGAGGTTCCTCGCCCCGCCCGATCGCGGTGGGGGCGGCCGCCGCAGTGGCGGTCGTCGGGGCCGGGATCGCCTGGTTCACCTTGGGAAAGAAGAGGCGCGACACCGGTTGATCAACATGGCGGGGAGTATGCCATGATGTGCGAGTCTTCCGCGCTCGATCCTGCAGGGAGAGCTGGAAAGTCCCGGAGGTCGCGCCTCCACTCGAACGGCCCTGAGTGTTGCTGCTACCAACCCGCAGGGCCGTTCGTCATGCGCCGGCCGTCAAAGCAGCCAGGTCGAACTCGCCCGCGCGGACCCCGGCCGTGAAGGCGGCCCACTCGGCCTGGGTGAAGACCAGGACGGGCCCGTCCTGCTCCTTGCTGTCCCTCAGCGCGACGTTGCCGTCGGCCAGGGGGGCAACCTCAACGCACGTCGCTGCGCCGTTGGAGAAGGTGCTCTTCCGCCAGGCTGCCGTCGTAGTGTGGATGTACATTTTCTCCCCAAATGCGCAAAAAGGGCACCATTGCCCCTTTTGAGGTTTCGTCGTTAACGTCGCCAAAGCATAGCTTTGCGCTGTATAAGGACTCGTGATTCGTCCTCATCCAAAGCTTCCGACCGGATGTGATCGAAAGCCGTCTCGTATCCAGCTACTCGTTCGAGGTCTTCGACGAAGTGAGCTGTATACAACTGTTCCAGGTACACAACTTCATCGAATGCGGAAAACTTCAGATGAATAAACGCACCGGTGTTAACCGGATGAAGTGAGTCCATGGTGAGGACTTGGACGCTGACATGCGGCAGAAGTGAGACCTCCAGAAGATGCTCCATCTGCTCACACATCACCGCCGGTTCGCCGAATCTGCGCGTCAGCGCCGACTCGTCGAGCACCACATGGAGAACGCACGCGTCGGCCCTGTGGAGCACATGCTGTTGCCTGTCCAGCCGGGCCTCGACCCGGCTCCTGACACCGCTGTGCGTGATGCGCGAGATGCCGCGAGTCGCCAGGATCACTTCTCTGGCGTAGTCCTCGGTCTGCAGCAGGCCGGGCACGACCTGGGGTTCCCAGTTGCGCTGGTGCGTGGCCTCTGCCTCCAGCCCGAGGAATCTTGTGTACTCCTCAGGCAGGGCGTTTTCGTAATCTTCCCACCACCCACGCTGCTCCGCGTCCCGCAACAGGCCGAAGAGCTCGTCAAGTTTTGGCCCATCGAGGTGATAGAGCTCCGCCATGGCCTTGATGTCGTCGGCGCTGGGCATGGTCTTGGCCGCCTCGATGCGGCTGACCTTGCTCGCGGACCAGCCGAGATCCTTGGCCGCTCTGGCACCGGTAAGCGATCTTCGCTCCCGGAGAAGGCGCAGTTCCTGGCCTAGCCGGAGCCTGCGTACTGTCGGACTGCCCTGCTGCGATGGCACCGTCCACTCTCCTTTTCGGGAATGAAGGTGTAGTGGGAAGCGGACGTTTAGGCCCGGCTTTCCGGGCCCGTTCGCGCCCAATCTTACACTGCAAGTTGCACACGGCAGCTCACACAGCCTTGCCAGAAGGCTTTCACGGGGAGAGCCTAGGGGCAAGACGAACTCCGTGTAGGGGCGGGTCCGGGTGGAACTTCTCCCGCCAGGAGCCGACGCGACAGTTCTGATGCAAGTTGCACGGCAATCGTGAAGAAAACTAAATCTTCCCTTGCTGAACGTATTGCGGCTTCGCTCACCTCGGGGGACGATCGGTTCCAGGAGGGTTCTCGAGTGACGAGGAGGCCGGAGATGACGACACGGCCGTACACGTCGGGCCTTCCGTCCTCGATCGCGCGGCCCCGCCCGGGCCGTCTCGCCGGCAACGTCGCCGCCCCGGAAATGAAACTCTGCCCCAGGGAGGCCGCTTGCCGGAAGGACTTCGGAATCGCCTGAAGAACTCAGCGAGAGTCCGCTCATTCGAGCCTGGAAAAAACCGGGCCGCGGCTGACCACCAGCGCGCCGCATTCGGGCTGCCACCCTGCGGCGAGACCGGTCATCAGCCGTCGGTCCGGCTAAGAAGCCACCTCTGAAAATGCCGCGAAAGGGGTCTTCTCATGTACTCACAAGGTACCAAGGGACTCGCCCGAATCAAGTCCCGGATCCGAGAGCTTATGGCTTGGGCCGATCGCGAAATCTGCATGGAACCCGACGAGTTCGCCCACCACGTCGGCTGGACCGTGAGCAGGACGGGATTCGGCTCCCGGCGCTACCGCGACCCACGTTTCGACCAGCTCAGCGTGCCACACCGGGTGACCGAGGAGGTGTCCTGACGTGCCGAGGAACCCGCGCAACCAGATCTACCCCGCCAACGAGGACCTCCCCGCCGCCGGGCGCGGCGGGCCGCTGGTCAGGCTGTGGCGGATCCGTACCGAGCTCATGCTGCTCGGCGGGCTGGCGGTGCTCACGCTCGCCCTGCTGGGAGCCACGCAGGAGGGCCGGTGGTGGCCGTTCGTCCTGCTGACGAGCGCCGTCTCGGCGCCGGCCGTCACCAGGACCGGGCGCAACTGGGTGAGCGCGCACTTCTGGTGCGTGGTCTCCAGGCACCGCCTGCACCGGGTCTGCCTGGAGACCACGATGCACACCAGGGCCGGGCGGATCCCGCTGGTGCTCTGGATCACGCCGACGACCACGGGCGAGAAGGCCCTGATCATGACCAGGGCCGGCATCTCCGCCGAGGAGTTCGAGGCGTACAGCGAGGAGATCGCGGCCGCCTGCTGGGCCAGGAGCGCGAACGTCTACCGGCACCGGCGCCGGGCGCAGTTCGTGATCGTGGAGATCGTCAGGCGCGACGAGATCCCGGGGACGACCTCTCCCGGGCTCGACCGGCTGTACGGCAGACAGGCCTGGATCTCGCTGAGAGCCGACCTTGAGGAGCCGCCTGATCTGCGCGCAGGGGTCGCGCTGTCACAGGCGGGCTGAGGACCTGGGGGAATCCGGGACATTTCCCCGGGTGGGAAGCCCCGGAGACCGCGGGGGCTCCGGGGCTTCCCCATGTACGCGGTCCGGGCCAAGATGAGTCCAGCCCGCGAACTCAGAGGAGTCGTGATGACGTCGACCGTCCACCGGACCTGTCCCCTCTGCGAGGCCGTCTGCGGCCTGACCCTCACCCTCGACGAGGGCGGGCACGTCACCAGCGTCCGCGGCGACAAGGACGATCCGTTCAGCAAGGGGTTCATCTGCCCGAAGGGGGCCAGCCTCGGCCGGTTGGACGAGGACCCCGACCGGCTGCGCAAGCCGCTGATCAGGGAGGGCGACCTGTGGCGCGAGGTCGGCTGGGAGGAGGCGTTCGCGGCCGTGAAGGCGGGCCTCGACCAGGTCGCCGACCGCCGGTCCGTCGCGATCTACCTCGGCAACCCGAACGCGCACAGCATGGCGGGCTCCCTCTACGGCGCGCCCCTTATCAAGGCGCTCGGCACCCGCAACGTCTACTCCGCCAGCACCGCCGACCAGATGCCCAAGCACGTGGCGAGCGGGCTCATGTTCGGGCACCCGCTGGCCATCCCGGTCCCCGACCTCGACAGGACCGACTACCTGCTGATGCTGGGGGCCAACCCGCTGGAGTCCAACGGCTCGCTGTGCACCGCGCCGAACTTCCCCGGACGGCTGAAGGCCCTGCGCGCCCGCGGCGGCCGGCTCGTGGTGGTCGACCCACGCCGTACGCGCACCGCCGCGCTGGCCGACGAGCACGTCTTCGTCCGCCCGGGGACGGACGCCTACCTGCTGTTCGGCATCGTCCACACGCTGTTCGCCGAGGAGCTAGTGGGGCTGACACACCAGGTGAACGGGCTGGCCGAGGTGCGCGAGGCGGCCAAGCACTTCCCGCCGGAGGTGGTCGCCACGCGCACCGGCGTACCCGCCGAGGTGATCGTGCGGCTGGCCAGGGAGCTGGCCGGAGCCCCCACAGCCGCCGTCTACGCCAGGATCGGCACCTGCACGGCCGAGTTCGGGACGCTGGCCCAGTGGCTCGTGGACGTGCTGAACGTGCTCACCGGCAACCTCGACCGGCCGGGCGGCGCCATGTTCGCCAAGTCCGCCACGGAGTTCAGCGCACGACGTAGGTCGTACCAGGTGGGCAGGTGGAAGAGCCGGGTCAGGGGCCTGCCCGAGAGCAACGGCGAGCTGCCGGTGGCCACGCTCGCCGACGAGATCGAGACGCCCGGCGAGGGGCAGGTCACGTTCCTGATCACGGTGGCGGGCAACCCCGTGCTGTCGGCGCCCCACGGGGCCAGGCTCGACGCGGCCTTCGGGCGGCTCGGGTTCATGGTGAGCGTGGACCCGTACCTCAACGAGACCACCAAACACGCGAACGTCATCCTCCCGCCGCCGCGCATGCTGCAGTCGGGCCACTACGACTTCGCGCTGCTCGGGTTCGCGGTCCGCAACTACGCCCGCTACTCGCCGCCGCTGCTGCCGCTGGACGGGCAGCCGTCCGAGGCCCAGATCCTGGCCCGGCTGGCCATGATCGCCTCGGGGCTGGAGGGCGATCTGGACGAGTTCGTGATCGGCGAGATGCTGCGCAAGGCCGCCGAGACGCCCGGCTCCGGGATCGAGGGCCGGGACGTGGCCGAGCTGCGCGCCGAGCTGGAGGGCGAGACGGGCAGCGAGCGACGGCTGGACCTCATGCTCAGGCTCGGCCCCTACGGCGAGTGGGCCGGCAAGGGCGACCTGTCGCTGCGCAAGCTGCTCGACAACCCGCACGGCCTGGACCTCGGCCCGCTGGAGCCCCGGCTCGGCGAGGTGCTGAACACCGCCTCGGGCCTGATCGAGCTGGCGCCGCCGCCGATCATCGAGGACGTGGAGCGGCTGCGCGGCAAGCTGGACGAGGACCCGCCGGAGATCGTCCTGATCGGGCGGCGCCACCTGCGCTCCAACAACAGCTGGCTGCACAACGTGGGCCCGCTGGTCGGCGGCAGCAACACCTGCACGCTGCAGATCAACCCGGCCGACGTGGCCAGGCTCGGGCTCGACGGCGAGGCGGTGATCCGCTCCGCGAAGGGGCAGCTCACGGTGCCGCTCGAACCCACCGACACGATCATGCCGGGCGTGGTCAGCCTGCCGCACGGCTGGGGGCACGCGGGCAGCTCCCAGAGTGTCGCGGCCGAGCACGCCGGGGTCAGCGTCAACACGCTCACAGACGAATCCACCATCGACGTACTGAGTGGTAACGCAGTGTTCAACGGAGTTCCGGTCACGATTTCACCAACCGGGGTGATCATCGCACAATAGGGTGTCGCGCGTGACTATCGCGCCAGAAGAGGACCGCCTGAACGCCCAGATCGCCTTCGCCATCGAGATCGACAAGTTGAAGCGGATCATCCGCCGCAACCATTTGATGGACGGCTCGCGGCGGGAGAACACCGCCGAGCACTCCTGGTACGTGGGCACGTTGGCGATGATCCTCGGCGAGCATGCCCCGCCGGGAACCGACCTCCAGCGGGTTGTGGCCATGTTGCTGGTGCACGACCTGGTCGAGATCGACGCCGGCGACACGTTCATCTACGACCCCGTGGAGGTGGCCGCGCAGCCCGATGCCGAGCGCGCCGCCGCCGACCGCATCTTCGGCCTGCTGCCCGACGACCAGGGGCGGTGGCTGCGGGAGCTCTGGGACGAGTTCGAGGCCAGGAAGACGCCGGAGGCCAGGTTCGCCAAGGCGCTCGACCGCTTTTCCCCGATCCTGGCCAACCACCTCACCGAGGGCGGCACGTGGCCGCTGTTCAAGGTCAAGGCCGCGCAGGTCAGAGAGAAGGTACGGATCATCGAGGAGGGCTCGCCGTCGCTCGGCGCGTACGCGCTGGAGCTGGTCGAACTCTCCGTGGCCAGGGGTCACCTGTCCGAGTGATCCCCACATGGGCGGGGTAGGGGACTTGTCGTGAAAGAGGAAGTACGAGCGAAACGTCGGCCTTTGCGGGGTTTGGCCGGGCCGGTTGCTCTCGCCGACCGGCTCGAGAAGTCGAAGGCCCTGGACACGCCGATCCGAGTGCTGGCCAAGACCGTACGCCAGCGCATCCGGCCCGGCCGGCTACGTGACCTGCTGCACGGCGTACCCACGGGCAAGCCCCTGCACCCGCCGCTGGCCACGGTCAGCCTCGGCTGCTGGCTGTCCGCCGCCGTGCTGGACCTGGCCGACGGCGACCCGCGGGCCTCGCGCGTGCTGCTGGCCACGGGCATCGCCAACGCGCTGCCCACGGCGGCGGCCGGGCTGACCGACTGGTCCTCTCTCCACCGCGAGCAGCAGCGCGTGGGCTTCGTCCACATGCTGTCGAACGTGGCCGCGCTGGGCCTGTTCTCCGGCTCCCTGCTGGCCCGGGTACGCGGGCGCGAGCGGATGGGCCGCACGCTGACCCTGGCCGGGCTCGGCCTGGCCGGGCTCGGCGGCTATCTCGGCGGCCACATGGCCTACCGGCAGGCGGCCGGGGCCAACCACGCCCCGCAGGTCACCCACCTGGTGCCGCTGGGCTGGCACGACCTGTGCCTGCTCAGGGACCTGCCGGAGGGCCGGCCCGTCGCGCGGCGGCTGGGCTACATCCAGCTCTTCGTGCTGCGCCAGGGCGAGGCCGTGACCGTGCTCGCCGACCGTTGCCCCCACCTGGCCGGCCCGCTGCACCAGGGCAGGCTGGTCATGGAGAACGGGGAGGCGTGCGTGGTCTGCCCGTGGCACGGCAGCACGTTCAGGCTGGCCGACGGCTCGGTGCGGCACGGTCCCGCGACCGCTCCCGCGCCCGTGTTCGAGACGCGGATCCGGCGCGACGGCACGCTCCAGGTGCGGCCGGGGTTGACCTGAAGCTCGCTTGAGGTTTTACCGTCGGGCTCATGAACACGATTCTGGTGACCGGCGCGACCGGCAATGTCGGCAGGCACGTGGTGTCCCAGCTCGCGGCCGCGGGGCTGGAGGTGCGGGCGCTCGTCAGGAGCCCCGAGCGGGCGAACCTGCCCGAGCGCGTGGACGTGGTGCGCGGCGACCTGTCCGCGCCCGAGACCCTGGAGCCGGCGCTGAAAGACGTGGAGAGCGTGTTCCTGCTGTGGCCCCACGTCACGGCGGACGGCGCCGCGGAGGTGGTCACGACCGTCGCCGGGCACGCGCGGCGCATCGTCTACCTGTCCGCCAACGTGGCGGACGAGCCTGTCACGCACTACCACGAGATCGAGCGGCTGATCCGGCATTCGGGGCTCGGGTGGACGTTCCTGCGGCCCGGCGGGTTCGCGGCCAACACGCTGGGCTGGGCCGAGGAGATCAGGCGGGGCGTGGTGCGCTGGCCGTACGGGCAGGCTTCGCGGTCGCTGATCCACGAGCGGGACATCGCGGCCGTGGCCACGCACGTGCTCACCTCGGCGGGCCACAGCGGCGCCACCTACGTGCTGACCGGCCCAGAACGGCTCACCCAGGCCGAGCAGGTACGCGTGATCGGCGAGGTGGCCGGGCACGACGTGCGCTGGGAGGAGCAGCCACTGGAGGAGGCCCGCGAGCGGCTCACGGCGGCCTGGGGGAACCCGGCCTTCGTGGAGAGCGCGCTGAGCGCGTGGGCCGGCTTCGTGGCGGCTCCCGAGCAGGTCACCCCCACCGTGGAACGGCTGCTGGGCAGGCCCGCGCTGACGTTCCGCCGGTGGGCGCAGGACCACGTGGCCGACTTCAGCTGACCTCGTCCGCGGGGTGCTCCACGAGGGCCAGGATCCGGTTGGACATGAACCTGGCCGTGCGCACCGGCGTGCCGGTGCGGGTGACCTCGCTCACCTCGACGAGCCCCCGCCGCGTGGTCACGTCGACCCGCCGGCCGGCGCGAGTGGCCCTGATCTCGTACGTACGCGGTGTTCCTCCGGCATCGATGACGATCTCTACCCGGTCACCCTTCATGTACGGATTTATACCCGCAAACGTGGCTTCCTATCCGTACACCAGTACGAAAATAGCCGCAATTCCGACGCAGACGATGACCCCCCGGAGCACGGACGCCGGGATGCGCCGCCCCACCCTGGCGCCCAGGAAGCCGCCCGCCGTCGCCCCCATGGCCACCCCCGCCACGGCGAGCCAGTCGACGTGCGCGACCAGGATGAACAGCACGGCGGCCACCGCGTTGACGATCAGCGCGAGGACGTTCTTGGCCGCGTTCACCCGCTGCAGGTGCTCGTCGAGGAAGCTGCCGAGCAGCCCGATCAGCAGCACGCCCTGGGCGGCGCCGAAGTACCCGCCGTAGATCCCGGCGGCCAGCACGCCGAACCACAGCTCCAGCCCGCCGTGCGGGTGCGCGTGCGTGCGCCGCTCGGCCAGCCAACGGTTGAGCCTGGGCTGCACCAGGACCAGCAGGCAGGCCAGCGTGATCAGCGCGATGACGACGACATGGAACACCGACGGGTCCAGGAACAGCAGCAGGACCCCGCCGATCAGGGCCCCGAGCGCCGAGGCCAAGCCCAGGCGCAGCAGGCGCTCGCGCTGGCCGTGCAGCTCGGGGCGGTAGCCGTACGCGGCCGTGAACGAGCCGGGCACGAGCCCGATGGTGTTGGAGACGTTGGCGGTGACGGGATCGACGCCGATCGCCACCAGTGTGGGGAACGTGATCAGGGACCCGGAGCCGACGACGGCGTTGATCGCGCCGGCCACCACCCCGGCCGCGCAGATCGCGGCCAGTTCCCACCCCGTCACGAGCCCTCCTTACGTGTCCGGGCTCTTGGGGGGTGTGAAGAGGCCGCCCAGATTCTCCAGAACTTTGCCCATTTCCGATGGGACGATCCAGATTTTATTGGCGTCGCCCTTGGCGATCTCGGGCAGGGTCTGCAGATATTGGTAGGCGAGCAGGTGCTGGTCGGGCTTGCCCTCGTGGATGGCCTTGAACACCATGCCGATCGCGTCCGCCTGGCCCTTGGCGCGCATGGCCTGGGCCTCGGCCTCCGCCTGCGCGCGCAGCACGGCCGCCTCCGCCTCGCCGCGCGCCCGCAGCACCGCCGCCTGCTTCTCGCCCTCCGCCTGCAGGATCGCCGCCTGGCGCTGGCCCTCCGCGGTCAGCACGGCGGCGCGCTTGTCGCGGTCGGCGCGCATCTGCTTCTCCATCGAGTCCTGGATGGAGGAGGGCGGGTCGATGGCCTTGAGCTCGACCCTGTTGACGCGGATGCCCCACTTGCCCGTCGCCTCGTCGAGCACGCCCCGCAGCGCGGTGTTGATGTCCTCGCGCGAGGTCAGCGTGCGCTCCAGGTCCATGCCGCCGACCACGTTGCGCAGCGTCGTGACCGTGAGCTGCTCGACGCCGATCAGGAAGTTCGCGATCTCGTACGTGGCCGCCTTCGGATTGGTGACCTGGAAGTAGATGACGGTGTCGATGGACACGACCAGGTTGTCCGAGGTGATCACCGGCTGCGGCGGAAAGGAGACCACCTGCTCGCGCAGGTCGATCATGTCCTTGATGCGGTCGATGAACGGCACCACGAGGTTGAGCCCCGGGGTCAGCGTGCGGTGGTAGCGCCCCAGCCGTTCGATGATGGCGGCCGTGGCCTGGGGAATGATGCGGATCGTGCGGGCCACCCCGAAGCCCACCGCCGCGACCACGACAAGGGCGACGATGAGCTGCTCGACGGACATGGCGACGCTCCGAAGTCGAGGGGACCGACTCCGTAGATCCTATTTCGTTTCAGCTACCGGTGGCTTTTATGTGCATAAATAGCGATCAATAGGCGCGCGCGTACCAGCGTCCCTCCGCGCTGCGCTCCAGCGAGAGCGGCACTCCGAACGTCTGCGACAGGTTTTCCGGCGTCATCACGTGCTCCAGCGGCCCCTGCGCGACCACCGAGCCGTGCCGCAGCAGCAGCCCGTGCGTGAACCCGCTCGGCACCTCTTCCACGTGGTGCGTCACCAGCATGAGCGTCGGCGAGCGGTAGTCGCCCGCCAGCACCGAGAGCCGGCGCACCAGGTCTTCGCGCCCGCCCAGGTCGAGCCCCGCCGCGGGCTCGTCGAGCAGCAGCATCTCGGGGTCGGGCATGAGGGCGCGGGCGATCTGCACCCGCTTGCGCTCCCCCTCCGACAGCGTCCCGAACCGCCGCCTGATCAGATGGGCCGCGCCCATCATGTCGATCAGCTCGACCGCCCTGGTCACGTCGTTGGAGTCGTACTCCTCCGTCCAGCGGCCCATGATCCCGTACGAGGCGGTCAGCACGAGGTCGATGACCTTCTCCTCCGGCGGGATGCGCTCGGCCAGCGCGGAGCTCGCCAGCCCGATCCGCGGTCGCAGATCGAAGACGTCCGCTTGTCCCAGCCGCTCCCCGAGCACCTCGACCAGGCCCTCGCTCGGGTAGAGCAACGTGGCCGCGACCTGCAGCAACGTGGTCTTGCCCGCGCCGTTGGGCCCGACGACGACCCAACGTTCGTCCGCGTTGACCGTCCAGTCGATGCCGCGTAGCAGGGCCGCTCCGTCCCGCCTGACGGCGACGTCCTGGAGCCGCAGCACCTGACCACCCATCCCCGATACCTCCTTAGGAGTCACGCTCGGGACAAACCTATTGCAGGGCGAGCGCTTATCGTGGATCGGTGCGCCCTGAATCGCCTGTCTGTCCCTCCCTGGTCGCCTGGGGCAACGCCTGGCTCGCCGGCCACGTCGGCCTCGACGAGGCGGCTGACCACGTGGAAGCCGCCGGTGGACCCGCCGTGGCCGACGACGTCCCGTTGCGTAAATACCTCGCAAACCTGCGCTCCGACGGCCTGCGGGAGCTCCGGCTCGCGCTGCCCGCGCCCGGCGACCCGCTGGGGCTGTCGGGGCCCGCGGCGTTCAACTCGGCCGCGGTCGACGCCGGCCAGGCCGCCATCGCGGTGCTCGACGGCCGCAACCTCGGCCTGGTGCCCACGCCCGACCTGCGCGGGTCGTCCTATGTGGGGGTTCGCCTGGAGGTCCACGACTCCGGGCCCGTACGCCATGATCTGCCGTCGCTGTCGGAGGCCGAGCGGGAGCTGTCGGAGGCCATGCGCGCGGCCACCGACGCCCTGTCCGCCGTCGAGGGCCCCATGCAGTCCCGGCCCTCGGCCGTCGAGCACCGGGGCGGCGAGCTGGCGCCGGGCTATCCCGCGCGGGCGCACCGCGTCTCCGCCCTCGCCGCGCGGCTGGCCACCGTGGTGCGGCTGGCCGACGAGCGCGGGCTCACGTCGGGGCAGATCACCGCCCGCGCCACGGCCCTGCGCGCCCTGGACCGGGCGGTACGCCGTGCGCTCGTGGCCGCCCATCACGCGATCTTCGAGCCGCTCAGGAGCCCGTAGCCGGTCCGCTAGGAGCTCGCGGTCTTCCACAGCCTGACCACCTTGTCCTTGCCCGCGGACACGATGGCCGCGTCCCCGTCGAGTGGGACGATGCCCACGGCGTAGACGCCCTTCTTGTGTGCCTTCACCGGTTTGCCGAGCGTCTTGCGGGTCTCGGGGTCCCAGAGCCTGATCGTGCCGTCGGTGCTGCCGGACAGCAGCACCGTGCGGCCGTCGAGGGTGCCGAAGGACAGCGAGTAAACGATCTTCTTGTGGCCGGAGAGGGTGGCGACGGTCTTGCGGCTCTTCGGATCCCAGAGCCTGATTTTTCCGTCTTTACCGCCAGATGCGATGACCGTCTTCCCGTCGACCTTGCCGACCGCGACCGAGTACACGCCCCTGGAATGGCCCTTGTACGCCTTCCCGTACGCCTTGCGCTTGGCCAGGTCCCACATGCGGACCGTCTCGTCCTCGCTGGCCGAGATGGCGACGGCCTTGTCACCTATGTGGGTGGCGCTGAGCCAGTTGACGGGCTTGCGGTGGGCTCTGATGATCTTGCCGATGGACTTGCGCTTCTTCAGGTCCCAGAACCGCAGATAGCCGTCGGCGTCGCCGGTGACCGCGACGTACTTGCCCTTCACCTTGGTGACGGCCACCGCGTAGACGGCGTCGCCGTGCCGGCCGAGCACCTTGCCCTTGCGCGTCTTGAGGTTCCACAGGCGCACGCTGCCGTCGTAGCCGCCGGAGACGGCCATGGGGGTCTTGCCGACCATCACGCAGGCGACGGCGTACACCTCCTCGCTGTGGCCCTTCATCGTGGCCAGCGACTTGTGCCTGGCCAGGTCCCACAGCCGCACCCGGCCGTCCTGCCCGCCGGTGACCAGCCACGTCTTGCCGCCCGCGGAGATCGCGGAGATCGTCTGGACGCCCTTGGTGTGCCCCTTGAACGACTTCCCGTCCTGCTTGCCGAGGACGGGGACGACCTCCTTCGCGGGGGTGGGGGTCGGGGTCGGCGTGACCAGGGTCGGGGTGGGCGTCGGCGGCTGGGTCTGGGCCTGGGCCTGTGTCTGGGCGGGGGCCGCGCTCACGGAGGTGGTCGCCTGGGCCGCGTTCCCGCCCGTCGGCGTGCCGGTGTTGAACATCTTCGGCCCGAAGAACAGCACTCCCCCGGCCAGGGCGAGCGCCACGACGAGCGCGCCGGCGACCATGGCGGCCCGCCTGCGCCTGGCGTTGACCTCGTCGGGCCGCTCCTCGACCGGCGCGTGCTTGAAGAACGCGTCGTTGTCCGCCGGCCCGCCAGCCTCCCGGGCCGGCGGACGCGTCCGGCTCTTGCCCTGACCCTGACCCTGGCCCCGCCCGGCCGCTGCGTCCTCCGCCCCGGACGCCGCTGGACGGGGCTGGGCCGGGTGGGAGGGGGCTGAGTGGGGCAGGGCGTTCATCGGGTACGGCGGCGGCGCCTGGGACGAACCCGGCGCGGGCTGCTGCCGAGGCACGTAAGGCACACCCTGCGACGCACCACCAGGGGTGGGCGGGCCACCCTGGCCGGGGGCGCCGCCCCGGCCCGCTCCCGGCGCGGCGCCGGGCTGGGGCGGTACGTAGGGCGCGCCCTGTGGCCTGGCCGGAGGCGGCGGATGCGCCTCCCCCGACGGGTTCGCCCACCCGGCCCCGCCAGGAGGAGCGGACGCCGGCGGACCACCGGGGTTCGCCCACCCGGCACCGGGCGCGGGCCCCTGGGGGTTCGCCCGGTCGGCAGCGGGCGCGGCCGGATCCGGCGGGGTCTGCTCGGCCGCGAGTTGCGAGCCCGTGTCGAGCGCGTCCTCCGGCCGCGGCGACTCGCCCTCGTTCGCCAGCAGCCCGAACAGCACGTCGGGTGCCGTGGGCCGCTGGCCGGGCCGCTTGCGCAGGCACGACCGCACGATCGGCCGCAGGGACTCCGGCAGCGCCGAGAGGTCGGGCTCCTCGTGCATCACCCGGTAGACGACCGCGGGCAGGCTGTCCTGGCCGAACGCGGGCCGCCCCGTGGCCGCGTACACCATGGTCAGGGCCCAGCTGAACATGTCGCTGGCCGGCCCCACCCGCTCGGCCGAGATCTGCTCGGGCGACATGTACGCGGGCGTCCCCACGACCCCGCTGCTGATCGTCATGGCCGAGTCCAGCGCCCGCGCGATGCCGAAGTCGATCACGCGCGGCCCGTCGTTGCCGAGCAGCACGTTGCTGGGCTTGAAGTCGCGGTGCACGATCCCGGCGCGGTGGATCGCGGCCAGCGCGGTGACCGTTCCGACGGCCAGGCGGTAGAGCGCGCCGCCCGTGCGCGGCCCGTCCCGCTGCACCACCGCCTGCAGGGAGATCCCGTCCACCAGCTCGCTGACGATGTACGGGTGCTCGCCGTCCATGTGGGCCCCCAGCACCTGGGCGGTGCAGAACTGGGCCACCCGCCGCGCCGCCGCGACCTCGCGCATGAACCGCTCGGTGTCGAGTCCGGGCCTGTCCAGCCGGGTGTTCAGCAGCTTGATCGCCACACGCCGCCCGTCGGGCGACTCGCCCTCGAAAACGATCCCCTGCGCCCCCTTGCCCAGACGGCCGAGCAGCCGGTAGTCGCCCAGTGTTCGCGGATCGCTCGGCTGTAAGGGGTGCGTTTCCGGCACCTGGCCCCTCCCCGTCGTGCTAGACCCCCGCTCACAAATGGGATAAGAGCGGGCAAAAACCCGCAAGTCACCCCAGGTCACGAAAGATCATCGCTCTTTGCGAAAAATTTGCCCTACGCAATAATCGTGGAGATGATCGGGGATTTCCAGCACCGTACGGGGAGCCGTCATATGCGCAGAAGCCTCACTCTCCTCTTAGCCGGCGGTCTGGCCGCCGCGCCGCTGGCCGTGCCCGCTCCGGCGAGTGCCACCACCAGCACCGCAGCCGTCCCCAACGCCGCGACGGTCGCGCGGTCGAAGCCGTTCTCCAGCTTCAAGATCTCCGTCGAGCACACCGGCCGGACCAAGCGCGGCGGCAAGATCACGTACTACGTCCGCGCGAAGAACCTGGGCCCCTACTACGCCGACTACTACTGGATGGGCGGCGAGGTGCCCAAGGGCGTCGTGCCCAAGCTGCGCTGGGGCGGCCCGAAGGGCACCAAGTGCACCTGGGAGGGCCGCTGGTTCTGGTGCTGGGGCCCGCTGCGGCTGGAGAAGGGCAAGACCGACTGGCTGAAGTTCCAGCTGACGCTGAAGAAGGGCACCAAGGGTACGGCCACGGCCCGGGTCGGCGTGATGTCGTTCGACGTCGACCAGGGCATGCAGAACATCGACGAGGAAGAGCTCAAGCGCCTCGGCATCAAGGGCTACTACTGGCTCAAGAAGGTCAACACCAGGATCGTCTCCCCGCCGCGCAGGCCGGGCCGGAGCTGGTCGCCGCCGCCGCCGGTCAAGACCTACAACCCGCCCGCCAGCCACGAGGAAAGCAACAAGAAGAAGGACACCTGACCTTCACCCCAGGCCGTGCCGTACGGCGTACAGCGCGGCCTGGGTGCGGTCCTGGACGCCCAGCTTCATCAGCACGTTGGAGACGTGGGTCTTGACCGTCTTCTCCGCGACCGCCAGGCTCCTGGCGATCTCCCGGTTCGACCGGCCGGCCGCGATGAGCGCGAGCACCTCGCGCTCGCGGTCGGTCAGCGGCACCGGCGACGGCGGCTCGTCCGGCGCGGACAGCATCGCCTCGGCCGCCTCGGCGGCCAGTAACACCTGCCCGCCGTGCACGGCCCGCACGGCCTGCACCAGCGCAGGCGGATCGACGTCCTTGTAGAGGAACCCCGACGCCCCCGCCCGCATCGCCGGACCGACGTCGGACCGGTCGCTCACCGACGTCAGCACGACCACCCTGGTCGCCGACCCGGCCAGCCGTTCGAGCGTGCCGAGCCCGTCGAGCACCGGCATCTTCAGGTCCAGCAGCAGCACGTCGGGCGCCAGCTCCTCGACCAGCTCGACGGCCTGCGCCCCGTCACCGGCCTCCCCGACGACCGTGATGTCGTCCTGCAGGTCGAGGAACGTACGCAGCCCCTGCCGCACCACCGGATGATCGTCGGCGATCAGCACCCGGATCAAACGCCCACCTCCACACGTACCGTGGTCCCCCTGCCGTGGGCCGACTCGACGGTCATGACCCCGCCCACGGACTCCGCCCTGTCGCGCATCGAGACCAGACCCAGGCCGCGCGACTCCGCCTGTTCGAAGCCGTTGCCGTCGTCGCTCACGATCAACACCAGCTTGCCGTCCTGGTATGCCAGGCGCACGGAGACACTCGCGGCCTCCGCGTGCCTCAGCGCGTTGTGCAGCGCCTCCTGGGCCACTCTGAGCAACGCCACCTCGACCTCGGGGGCGACCGGCGGCAGCTCCGCGCACTCGAACGTGACCAGGGACGGATGGAGCCGGTCCAGCATGCGCACGTGCTTGCGCAGCGTCTCGGACAGCCCGTGCCGGTCGAGCTCGGCCGGCCGCAGCTCGACGATCACGGCCCGCAGCTCGGACAGGGCCTCCCCGGCCAGGCGCTGGACGCGTTCGAGCTCGACGGCGGCCTTGTCGGGAGCCCGGTCGAGCATGGCGGAGGCGGCCTGCGCGGTGAGCCGGAGCGAGAACAGCTTCTGCGTCACGGCGTCGTGCAGCTCGCGGGCCACGCGGTTGCGCTCCTCCAGCATGGCCAGCTCGCGGCCGCGCTCGTAGAGCCTGGCGTTGGTCAGCGCGATGGCCGCGTGCGCGGCGAACAGCGTCAGCAGCTCCTGGTCGGCCTGCGTGAAGCCGCCCGGCGTGCGCTTGTTGGCCAGGAAGATGATGCCGATCACCTGGTCGCCGTCGCGGATCGGGACGCCGAGGAAGTCCTTCATCACCGGATGGGCCTTCGGCCACCACTCGAACCTCGGGTCGTCGCGCAGGTCAAACAGCCTGACGGGGCTCCCCTCGCGGAGCATCGCGCCGAGCATGCCATGCTGTCTGGGCAGCGGCCCGATCGCGTCCCACTGCTTGTCGGTGAGGCCCTCGGCGACGAACTCGGCGAACGACCCCTCCTCGTCGGGCACCCCGAGCGCGGCGTAGCGGGCGTCGAGCAGCCGTTGCGCCGAGCGTACGATGACCTGCAGCACCTCCCTGACCGACAGATGCCGGGTGACCGCGAGCACCGCGGAGCTCACCGCCTGCAGTATCTCGTCTCGGTCGGAGGTCACGGCACCCAGCTTATGGTCCTAGGTCGATGTGCCCAGGCGGCGGCGGGCCTTCCGCCCGATGTGCGCAGCCCGCGGCGTTCATAGCGTCGGCATCATGACGAACACCGCACTCATCACCGGCGCTTCCCGCGGTCTCGGACTCGCCCTGGCGAGGTCTCTGGCGGGCGCCGGCTGGAACCTCGTCCTCACCGCCCGCGGCGCGGACGACCTGGAGCGGGCCGCGGCCGAGCTGGGCGCCACCGCGATCCCCGGTGACGTGACGGAGCCCGCGCACGTCGAGCGGCTGGCCCGGGCGGTGCCCGAGCTGGACCTGCTGGTCAACAACGCCGGCGACCTCGGGGTGACGCCGCTGCCGCCGCTGGCGGGCTACCCGCTGGAGGCGTTCAGGGTGCTGCTGGAGACCAACGTCACCGCCCCGCTCGCGCTGATCCAGGCCACGCTGCCGGCCCTGCGCGCGGCGGGCGGGGCCGTCGTGAACATCACCTCGGACGCCGCCACGGGCGCGTACGAGGGCTGGGGCGGCTACGGCGCCACCAAGGCGGCCCTGGAGCAGCTCTCCAACGTGCTGTCGGCCGAGGAGCCCGCGGTCCGGGTCTGGTGGGCCGACCCCGGCGAGATGAACACCCGCATGCTCGCCGACGCCGTGGGCGCCGGGGAGGCGTCCGCCGCCACCGACCCCGCGAAGGTGGCCGCCGCGCTGCACGACCTGGTGCGGTCCCGCCCGGCCAGCGGCAGGGTGAGCCTGCAATGACCGTCGCACTCGACTTCGCGCTGCCGCCGGGCCTGTCGGCGAGCGAGCCCCCCGAGGCGCGGGGGATGTCCAGGGACGCCGTGCGCCTGATGGTCTCGCGCGGCGACCTCGCCCCCTCGCACCACCACTTCGCCGACCTGCCGGGGCTGCTCGGCCCCGGTGACCTGATCGTCGTGAACAACTCGGCGACCCTGCCCGCGGCCGTCCGGCTCGACCGGCTGGCCGTGCACTTCTCCACCGCCAACGAGGACGGCACCTGGCTGGTCGAGCTGCGCCGCCGTACCGCCACCGCCTCCGAGCCCTACGGCGGGGGCGAGCCCGGCGAGTGGCTGCCGCTGCCGGGGCGGGCCACGCTGCGGCTGATCGAACGGGAGACGCCGCGTCTGTGGCGGGCGTCGCTGGACCGGGCGGTGGAGCCGTACCTGCGGGCGCACGGGGCGCCGATCCGCTACTCGTACGTGAGCGAGGACTGGCCGATCGAGGCGTACCAGACCGTGTTCGCGACCGTGCCGGGGAGCGCGGAGATGCCGAGCGCGGCGCGGCCGTTCACCGCGGAGCTGGTGACGGCGCTGGTGGCGCGCGGGATCGGGATCGCACCGATCACCCTGCACACGGGGGTGGCCTCGCCGGAGAAGGACGAGCCGCCCTACGCCGAGCGCTACGAGGTGCCGGCCGCCACGGCGCGGCTGGTCAACCTGGCCCGCGAGAGCGGCAACCGGGTGGTGGCCGCGGGCACCACGGTCGTACGGGCGCTGGAGACTGCCGTGGGCGCCGACGGGCGGGTGGCCGCCGCCGCCGGGTGGACCAGCCACGTCGTCACGCCTCGGCGCGGCGTACGGGCCGTCACGGGGCTGATCACCGGGCTGCACGAGCCACGCTCCAGCCACCTGCTCATGCTGACCGCGATCGCGGGCGAGACGGCCCTGGCGCAGGCGTACGGGGAGGCGCTACGGAACGGATATCTGTGGCACGAGTTCGGTGACACGCACTTGATTCTACAGAAATAGCCTTTACATAGATTTTGCCATCATGATAGGAACAGCGGGCATTTAACGGGGGCTTCAATCGTGTGCGCCTCCCCGTGACCACTTCCTCACCGGAGACGTTTAATGCGTAACCTGACCAAGGCCGCGTCGCTGGCATTGCTGGCCGCGGCCCTGCTTGTCCCGGCTGTTCCCGCTTCCGCTTCCGCCACTACGGTCGCCGACGAGCCGTTCTCGGTCTTCGACGTCAAAGTGAAGGCCGCGAAGACCGCCAAGGCCGGCGGCAAGCTCAACTTCGGCATCATCGCCACCAACAAGGGGCCCTACCAGGCCGACGCCTACTTCGTCGGCGGCGAGTTCCCCAAGGGTGTCGACCTCAGGCGGATCATGTACAGGACGAACGTCAAGGGCACCCAGTGCGGGCTTGAGGGCCGCGCGTTCTACTGCCTCGTGCCGAAGGTCCTGGAGAAGGGTGACTCCATCGCCCTGATCTTCGAGACCAAGCTCAAGAAGACGGCGAAGGGCACGCAGACGGCGAAGCTCGGCGTGGTCTCCTACGACGTCCAGACGGGCATGGACAACATGAGCAAGGAAGAGCTCGACCGGCTCGGCATCCCCGAGCACGGCTACGTGAAGACGGTCAAGACCAAGATCGTCCGCTAGCACCACGCTGTTCGCGTCCCTTGGAACGTTACGGCCGACGAAATGTTGTCCGAGCGTCCACGGGACATTCACCTCGGTGTCACCCGCTGGGACACCCGCGGTAGCGCCCGCGCCCGAATGCCCGACCTGCTGCGCGGGCACCGGGCCGGGCGCAGTACCGTGGCTGGATGTGGACCAGCGCAGCCTCCTGATCACCCTGACCGGCCCCGACCGGCCCGGCGTCACCTCGCGGCTTTTTTCCGTTCTGTCCGCCTTTCCGGTGACGGTGGCGGATATCGAACAGGTCGTCATTCGCGGCCGGCTCACGCTCGGCGTGCTCGTCACGTACGCCGGCGGCCCCCCGACGGGCACCGGCACCACCCTCGGCGCCATGTGGACCGCGGTCGAGCGGGTGGCCGAGGACCTCGGCATGGAGGTGGAGCTCTCCACCGGCTCCCAGACCAAGGAGCAGCGCCGCCGCGGCCGCCTGTCGGTCAGCGTGCTGGGCGCCACGCTCCAGCCCGCCGCCATCGCGGGCATCGCCGGGCGCATCGCCGCCGCCGGCGCGAACATCGACCGCATCGAACGCCTCGCCCAGTGGCCCGTCACCTGCATCGAACTGTCCGTCTCCGGCGCCGACCCCAGCTCGTTGCGGGTGGAGCTGGCGGCCGAGGCGGCCGTCCAAGAGGTGGACGTGGCCGTGCAGCGCACCGGCCTGTCACGGCGGGCCAAGCGGCTGATCGTCATGGACGTCGACTCGACCCTCATCCAGGGCGAGGTCATCGAGCTGCTCGCGGCCCACGCCGGGTGCCTGGACGAGGTCGCCAAGGTCACCGAGCAGGCCATGCGCGGCGAGCTCGACTTCTCCGAGTCGCTGCGGCGCCGGGTGGCGCTGCTGGAGGGGCTGCCGGCGGAGGTGTTCGAGGAGGTGCGCAAGGAGGTCGTGCTCACGCCCGGCGCCCGCACGCTGGTCCGCACCCTCAAGCGGCTCGACTACCGCTTCGCCATCGTCAGCGGCGGGTTCACGCAGATCACCGACGGGCTGGTCGAGGAGCTCGGCATCGACTACTCGGCGGCGAACGTCCTGGAGGTCATCGACGGACAGCTGACCGGCCGCGTCGTGGGCGAGATCGTGGACCGGCCGGGGAAGGCGCGGGCGCTGGAGCGGTTCGCGCGGGAGGCCGGGCTGCCGATCTCGCAGACGGTGGCCATCGGCGACGGGGCCAACGACCTCGACATGATCGCCGTGGCCGGGCTTGGCGTCGCCTTCAACGCCAAGCCGGTGGTGCGGCAGGCGGCGGACACGGCGGTCAACACGCCCTACCTGGACTCGATCCTCTACCTGCTGGGGATCTCCAGGGACGAGGTCGAGGCGGCGGACGCGGAGGACGGCGCCCTGTCCGCCGGCTGACCTCAGCCGGGCACCCTTACCGCCGAAGGACGGGCCGGGCCGGTCAGTGCTCCTTCGGGTCCCAGAGCGTGACCAGGCGGCCCTCGCCCATCCAGAGCTCGTCCCAGTCGGACTCCACCTCGATCACCGCGAACGCGCCCGGCCGGAACGTGTACTCGCCTCCGGCCAGCCCCACGGCCAGCTCGTGCACGCCCGGGTTGTGCCCGCACAGCACCACCGTGCTCAGCTCGGGGTCCACTCGCCGGACCAGCTCCAGCAGCTCATCGGGGTACGCCTCGTAGATGTCGCCCTCGTAGCCGATCTCCGCCTCGGGAAAGGCGATCTCGGCGGTGCGCTTGGTCCTGAGCGCCGGCGAGCACAGCACGAGGTCCGGGGCCAGCCCGGCCGCCCGGATCTCGTCGCCCGCCCGCTTGGCGTCCCGCTCACCCCGCTCGGTCAACGGCCGCTCCCGATCGGCCAGCCCGGCGATGTGGGCGGCCTTCGCATGCCGCAGCACAATCAAGGTCCGCATCCGATCACCCCGTCCTCGAAGCCCAGACGGCCAGCCCGACGATCACGGCCAGGATGACGAACATCCCCAGCAGAATCAGGCCCAGGGTTTTCCCGCCGCTGGGCTGCTTGTCACCTGTCACGCGCCCAGTTTCCCACCGAGCCACCACGGTCCCACGCCCGCCTTCTACCTGAACCTCCCACCCCCTCCCGCCCGAACTCCCCCGCCCACCTGCCGCCACCCTCGAACGCCCGCACGCCGCGGGGCCGGCAACCAGCTCCCGACCATCCCAGCAACCGGAAGCAGCCCCGCGCCCTGGAACAAGCTCTGCGGGCCCCGCAAGGAGCCCTACAGCCACGAGAGGCCGGAAAACGAGACGCCCGCCCCTACGCAGTAGGGCGGGCGCCTCTCCAGGGTATGGCGGTGCTACGAGGCCACGGGCTGGTGCTCCCGGTTGTCGTTGTTCGCCGGTTCGGTGCTCACGGAGCGCCGCTTGGAGACCACGATGGCCGCGACCACGACGCCCACCGCCACCACCGTGACGCCGATGCGCAGGGCCGGGTTGCCCGCGTACAGCACCACCGCGGGGGCGACGAGCAGCGCCACCAGGTTCATCACCTTGATCAGCGGGTTGATGGCAGGCCCGGCCGTGTCCTTGAACGGGTCGCCGACCGTGTCGCCGATGACGGTGGCGGCGTGCGCCTCCGAACCCTTGCCGCCGTGGTGGCCGTCCTCCACCAGCTTCTTGGCGTTGTCCCACGCGCCACCGGAGTTCGAGAGGAAGACGGCCATCAGGGTGCCGCACGCGATCGCGCCCGCGAGGAAGGCGCCCAGCGGCGCGTACCCGAGGGCGAACCCGACCGCGATCGGCGTCATGACCGCCAGCAGGCCCGGCGTGGCCAGCTCGCGAAGCGAGTCACGGGTGCAGATGTCCACGACCCGGCCGTACTCCGGCGTCTCCGTGCCGTCCATGATGCCCGGCTTGTTGCGGAACTGGTCGCGTACCTCGAAGACCACGCGCATCGCGGCCCGTCCGACCGCCATGATCGCGAGCCCCGAGAAGAGGAACACGACCGCGGCCCCGATGATGAGGCCGACCAGTACGTTCGGCTGGTCGACGCCGAGGGTGAAGGTGGAGAAGTCGCCGAGCGCGGACTTGACCGCCCCGCTCGCCCTGGCCAGTTCGCTCTCCACCGCGGTGCGGAAGGCGCCGAACAGCGCGGTCGCCGCCAGCACGGCCGTGGCGATCGCGATGCCCTTGGTGATGGCCTTGGTGGTGTTGCCGACGGCGTCCAGGCTGGTGAGCACGCGGGCTCCGTCGCCCTCGACGTCGCCCGACATCTCGGCGATGCCCTGCGCGTTGTCTGAGACCGGCCCGAACGTGTCCATGGAGACGATGACGCCGACCGTGGTCAGCAGGCCGGTGCCCGCCAGTGCCACCGCGAACAGCGCGATCGTCACGTTCCCGAACCCGAGCAGGAACGCGCCGTAGACCGCGCCGCCGATGACCAGGGCGGAGTAGACGGCCGACTCCAGACCGACGCTGATGCCGGCCAGGATGACGGTGGCCGCGCCGGTGGCCGAGCTCTCGCCGATCTCGCGTACGGGACGGCGGCTGGTCTCGGTGAAGTAGCCGGTCAGCAGCTGGATGGCGCTGGCCAGCACCAGACCGATGAGCACCGCGCCGATGGCGATGAGCCGCGGGTTGGCGTCGGACTGCTCGGTGGCGCCGGTCAGAGCGCTGAAGCTGTCGGGCAGGTAGAGGAACGCGGCCACCGTGACAAGCACCGCGGAGATCGCGGCCGAGATGAAGAAGCTGCGGTTGATCGCCGCCATCCCGTTACGGTCGCGGTCGCGCATTCCGGTGACGAAGATGCCGATGATCGCCGTGATGACGCCGATCATGGGGACGATCAGCGGGAAGACCAGGCCTTCCTCGCCGAAGGCCACCTTGCCCAGGATGAGGCTGGCGACCAGCATGACCGCGTACGACTCGAACAGGTCGGCCGCCATGCCCGCGCAGTCACCGACGTTGTCGCCCACGTTGTCGGCGATGGTCGCGGCGTTGCGCGGGTCGTCCTCCGGGATGCCCTGCTCGACCTTGCCGACCAGGTCGGCGCCGACGTCGGCGGCCTTGGTGAAGATGCCGCCGCCGACTCGCATGAACATCGCGAGCAGCGCCGCCCCGAACCCGAATCCCTCGAGCACGCCGGGGGCGTTGCCCTGGTAGATGAACACGACCACGGCCGCACCGAGCAGGCCGAGGCCCACGGTGAACATTCCGGCGACGCCGCCGGTGCGGAACGCGATGCGCATGGCGCGCTTCTCGCCCGATTCGTTGGCCGCGGCGGCGACGCGGACGTTTCCGCGCACGGCCAGCCACATGCCCGTAAATCCGGTCAGCGCGGAGAAAACCGCCCCGACCACGAAGAAGATCGAACGTCCGACGACGACTTCTGTTTCTCCGGGTAGCAGGAGCAACAGGATAGGTATCAGTACGACGAAGATCGCCAATGTGCGGAACTGGCGCGCCAGATAAGCGGCTGCGCCTTCTTGTACGGCACGCGCGATGTTCTGCATGCGCTCCGTGCCTTGGCCGGCGGACAGCACCTCGCGCACCAGGCCGCCTGCGACGGCTAGTGCGATCAGTGCGACCGCGGCGACCACGATCACGATGGTGAGATTGTTTCCACTCAGGGCCAGATTGGACGCTGGCTCCGCTGCCAGCATGTGCCTGCTCATCGTTCTCCTCGGCAAGACCGGTCGTCCTGCCCGGGCGGTGCTGCAGTTTTCCTCGGCGGGTGTTGCGGCACCATCCGGGTTGTGGGTGCCGCTTCCGGTTGAATCCGCGTTCCGCCGGATCACCTTGGCCGGTGCCGGGAGTCTACGCAGGCACTGAACGGATATGAAGGCTCTCGAGGTGGCTAATTGTGCGCGCGTCTAGTAATCCCCTGACAGCGGGCCGGTTTGCGGCCTGACAGGCGAAATTTCCCCGCGCTTAAGGTCATGAAAACCTTCAGTTAGGTCCGGACCGAAACTCGGGCCCTCTGGAGCGATGCCCAAGGGTCGTACGGGACGGGAGACAACCCCCGAGACAGCCGCTCACTCCTACCCCCGCCGCCCGCCACCGGCACCGCCACCCAAGGCACGGTCCCCGGCACCACCACCCGCGAACCCCCGGCCTCACCGCCGCCCACACGCGGCCTCAAACCCACCGCCCGCCCTGTGGACCGCACCTCATCCGACGACCGGAACACCCATCCGACCCCACCGCCGCGCCCCGCCTCACACCGACCGAATCCGCCACCCACCCGGTCCACTCGCCCACCCGCACGCCCCACCCCGCCGTAGGCGCGTCCACACCGTGGGCTCATTCACCCCATAGGGGGCCACACCGTAGGCACCCTGCGCCCATGAGCGCCCCACGCCATACGCACCTTCACCACACCGTGAGCCGTCCACACCGCACGCGCCTCCACCCCGGTGTGACCACCCACACCGTGGGCAGCCGATCGCCTGGAGAACCCCACTGACCTCGCGTGGCCGCTCACACCGTGGACCCATGGCCCCGCGCGACCATTCGCCCGTGAACCCGCCAACAGCCCCGCGGACCCCTGGCCCACGTGGCAGGCCGCCCCTGCGAACCACCTGCGCGCCCCGGGAGGACCCGCGCCATGGAGCCGTTCGGCCCAAATGCACGCCGACCGCCCGACCCGCTCGTCGGCCACCGAGGTCACCGATCCATCCCGGTCAACGAGGGCGGAAGCCACGGTGCCCGTGCGCCGTGACGGTGGCCGGCCACGTGCGGGTCAGCGGGCGTCACCCTGGAGGCGCTCAGCCACGTGCGGCGGGTGGCGCCGCCCGTGCTCCGCCGTAAAGATGGGGTTTTGAAGCACAGAACAGCCGCGCCGGGCGCCACAGAGGGACGCCCGGCGGAGCGAGGCGGGACGGCGGGGCCGGCTCAGACCTTGGCGGTGGCGGGCCAGCTCATGCGGATGTTCGTGCCCTTCGGGCTGGGGAAGACCTCGACGTCGTCGGCCAAGCCCTCGATGACTGCGAGGCCGAAGCCCGACATGAACGAGTCAGAGAGCATGCCCAGGTCGAGGGGCTGCTCCTGCTTGATCTCATCGCTGGGGGCGTGGTCGCTGACCGTGACTTCGAAACGCCCGGAGTCGTCACGCAGCTCGATGCGGATGGGCTCGCCCGGACAGTGGACGCGGTGCGCCTCGACTGCCCGGGAGCAGGCCTCACCCACAGCGAGCCTGACCTCGTCCAGCAGGGACTCCTCCACGCCGGTGCGGCGAGCGATCGCCGTCGCCACCAGCCGCGCGGTCCGCACGTGGGCGGGAAGAGCGCTGAACGTCAGTTCGACGGTAGCCATGCTACTTGTCTTTGCCGTGAGCTTCCTTGGCCTCGTCGACCGAAGCGTAAATCCCGAAGACCTTGGTCAGACCGGTGATCCGGAAGATCTTCAGAATGCGCTCCTGCGTGCAGACCAGCTCAAGCGAGCCGTCGTGCGCACGAACCCGCTTGAGCCCCCCGACCAGGACGCCAAGGCCCGTGGAGTCGAGGAAGTCCACCTTCTCCATGTTGACGAGCAGGTGGAAGTTGCCCTTGTTCACCAGGTCGATGAGGAGCTCACGCAATCTCGGCGCCGTGTAGACATCGATCTCACCCTCGACCTCCACGATGGTGAGTCGGTCTTCGGTGCGGTGATCCAACTTCAGATCCACAGATCCTCCAGCGCCTCGCCTGCGAAAGTACTCTCTTGGGACTGGCAATCTGGAGCGTGGCCCCAGATCGTCCGACCCTGACGCGCGGCATTCAACCACGCGTCTGGCTTGTGTCTATACGAAATCACGATTCCCGGCGACTTTGCCCACCGATGCAAGACTGGAAACAGTGACTTCCTCCGCATCCTCCCCACAACAGGCGGGTCCACTCCTCCGCCACCTGCTCGGTGTTCCCGCACGTCATGAGCGTGTCACCCATGTGGAGCATGTTCCAGCACGTCAGGCGGGTCAAGCCGAATGGCCCAAATGGACGCCAGAAGTGCTTGTTACGCGCTTGGCGAACCGCGGGGTGACAGGACTCTGGCCACACCAGTACGAGGCCGCCGACCTGGCATTTCGTGGCCGAAACGTGATCATCTCAACAGGTACGGCGTCCGGGAAGTCGCTGGCGTACCTCACTCCCGCCGTCGCCTCCTGCCTCGACGGCGACACGATCCTGTACCTGACCCCGACCAAGGCCCTGGCCGCCGACCAGCTGCGCAGCCTGCGCGAGCTGCGCATCACCCAGCTCCGCGCGGCCTGCTTCGACGGCGACACACCGTTCGAGGAACGTACGTGGGTGCGCCAGCACGCCAACTACGTCCTGACAAATCCCGACATGCTGCACCGCAGCGTCCTCCCCCGCCACGCCCAGTGGTCGTCGTTCTTCCGCCGGTTGCGCATGGTCGTCGTCGACGAGTGCCACGGCTACCGCGGCGTCTTCGGCTCCCATGTCGCCCAGATCCTGCGCCGCCTGCGCCGCGTCTGCGCCCGCTACGGCTCGCACCCCACGTTCCTGCTCGCATCGGCGACGGCGAGCGAGCCTGGAGCGTTCGCAATGAGGCTGACGGGGCTTGAGATGGACGAGGTGACTACGGACGCCTCACCCAAGGGTTCCACCACCATCGCGCTGTGGGAGCCGCCCCTGACTGAGCTACGAGGCGAGGGAGGGGCTCCTGTACGGCGGACGGCCACGGCGGAGGCGGCGGACCTGCTGGCGGACCTCGTCCTGGCCGAGGTGCGCACGCTCGCCTTCGTCCGTTCCCGCCGCGGCGCCGAAACGGTCGCCCTCACGGCCCGCGCCAAACTCGCCGACGTAGCCTTCTCCCTCTCAACCCACCACCCCCGACCCTCCACCGGCCGCCCCGCCGCTTCCGGCACCCCCAGTGGGCTCACCACCGCAGCCCCAGCGGCCGGCACGACAGATCCGACGCGTGCACCGGCGGCCCCGGCGGTCGGCACGACGGACCCAACGCTCACCCCGGCGGACTCGGCGACCGGCACAACGGACCCAACGTTCACCCCGGCGGACCCGACGACAGGCACGGCAAATCCGGCACACCCGGCGACCGGCACGACGGACCCAACGCTCATTCCGGCGGACCCAGCGGCCAGCACGACAGATCCGGCGCGCGCACCAGCGGACCCCGCGACCGGCACCTCAGCACACGGGGGCAGGGCGAACCAACCGGCCCCCGAAAGCTCCCTAACCTGGGCACTCCCAGACCCCCCAGCCAAGCCGGACTGGACCGACCTCCCGAACAAGATCGCCGCCTACCGCGCCGGCTACCTGGCCGAAGACCGCAGGCTCCTGGAGAAGGCCCTCCGCTCGGGCACGATCATGGGCCTGGCCACCACCAACGCCCTCGAACTCGGCGTGGACGTCTCAGGCCTGGACGCCGTGCTGATCGCGGGCTGGCCAGGCACCCGCGCCTCCCTCTGGCAGCAGGCCGGCCGGGCGGGCCGCGACGGCCAGGACGCGCTCGCCGTGCTGATCGCCAGGGACGACCCCTTGGACACCTATCTCGTCCACCACCCCCAGGCGCTGTTCGGCCAACCCGTGGAGGCGATCGTCCTCGACCCGGACAACCCGTACGTCCTGGGCCCCCACCTCTGCGCCGCGGCCGCCGAGATCCCGCTGACGGACGACGACCTGCCCGTCTTCGGCGCCACCACCTCGACGGTCCTCGACGACCTGGTCTCCAAGGGGCTGCTCAGGAGGCGCCCCGCGGGCTGGTTCTGGACCAAGCGGGAGCGGGCCACCGACCTCGCCGACATCCGAGGCGGCGGAGGCGCCCCCATCCAGGTCGTGGAGTCATCCACCGGACGCCTCCTGGGCAGCGTGGACGAGCCGTCCGCGCACACCGCGGTGCACACGGGCGCGGTCTACATCCATCAGGGCGAGACCTTTCTCGTGGAGCTCCTCGACCTGGAGGCCGGCGTCGCCCTGGTGTCCAGCGCGACCCCGGACTTCACGACGTTCGCTCGCGACATCACCGACATCTCCATCCTCGCCACCCAGCGCTCCCACCCCCTCGGCCCCGGCACGCTCCACTTCGGCGAGGTGGAGGTGACCCGGCAAGTGGTCTCGTACCTCAAGAGACGCCTCCAGTCAGGCGAGATGCTCGGCGACGAGCCCTTGGACCTGCCACCCCGCACCCTCCGCACCCGCGCCGTCTGGTGGACGCTCCCCGCATCGGCCGTGGCGCCGCTCGCCGAGGCGGGCATCGACCTCGGTGGCGCCGCCCACGCCGCCGAACACGCCTCCATCGGCCTGCTCCCGCTGTTCGCCACCTGCGACCGCTGGGACATCGGCGGCGTCTCCACCGAACTGCACGCCGACACGGGCCTGCTCACCGTCTTCGTGTACGACGGCCATGAGGGCGGGGCGGGTTTCGCCGAACGCGGCTACTCCCGTGCGGCCGACTGGCTGACCGCCACACGCGAAGCCATAACCTCCTGCGAATGCGAACGAGGCTGCCCCTCCTGCATTCAGTCCCCGAAATGCGGCAACGGCAACGAGCCTTTGGACAAACGAGGCGCCGTCCGCCTCCTCAACACCCTGCTGTCCCCTCAGTAAAAGCGCCGCGACACCCCGCAGGGGCCCCAACGCCCGGCTACACCTGCACTTGCGCACGCCAGCCCCGGACTCCGCGCCTGGGTGGTCGACAAGCCGAATCAACCAATCGACTTAGCTTTCACCGTCTCTGTGCCGAGGGCCCACGTAAGCGCGTTGCTCGCCCTCACCCTTTTCCTCATCTTCGCCGGACCAGAAATCAGCCGCCCCCGGCTGCGGGCGCTCCCAGAAGCCGCTGTCCTCCATCGACCGGGGAGACGGCGGCAGGTAATCGTCCCAGCGATCCTCCATCCGTACCGCCGGCCGGACAGGGGCCGCGTCGGACTCGGGAACATCCGTGACCGCAGAGCTGGACAAGGTGATGCGGACCGGCCCTTGGCGCGCTTCAGGGACATCTCGCACCTCCTCCACCTCGAACGCGGCGGCGGCCTCCTCACGCTTCCGGTCGAGCGCGGGCGGCGACGGCGACCGCTCGGGAGCCGCCCCGTCGGAAGGCTCGCCAGCCCCCGCCTGCTGCGCCCGAGACTGATCGGGAACCCGGGTCTTGGCGACGGCCAGGATCACGGCGGGCCGCCGCCGGGGCGGGGCCGTGGCGACCGAAGCGCTTTCGTTCGCATGCGTGACCTGAACCCCACCGGCCGCCGCAACGCCCACACCCGTCGCCGCTGTGGCCGTACCGGACGTGGAGCTCTCACCCGTGGCGAGCGCCCGCCGCCTTGCCCACGCACCCGCATGGGCGCCGAACAGCAACAGGAGGATGCCCGCCGCGACGTAGAGGCCGTACTGGCCGAGGTTCCCGATCGGTGACTCGACTGACTGCGCCTTCACGTCGGGCTGGACGGGAGCGGTGTCCGCGCCGTTCTTCGCGTCGGACGGGCGCAGTCCGCCCGTTTCGCCGGTCGTCGGGATCGGCAGGTTCCCGTTCGGGTCGGCGTCGGGTATCGCCGGCAGTTTGGCGGTCGTCCGCTTGTGCGTCGTCGGTCTGGTCGTCGGCAGGGTCTGCCTCTTGGCGGGCAGTGTGGGGAGCGGGTCGACGTTCTTGGTGGTCTTCGGGGTGCGGGTGCCGGTGGTCTTCTTCTTCGTCGGCGTGGGCGTCGGCGCGGCGGGGAAGGCGACGTACGCGGCGGCCGAATTGCCCGACCCGATCGACCCGCCGTCGCCGTCACCCCTGAACGCCTTGACCGTGAACCCCACCTTCTGGCCCTTCGCCTTGGTCGGCACGGCGAGCACCGCCTGGCACGTGGACCCGGCGCACGCGCTGCCGGCGGGCAACCTTCCCACGATGCCGGACTGGCTGTTGGAGACCTCGTACGACTGCAGGTCGGGCTCCGAGCCCTTGCTCCAGGTCAGCCGGACCTTGGCGCTGCCCTGCCGGGTCGCCTTCACGTTGCCCGGCGCCTCAGGCGGCCGCCGCAACTTGAACGTGCTGGTCGCGTAGCTGCTCCCCGTGATCTCTCCCTTGAGGGTCACGGTGAAGGTGCCGTTCGGAGCATTGCCGGCATCGAACGTGCCGGAGATCGTCTGGTTCGCACCCCCTCCGGCGACCTTCCGGCTGGGCGTGGAAGGCCCTTCGACATAGAGGCCCACGTTCAGCTGAATCACGCCCGTAAGCGCGGACACCGTCACGGACGAACTCGAAAGCACCTGGCCGTCAGCGGGCGAGGTGATCTGCCCGGACGAGTCGGCCCGCCGGGTCACCGCGGCGGCCTGAGCGGTCCCGCCAAGCGCGATGGTGCCGGCCACGATCATCCCCGCGGCCACCACTCTGCCGACTACCGTCACGACGCTTCCCTCCATCGAGAGCCTCGCGCCGCCTGACCGCCCTGGGGCGTTCACGCGACGACCGGAAGTGCAGTCCGCCCGGCCGATACGGTCACCGACCGTCCCCGAACCCGCACCCTAGCGACTTAGCTCCGGCTCTCCCAGCCGCCCTGTCGCATACGGCATGGACTGAGGGTAAGCGGAACCTTACGGTACATATACAACTCTTGGACACCACGTCTAAGAAGTCGTAACTGGATCGCGACCTATCCCGCAAGCCCCAACGACCCCACCGTTTTCGGCCCACCCATTCGATTCATCCACCACGTTTCACGCCAACCGAAATGCTGCCATTCATCACATTCACGCCATAGCGACCACACCACCCATTCACCCCAAAAAGCGCACCTGCGTCGACTGCGCTGGCGGCCGGGCTTGGGGCGAGGTGGCAGCGGAGGTTGGGGCGGGGGTGGCATGGAGATGGCAGTCAGGGGCTGTGGTTGGTGTCGACGGGAAGCTCCTGATACGGAGCCGAACGGCCTTGGCGGGAAGCTGCCGATGTGGGACGGGTGGGGCAAGCCGCACTGCCGCCCTGCACAACAGCCACCCAAGCCTCACTGCCAGCTACGCGCCAACCTCCATCCCGAACCACCAACTCCGCGCCGACACCGGCCCTCCTTCGCCCTTTACTTCCCGCCCAAAAGGCCGCGTCGCTGATCACCAGCTCCCCAACCGCATCGCCCCAACCCTCACCGACGACTTCGGACTAACACCGCCCCGCCGTCACGACCGCTTCCCCAGCCCGACACTTGCCCCGTCCTCAACCGCCTCCTCGTCAGCCTCGCCCCAACCCCCGCGACCAGTTCCCCAGTAACGCTGACTCCCCTTCACCACCTGGCTCTCCGCCAACGTCGACCCACCCGCCCCACCTACTCCTCCGCCCACCTCCGCCCACCTCAACCCGCCCTCACCACCCGCCCTCACCACCCGCCCCTCGGTAATGACGTCTCCGACCGGTTTGTCGATCTACACTTCGGGGCCGTGGCTGAAAACAAGCGCGGCGGGTCCTTCTATGACGCACCTCAAGTCGCCGAGCGGTATCTAGGTCACCGGCATAGTGGTGTGTCGAGCCCCAACCATGTAATGGAGGAACCGGCGTTCCTGGAGGAGTTGGGTGAGGTCACGGGGCTTCGGGTGTTGGATCTCGGGTGCGGGGATGCGGCCATTGGACAAGTCGTGTTGGATGCCGGCTGTCGTAGTTACCTGGGCCTGGACGGCTCGGCCGCGATGGTCGAGGCAGGCAATTCGGCGTTATACGGAACAGCCGGCCGCGTCGAGATGGTCGATATCGAGGACTTCTCCGCTCCGCCGTCTTCGTTCGATCTGATTGTTTCGCGGTTGGCCTTTCACTATGTCGAGGATATCGAGCCGGTGCTGGCATCTTGTCATGAGTGCCTCTCACCTGGTGGGCGCATCATCTTCACCGTCGTTCATCCGATTCTGACCTCGCACGACCCTGGCGTTCAAGGGAAGCGGACGTCTTGGGTCGTTGATGACTACTTTCTCCAAGGGCCGCGCGAAAGGCAATGGATGGGCGGCACCGTCACTTGGTTTCACCGCACCATAGAGGACTATGTTGCCTTGCTAACCAAGTCAGGCTTTTCTTTGACTTCTCTGAGCGAGTGTGCGCCCCGGGAGGATCGCTTCAATGGTGATGCTGACGAGCTGGCGCGTCGGCGTCGCGTTCCGCTGTTTCTGCTGCTTGCCGGTATGCGTGCTTGATGGTCGAGTGGCACGGCTCGGGCGTGGTCAGGGGTCGTTCATGCCGGTCCGGCGCGAGATCTGGCTGTCAGCGTACGTGGGCCTAATATCGGTAGTGAGATCGGCAGCGAGGTCCAGACGTCGGCGATTTCGTTGGTGATTTCGCATCGGATCAGCTCCGCCCCGTTCTGCTTGGCCAGGGTGGCGGCTCGGGCGCAGGCGGCTTCCGGGTTGGTTATCGCTAGCTTGGCTGCTACAAGGGCACTCAGGTCGGCGGCGCTGTTTACGCGATGGCGTGCCACACGTACCGAGCCCACCATGGCGAACGCCGCGGCGACCGCCATGAGGAGGCCCATGAGAGCCACACCCCATAGCGTGGCTGAGCCCTTTTCCTTGGGATTGATGGAGACCTCCTCTCCTGCAGGGCTCGATTGCCTATGGTCACGGGAGATATCCCGGCTCGGTGTCGGCGGTGGCTGTGGCGGATATTTGCACTGCGGGCAATGGCTGGGCCCAGGGTGGTCGTATTTCTATGGCGATCTGAACTTTTGTGGTTTCTGTGTCGCGGGTTACGGCTACCTGTGCTTCTTGGCGGGTGGCCGTACGGGCTCGGGCCATGACCTGGTCGAGAGGTTCGCCCCTGGCTGCTGCTCGTGCTGCGGCGCGGGCCGCGTCCACACATTCGAGCTGGGCGCTGACAGCCTGAATGGCCCACAGCGCGGCTGCGAGTACGACCATGAGCGCGGGCAGCACCGCGGCGGTCTCGGCCGTGACCGAGCCCCGCGATGCCGACCGCTTTCTACCCAGGGAGGTCCGCGCTTGGCGGAGGGTCATCCGGTGACGGTGTTGAGTGCTCGATCGATGAGTGCCTTCAGCATTTCCTGGACTTCTGGGCTGCTCACCACCTTGAACAGAAGCGCGGCGAAGGCACAGGCCGCAATCGTGCCTACTGCGTATTCGGCCGTGGACATGCCACGCTCCCGGTTGACCGTCGCGTAATGAAGCCATCTGTTGGGTCGCGCAGATGCGGGGCTGGTGGTGGGCCCGGACGGGGCCGGCTTGGGTGATCCGTTTTGAGTGCTCGCGGTGATGGTCGACGGCCTCAGGGCTTCTGCCGGCGGCTTGGTCGAGGTTTCCCTTTGCGACTTGGTGGTCTTGGGAGCGGCTTGTGCGGTGGTGTTGAGGGCCCGCGGGGTGCTTCGGGTGATCCGGGTACGGCTGAGCGAGAACTTACCGGCTGCTTCGTTGCTTGACGTGGCGTGACTGGCGTCTGGGGCGGCTTTGATGTCGTCTGGCATGGTGGCGGGACTGTGCATCGTGCCTCCAGGTGGTGCTCGGAGCCGGGGTCTTGTCCGGCGGGAGTCCTTAGGTTGGCCGAAGCCGGGTTCCGGACGATGGACCGAACGACGTTCTGTGGATGAGTGAGTTCCGCGAGCCCAGCGTTGTGGATGAAGCGTCTCGAAGCCGTTGAGCCCTGAGGCTTTTTGCACCCGGAGGGCACTGTCGACACGGGGCACTGTCGGTGGATGGGAACTGCTGATGGGGAGGGCAGCGCTTCCAACTCGGGCGGCGCCGTCATCGGGGCGGCGCCGTCAACGGGGGTGGCCCGGGTCCGGAATGTCGGCGAGAAGTAGCAGCACCCCAAGACTCAGCGCTCGCCCCCAGCACGGTGCCGCCAGACAGCAAGGTCAGCAGGGACTGATTGTTGCGAACTCGAACGACAGCATGACGACGCGGCTCAGCCAAATCACGTTCTTCACGAAGATCCAGTCCAAGCCCTTCTCGCCGGCGATGTCGAGGTGTTCGGCCCGCACCAGACCAACGCGCACCACCACCCGTTGAGAGGCGGTGTTGGCCGGGCGTACACGGGCGATGACGGGCAGTGCGGGAACGCGTTCCGTCACCCGCATTCACGCCCTCGCCAGCCATCTTTTAGGATACGACTGTATCCATTCGGGAGATGGGGTCATCATGCGCATGCCTGACCGACCGTCCGCCTTCACCAGCGACTCTGCCCGTGACAAGTACTACGCCGTCTATGACCGAGTGCTCGGCGAGCTGTGGCCGGTCCCGGTGGACGCCGTCGACGTGGAGACCCACGCCGGCATTGTGCGGATCCACCGGGCCGGACCCGCCACAGGAGACCCCATAGTCCTCGTGGCCGGCGCCGGCGGGAACGCGCTGGCCTGGTACCGCTACATCGAGCCGCTGGCGCGCACGCGCCCGGTCCTTGCCCTCGACCCTCTCGGTGAGCCAGGCCGCTCGGTTCAGACGCGGCCGCTCGCGACCGGTGCCGAGGTCGGCGGCTGGTTCACCGACGTACTGGCCGCAGTCGGAGCCGAGCGCGCCCACGTGGCGGGCTTCTCTTACGGCGGCTGGACCGCGGTGGAACAACAACTCGGCGGGGGCGGCCGGGTCGCGGCGCTGACGCTGGTGGACCCGGGCGGCCTCGCGCCGTTGCCCAGGCGGTTCGTCCGGTGGGCCCTTGCCGGCGCCATCGCCTCCATGCTTCCTCGTACGTTGCGACACCCTATGGCCGGCGTAGTGGGCAACGGGGCGCTGCGTGAGGATGGGCTGATGAGCCTGATGCAGGCCGGATGGTCCTTCCGCCGACGCCTGCCTCTTCCGCCCGCCTACACCGACGAGCAGATCCGCGAGCTGTCCGTGCCCGTACAGGTGCTGCTGGGCGCCCGCAGCGCGCTCCTCGACGCGCAGGCGGTGGCCGCACGGCTGGCCGACATCGCGCCGTCCTGGCGCGTGGAGATCGTGCCCGGCACCGGACACGGGTTACCCGTCGAAGCTCCGGACCTGGTCGCCAAGCGGATCCTCGCCTTTCCCGGCCAGGTGCGGCCCGGGACCGCAACGCCGAAGCACAACTCGAACAACAGGTAGGAAACGGGCATGCCCCGACAGGTGGATCATGATGAGCGGCGGCGCCATTTGACCGAGGCGCTGCTGCGCATCGCCAGCACGCGGGGCCTGCAGGCAGTGTCGATGCGTGAGATCGCCGCCGAGGCCGGGGTCTCGCTGCGCGTGGTCCAGTACTACTTCACGAACAAGCGGGCCCTGCTCGAGTCCGGCCTCACCGAACTGGGTGCCCGCATGGACCGCCGGGTCAAACAGCGGGCCGCCGCCGCCGCGGGCGAGCTGACACCACGAGGCGTTTTCGCCGCCGTCCTCGGCGCGATCCTGCCCTTCGACGAGCAGAGCAAACTGGACTCTATGGCCTGGACCGCCTACTACACCGCCGCCCTCACCGACCCAGCGCTCGCCGCGGTCGGGGTCACCCTGCCCAACGCGCTGGAAAACTTCCTCACCGTACGGTTGACCGCCGCGCAGCAGGCCGGAGACATCTCCCCCGATCGTGATCCGCGTACCGAAGTCGCCGGCCTTCTGGCTCTCGCCAACGGCCTGACCTCCAGTGTTCTCAGCCGACAGCGCAGCCACGAGGCCGCCATCAAGATCATCGACTATCACCTGGACCGCCTGTTCGGGCCGGCAGCGGCTTGACCCAGCGGGACCACTGCGGTTGAGGGGCATAGCCGGCGGCGTTCCAGGCTGAGTGGGCAAGTGTGTTGTCGTGCAGGACCATGGCATCGGCCCGGAAGGCGCCGAAGCCGGCGAAGCGGGCCTCTGCCTTCACCAGCAGCGCGGTGGCGATGCCCTTGCGGCGATGGGACGGGTGGACGGCAAGGCGGTACAGGTGGGCTCGCCAGCCATCCCAACCGGCGATGACGGTCCCTGCGATCTCGCCGCCGCACTCCGCTATCAGCAAGGCCTCGGGGTCGCGGTCCAACAGCGCGGCTATCTTGCCGGGCGAGTCGTGCCGATCGGTGCCCTCGGCGGCCAGCCGCCAGAACTCCAGCACAGCATCCACGTCATCCCGGCTGCCGATTCTGATCTTTACCTCGGATCCTTGCACGGACAAGAACCTAGTACGCGGGGCCATGTGGACCACCTCCCGCTGCGAGCGTGCGCCAGGGTCCCGGTCGGCATAGCGGATTTGGACAGGCGGCGGCATCGGGCCTCGGAAATGGCATCGGGCGTACGGCACGCGCACCTTCAAGGGCCAAGTCTGATGGGTGTAGCTCTTTTGCAGTGACTGTATGAGCTGGGGGTTGTGGTCTGGGCTGGTTGATCGGGTTGCTGACTCTCCGATGAGTGAAGGCGTGGGAGCGGACATGGCTGGAACGGAGGCCGAGGTGCTGCACGGCCTGCTTCAGGAAAGGTTGCGGAAGACGCCTGAAGCTTTGCCGATTACTCCGGTGGCCAGGAGCGGGCCGCCGGGGACGGCCGACAGCGAGGTCAGTTCGCCGCCGGACGAAACCCTGGTCCAGCGGCCGGAGGGGTCGCGGTGGGCGAGAGCGGAGTCGTAACCGTTAATGTCGGTGGAACCGAGAAACCAGTGGCCACCCCTGCCATCGGGGACGGGTGGGAGGTCACGGACCATACGCCCGGCCTTCGCGGAGGTGTCCTCGCTGCGCCAGCCGGAACCGGTCTGGAAGAGCAGAAACGAAGACGCCCCGATCTCCCCTGTGATCCAGGTGCCGGACGGGTCGGCGGTAATGGCGGTCAGCCGAGGGCCGGTCGGGTCGGGTGGGAAGTCGTCGGACAGTGGTGCGGCCTTGGGCAGCGCTTCGGTCAGGTTGACTCGGGTCCAGACCTTGCCGTCGAAGTGGTGCACGAAGGGGGCGTCGCCGTCGAGGGCCCAGATGTCGGTGGCGGAGCGGGCGCTGACTCGGAAGGCGGAGAAGGAGACGCTCTGTTCCGACCAGGTGGCGCCGTTGTAGTGCCAGGTCTTATGGTCGCCGAAGATCCACACGTCGTTGTCGGCGGTGACGGCGAGGCTTCCGGCCGTACCGGGCAGCTTGTGGACGATGGTCCAGGCACGTCCGTCCCAGCGCAGGACGGCGGTGTTGCCCTCGTCGCCGGCCAGGGCCCACACGTTGGAGGGGGCGGACGCGGCGACCGGGCCGATGTTGCCGCGTGTCACCGGGAAGTCGCTTTTCGTCCAGCGGTCGCCGTCCCAGTGGAAGGCTGTGGGGCGGTGCGGGCCGTCGGCCATCGGCAGCCAGGCGCCGATGCCGAGGATGTCCCAGCCGAAGGCCCAGGCGTCGTGCTCGCCGGTGGCGATGACCTGTCCGTAGGTGACCGACGACTGGGCGGCCACCAGCTTCCAACGGTCGTTGCCGTCGCCCATAGGGGCGGTCCACCCCAGCCAGAGGCCGGCGGCGGCTGCGGCCGCCGCGATGACGGTTGCCCACCCGAGCCACGGGCCGGTGGCGGTCAGCTTCAGAGACATGATCGAAGCGTATGAAGGCCGCCAGAACGGCACATGAGTATTCGTACTCAGATGGATGGGCGTAGGGCCGAGTTCGTGGCAGTGGAATCGTTGCCGGGAACTCGCGCGGCGGCAGGCCGATTCCCGGCAGCGGGTCGAGGAGCTTGGTGAGCAACTCGCCGAGGTGCGGGCGCGGTTGGAGGCCGAGGATGATCGGTTGTCGCGGTCGCTGATCGCGTAGGGAGATAGCTGACCGAGAGAAGCAGCGCCTTCGCCCACCATCACCAGGACCAATATGCCCCACGGGCTGATCGAACCAGTCACTGTGGAAGAACCACACCCAAGTCTGATAGACGGCGGCATCCTGCCTCAGGGGTGGCGCCGGATGCACGGCACCATCGCACCCTCAACCCGCGGAGTTGGGGAGAGCGCGGCATCGTGCTCCCGAGGCACCGTCGAGGAGACGGCGGCATCGCGCTTCCAAGGCGGCGTCGGATGTGCGGGGAAGCGGTGTGAGGGCGTTGGAGAAATCCATGGGTGGGGTAGTGGGCTCCAGCACCGCTCCACTGTGTGTCGGTCGGATGTGCCCGGCCCGCCGCTGAGAAGGTGCTGGCGGGGGCTCGGGCAGATGGATCTGCCCGGTCATCCGGCGAGACCTCTGCGCTGTCGATCTTCGACATGCGGTCTGACCATGGACTTGTCGCTTCGCCCCGTTTCTCCCGGCCATGGGCCCATTCGTGTTCTTTAGGACGGCGTCCGATCCTCTCCCTCGGAAGAAACAACTTCAGCTTGTGTATGAAGAACCCCACTCTGGCCACGATGGATGGCTGCCGCAGGTGTGAACTTTCTGTCATCGTGTGCTCAAGCAGCAAAACCCGGCCCGTCATCAGACCCCGGGAACTCGTCTGAGCTGGCACAAAGGCGGGAATTCATGGACCTAGAGACACAGATCCTCGAGTTGCTGTTGCACCTCCAAACCCTCAAAGCGGGCCAGCACCACAGCAACAAAGGAACCGCGGCCGACATGGCCCAAATGCAGGCCGACATCAGCAACGTCCAAACCGCGATAAGGCGAGACCTCGCCGTTCTGTGCGACGAGGTGGCAGCCCTTCAACGGCACATGAACGAGCACCGCGCATCCAACCGACCGCAATGCCGCAAAGGTCGTAATCCCGATAAGGCACAGTGATCGGCTGGCGACTCGGACTCGATCTTTTCGCTGCACCTGCGTGAGACTTGGCCTGAGCCTTCCCGTCTGCGGCTGGAAGCTCAGGCCAAGCTCGGCGTAGGGGCGGCGTTGGGGCGCGGAAGGCGACGTAGCGGCCCAGGCAGCGGTGCCCCCCATAAGCCTTGGGGGCGCGGGGAAGCGATGTAGGCATGAGCAACCGCGGTTCTGGGCGGAGGCCTGGTGCGGTTGCCGAGGTTGGTTGCCTCGTCCGGCAGGAGGCTGGCCTGGAAGGGCGCTTCTGCGGTTGGTGCCTCGTTAGGGTCTCGGTGCCGGTGGGGTTGTGAGGCGGACTGGGGCTGTCGTTCGCCTGGATATCCAGGATGTACTTCGATTGCGAGGTTCGGTACTGGGTCGTCAATATTGCCCCCCAAATGGGGGTTATAAGCTCCTTCGTCAAGAGGAGCCCGAAAGGGCGTTTTTTGTGGTGGAGTTGTGGGAGGCTTCTTTCGGTGCGATAGGCGGACTTAAGGTTGTTTCGCGAGGCAGGGCTTGGCGGGGACGACATCTCCTTTATGGTCTGCTTGTCCTGGGAACGTAGACGGCTACGGCGTCGTCGTTCTACGGGAGGATGATTGTGGAGGCCAGCCCGGCTATTACGGGGATAATTCCAAGCAGGACGAATGCCGGGAGGAAGCACAGGCCGAGTGGGGCTACTGCCTTTACGCCGACACTTCTGGCTGAGGCGACGGAATTGGCCCTGGCGGCTTCGCGAGCGTCGTCGGCCAGGCGGGTCAGGACGTCCGCCACAGGTGCGCCGCTTTGAGCTGCTCGGCTCATCGCTCGGGCAAGTTGGGCCATGGTTGGGTCCTTGGCGAGGGTGGCCCAGGTGGGGTCGGGATCGGCGCCCAGGCGTAGTTGGGTGCTGACCCACTTCAGCCGCTGGCCGAGGGGGCCGCCGATCGCGTTGGCGGCGATTTCCGTGGCGTCGCTCACCGGGCGGCCGGCGAGCAGGCATGCGGTCATCAGATCGGCGGCGAAGGGGAGGTCTGCTGCGATTCGGCGGCGGTCGCGGTGGTTCTGCTGGGGTTGCTTCTTGTGGAGGAAGGCTGCCAGTGCCGGGGTGACCAGGAGGCCGGCGATGGTTCCGGTGATGCCGCCGATCAGGAGCGCGGTCAACAGGCCTGTGCAGGTGGCCATGGTGATCGTCTTGCGGGTGATGCGGGGTGAAGGGGGATCTTGCCAAGGTGGCTCGTCATCGCCATTTTGGGCTTGCGCTTGTTGGGTTGGATGCGGCTCTTGAGGGTTGTGCTCGGGTCCGGGTGAGGGCCCGGCTGGTGGGCGCAGTCGGGTCAGGCGTTCTGCTGGGGTTCGGGGAGAGAACCACATCCACGTGGCCAGGCCGGCGAGCAAGGCGGAGAGCCATTCGAGCATTGGGCGTGGTCCGATCGGTTCGGTGTGGTGCGGGTTTGATGGGTTGGCTGGCGTGGTGGATCAGTGGGCTTGGCGAGCGGCTGGCGTGGTGAGTCGGCTGGCGTGGTGGGCCAGCGGGCTTGGCGAGCGGCGGGTGCTGGGTGGGTAAGGGTCCTGCCTGGAGCGGAGGGTTCTGCTGCGGTTGCGGCGCCTGCCGATGTCTGGCTGGTTCTGCCTTGGGTGACGTCTCCTGCCTAGGTTGCGGGTCCGCCTCGGGTTGCGGACCTGGCTTGCGTTGCTGGTCTGGCTTGCATTGCTGGCCTGGCCTGGGTTGCCGACCTGGCCTGGGTTGTGGGTTTTGGTGAGGTGACGGGCTTCAGGTGGGTGGATGTGGGTTTGGGTTTGTGTGTGGGTGGTTGTTTTGGGCTTGTGTTTTGGGGTGTTGGTCTGGTTCTTGGGGGGGTTGGGTTAGGTCTGGGCTTGGGTTGCCATGTGGTTGGTCCACCACAGGCCGCAGGCGTCGAGGGCGATGCCTGCTAGCAGGCACATGAGGCCGGGGAGGCTGCCTAGGAGGAAGTCCAGAGGGTGCATGTTGAGGGCTGCGGCCATGAGGAGGCCGAGGGCGGGCAGTACAGCCAGGAGGCGGGCTGTGGTGCGAGGGCCTGCGAGTTGGGCGGCTACGTCCTGGCGGTGGGTTTGGGCTGCGCGTAATGTGCCCGCGACTCGCTCGACCAGGGCGGCCAGTCCTGCGCCCACCGTGACGCCTACTTCCCAGCAAGCTGCCAGTTGGCGGAGGCCCTCGCCTCCCTGAGGTGGGGCGGATGAGGTGAGGGCTGCGGAGACGTCGCCGCCGTCTCTTGCCGCGGCGACGACTGGGCGCAGGGTCTCCGCGTCCGGGAAGTCCACTGATGTGATTGCCCTGGTCAGGGCTTCTCCGGGGGTGCGTCCGGCCGACAGCTCCGCCGACAGGGATTGGCAGAGCTCTATTGATGCGTGGCGCCAGAGCTGTGCGCGGCGGGCGGGGGTCGGGCGGGTGAGGCGGGTGGTCAGGGAGGTCCAGCGGGGTTTGTTCCTGCCTGTGACGAGCCTGGTCAGGCGGGTGGTGGGGGTGTCTGGGGCTGTCCACAGCCAGATCGCGCAGGCTGTGGACAGTGCTGCGATGAGAGCGCCGGTCATCGTGGTGCCTTGGTCTTGGGGCTCATGGCTGTGCTCTTCGGGAGAGGGCTTCGTAGGCGGGGCCGGGTTGGGAGTTGCCCCTGGCGTCGAAGGTCACGGCTGGGATCGACTCGACGAAGCCGGCCGACGTTCTGGAGAGCAGGCAGATCTCGGCGATACGGCGTCGGCCGTCCGGGCGGCCGCGGGTCAGGTGAATGACCGCGTCGAGTGCCGCGGCCAGCTGACTGTGTACGGCCTCCCTGGTCAGGCCCGCTGCGCAGCCCAGGGCTTCCAGGCGAGGGGGTACGTCGGCCGCGGTGTTGGCGTGAAGCGTGCCGCAGCCGCCTTCGTGGCCAGTGTTGAGGGCGGCCAGCAGGTCCACCACTTCGCTGCCTCGGACCTCCCCCACCACCAGGCGGTCTGGGCGCATTCGGAGCGCTTGGCGTACCAGGTCGCGCAGGCTCACGCCGCCTGCGCCTTCCAGGTTCGCCGGGCGGGTTTCCAGGCGGACGACGTGCGGGTGGAGAGGGCGGAGCTCGGCTGAGTCCTCTACCAGGAGCAGGCGTTCTGCCGGGTCGGCGAGTGACAGCAGGGCTGACAGGAGTGTCGTCTTGCCGGTGCCTGTGCCGCCTGTCACCAGGAACGCCAGCCTGGCGCTCACCATGGCGGTCAGCACCGGGATGGCGGATGGGGTGATCGTGCCCGCCGCCACCAGGTCGTCCAGGGTGAACGTACGGCGCGGTGGTAGGCGTAGCGAAACGCAGGTGCCGCCCGACGCCACCGGTGGAAGCACGGCGTGGAGGCGGACGCCGCCGGCGAGCCTGGCGTCCACGTACGGGGAGGCGTCGTCGAGTCTTCTGCCCGCGACGGACGCCAGGCGCTGGGCCAGCCGGCGGACGGCCCCGTCGTCCGTGAAGGTCACAGAAGTGCGGTGTAGACCGCTGCCATCGTCTATCCACACCTCACGTGGGCCGTTGACCAGGACGTCTGTCACGTCCGGCCGGGCCAGGAGCGGCTCCAAGGGGCCGGCGCCCATCAGGTCGGCGCAGAGGGCCCTGGCCACGGCGAGGATCTCCGCGTCGCCGTACACGGATTTCTCGGCTCGCAGGGCCACTGCCACCTGGGCGGCGCTGGGTTCTACTCCTGCTCTGGCCAGGCGTACCCGAACGGCTTCCACCAGTTCCTGGGACACGGCTTCGGTGGGTGCGGGCGATTTCGGGGTGCTCATGTCGGGAGGAGGTCTCGCAGGAGTGTGGTGCACAGGGCGCCCAGCACGGTGCGGGGGCCCAGTTTGGGTAGCTCGCCGCGGTTGAGGGTGGCGGTGAGTCTCGGCTGGTCGGGCAGGTTGCCAACGGACGGGATGCCCAGGGCGGCAGCGGCCATGTCGTCGTCCACGACTCCTGGGCGGAGGATCGCGCGGATGTCGGAGGTGTGTTTGCGGGTTTCGCCCAGCACCTGTACGGCCGAGAGGATGCCGCGTACGTCGGCCGTGGCGACCATCAGTGTGGTCTTCGCTCTGGTGAGGGCCTCGATCGCGGCCGGGTCTAGGTGGCGGGGAAGGTCGACGACTATCAGGTCGAAGCCTCGCTGACCCGCCTCCAGGACGGAGCGCATCGCCTGGGCTGGGATCGCCGCCACCTCACCTCTGTGGAAGGAGAGGACCGCCAGGTCGCCGAACGACGGCAGTGCGGCTTGAAGGGCGCTGGAGTTGATCCGGCCCTCTCTGGCCACCAGGTCTCCCCAGCGGGCGCCCGATGCTTCCTCGTGGCCCAGCAGTGCGTCTATGCCGCCGCCCAGCGGATCGGCGTCCAGGAGCAAGGTACGGAGGTGGTCGCCGGAGGCGCGTAGGGACAGGCAGGCCGACAGCACGCTCGCGCCTGCCCCGCCTCGGCCGCCGATCACGCAGATCACGGATCCGGAGCGGGGGTCGGGCTCCATGGCGTCTGCCAGCCGCTCGACCAGGTGGCGTTCGTCGTTGGGGAGGGTCAGGACGGTCTGGGCTCCCACGGCCACGCATTTTCGCCAGGTGTCCGGGTCGTCCGGGGCCCGGGTCACGAGGAGGACCTGGTCTCGGGTGGGGGGTGAGCTCGCCGCCACGGCGTCTGCCTGGTCGGCGCCTACCGCTATCAGTGGGGCCAGGTTCCAGAACGGGCGGGCGTGGGCGGGGACGTGGGCGACGTCGAGTTGGGCGCCGGCTGCGGCGGCTATGCGGACGAGGTCGTCCAGCAGGGCGTGGTCTTCGGTGATGACCAGGGGGCGGTGCATGTCGGCCTCATTGGGGTGGTGGGTGGCGTTGGGAGGCCAACCTTGCTGGAGGTGGGTGGGGTGGGGAGAGGGTGAACGGGGTTCTGGGGATTGTTGGGTGGGGGTGGGGTGGGGCTGTGGATATCGGGTGTGGTGGTGCGGCGTGATGATGACGGCGGTGGGGGCCGGGACCGGGGCGGGGCCCGGATGTGGCGCGGTGGTTGGCGCCGCTGCGGTGGAGGCTGCGATGGGGGGTGCTCGGAGAAGCGCGCCGTGGTGACTGTGGTGGTAGGTGGTCAGGGTGGCGAGGGCGGCTCAGTGGGCGGCTTCTCGCAGGGGAGCGTGATGGCCAGACCCGATCTGCGGGAAGGCACGGGGCGTGGCGCTCGGCGAGAGGTGCACCGCGGGGACGCGGGGACGCGGGGACGCGGGGACGCGGGGACGCGGGGACGCGGGGACGCGGAAAGGCGAGGGTGTGGCGCTCGGCGTGGGACCGCTGCGGGAAGGCGCGAGGCGGGGGCGCTTGGTGGGGGCCCGTCGTGGGGACGGCGCAGAGACCGCGGGCGGGGTGCTCGGTGAGAGCCCGCCGTAGGAAGGCCCCGCGGTGCGTGTGGGCGTTCGGTGGAAGGCCCGCCATGGGGAAGTGCAAAACCTGCTCTGTGGAAGGCCCGCCATGGAAGGCGTGGGGGTGCTCGGGGAGAGCCCTCCGCAGGAAGGCGCAGAGGCGCGGGTGGGCGTTCGGTGGAGCCCCGCCGTGAGGGAGCACAGAGGTTCGGGGGAGGCCCGCCGCAGGGAAGCGCAGGAGCGCACGTGGGTGCTCGGAAGGCCCGCCATGGGAAGCGTGGGTGCTCGGTGGAAGGCCCGCCGTGGGGAGCGTGGGTGCTTGGTGGAAGGCCCGTTGTAGGGAGGTGCGGGGGTGAGGTGCTTCGTAGGGGTGTGGTGGTGGGGGTGGGCCCTACGAGAGTGGGTGGAAAAGGGGCGACCCCCGCCGGGGGGGAGAGCGGGGGTCGCCTGATCGGTCCGGCTCCGGGGGGGTAGAGCCGGTCCCGTTTCAGAAGAAAGCTTTCATCACTTCACCAGAGCCTGGCAAGGGACTGGCAAAGGTACTCCGTGCACAGTCGCTCCAGTTTCGGGCGATACCCCCGTATGCTGCCCGATGGACTCGAGTTTCGTCGAGGAGCAATCTCGCATTTTCGCCAAGTTTTTTGTCTGCGCCATAACGATCACATAAAGGCGATCACTCTCTGTAATCATCACAGCTTGGTAACCAGATCACGGAGGGTGGCCATGGCGGGGTATGCCAGGGCGCCCCTCATCGCCTGGTAAAGGTCTTGGTCCGAGGGCTTCCCATCAGGGCGGATCCGTCGTAGAAAGGTGTCACGGACCTCTTGTCCGGGCGCATCAGCCGGGCACCCACGCGCGACCAGCCGCGGGAGGCGCGTCGTGACGGGCTTGACCCGCTCCGACGAATACAGGTGCACGCTTGGTAACCCGGTGTGATGCGCCGGCAGACGGCGTCTCTTGACTGAGACGCCGTCAGCTATGTCAGCGGTTCGGCCCGACGCCCCAACCTGCGCCTCCGCCGCCGTGACCTCAGCCTCTTTGCATCGCCTCGCAGACGGCGGTCGCCTCGCGCACCCCCAGGCTTACCGCGGAGGCACACTGTTGTACCCACTGCGCGACGCCCTCCGGGGTCCCGCTCAGGTACGCCCTCAACGCTTCCGCGTACGAGCCGTGCTCCAGATGTCCGACCTCCACGGCCACGAGGGACTTCGGGTCCAGGCCGTACTCGACCAGGGTCAGGCGCTCGGCCGCGCGTGCCACGATCCCGTCCGCCGTGCCGAAGGGACGCAGTACGGCCAGCTCGGCGTGGACGACGGCGGCCAGCACGATCGCGGGCGCCTTCGTGGGGCGTTCGAGCAGGCCGAGCAGCCCGTCCATGCGCGTGGCCGCCTCCGACACGCTCGGCGCGGGCCCCAGACCCAGCGGGTCCTGCGCCTCGTCCACCGCCCGCGGACGGCCCAGGACGGCCTGCGGGGCCAGGCCGGTCGCCGCCACCGCGTGCAGGCGGGCGAGCACCTGCCGCGGCGACGCCCGCCATGTCGAGCCCAGCCGGCCCAGCTCCGCCGACGCGCGCAGGGCGCCCTGGACGAGCGGGTCGTGGACCTCGTCCCGGCGCAGGGCGTCCAGGGGCACGTCCACGCCCTCCAAGGACGCCGAGGCCCGCGCGCCCCGCAGGGACGACTCCGTGGAGACGGCCGGGCTGGCCCGGCGCAGGACTCGGTGGCGGTACAGCCGGTCGACGGCCTGCCTGGCGGATTCCACCGCCTCGGGGACGCCGGGGAACTCCGCGATGACAGCCAGTGGGTCACTCACGGGAACCGACCTTACCCGCGAGTACGACCGCTCCCGGTGACGACCGTACCGGCACCCCGGAGGAAGGCAGCGCGCGCTCAAAAGGTCACGGTGCGTCGAGAAATCCCGTCGATCGAATATGCGCAACCCTTTATGGGTCCCCACCAGATTTCAGGATGACAACGTTTCAATAGCGGTTGTCATGCGACCTGATAAGCGGAGGCCCCTCGGTACAGACCTGTCTAGACCTCTTGTGTGTGGAGGCCGTGAGCTGGTGAAGTGGGACACGACCTATCCAATCTGGCCATAGAAGGAGCACGAGGTGGCCCCGGAGACCCCCGGCAACGAGACCCAGGCGCTGTCGAACCTGCTACAGGAGAACCGCCGGTTCGCACCGCCGGCTGACCTGGCGGCGGCCGCGAACGTGACCGCCGCCGCATATGACGAGGCCGCCGCCGACCGTCTCGCCTTCTGGGAGCGCGCGGCCGACCGGCTGGCGTGGGCCAAGCGGTGGGAGACGACCCTCGAGTGGAACGCCCCGTTCGCCAAGTGGTTCGTCGGCGGCGAGCTCAACGTGGCCTACAACTGCGTCGACCGCCACGTCGAGGAGGGCCGCGGCGACAAGGTCGCCTACCACTGGGAGGGCGAGCCCGAGGGCGACACCCGTACCCTCACCTACGGCGACCTCCAGCGCGAGGTCAGCAAGGCCGCCAACGCCCTGCAGGAGCTCGGCGTCGGCAAGGGTGACCGGGTGGCCGTCTACATGCCGATGATCCCCGAGCTGCCGATCGCGATGCTGGCCTGCGCCCGCATCGGCGCGATCCACTCGGTGGTGTTCGGCGGTTTCTCGGCCACGGCGCTGAAGAGCCGGATCGACGACGCCGACGCCAAGCTCGTCATCACCGCCGACGGCGGCTACCGCAGGGGCAGCCCGTCGGCGCTCAAGCCCACGGTGGACGAGGCCGTCGCCGAGTGCCCGCAGGTCGAGAACGTCCTCGTCGTCCGCCGTACCGGCCAGGACGTCGCCTTCGGCGGCAAGGACGTCTGGTGGCACGACCTGGTCGACCGTCAGAGCGACCAGCACACCGCCCAGCCCCACGACGCCGAGGACCCGCTGTACATCCTCTACACCAGCGGCACCACCGGCAGGCCCAAGGGCATCCTGCACACCACCGGCGGCTACCTCACCCAGACCGCCTGGACGCACCACGCGGTCTTCGACCTCAAGCCCGACTCCGACATCTACTGGTGCACGGCCGACATCGGCTGGGTGACCGGCCACTCCTACATCGTGTACGGCCCCCTCGCCAACGGCGCCACCAGCGTCATCTACGAGGGCACCCCGGACACCCCGCACCGCGGCCGGTTCTGGGAGATCGTGCAGAAGTACAAGATCACGATCCTCTACACGGCGCCCACCGCGATCAGGACGTTCATGAAGTGGGGCGACGACATCCCCGCGAAGTACGACATGTCCAGCCTGCGCATCCTGGGCTCCGTCGGCGAGCCGATCAACCCCGAGGCGTACGTCTGGTACCGCGAGCACATCGGCGGAGAGCGCTGCCCCGTGGTCGACACCTGGTGGCAGACGGAGACCGGCGCCATCATGATCAGCCCGCTGCCCGGCGTCACCGCGGGCAAGCCGGGCGCCGCGATGCGCCCGCTGCCGGGCATCTCCGCAGACGTGGTCGACGACCAGGGCAACAGCGTCCCCGACGGGGGCGGCGGCTTCCTCGTCGTACGCGAGCCGTGGCCGTCGATGCTCCGCACGATCTGGGGCGACGACCAGCGCTACATCGACACGTACTGGAGCAGGTTCGAGGGGATGTACTTCCCCGGCGACGGCGCCAAGAGGGACGACGACGGCGACCTGTGGCTGCTCGGCCGCGTGGACGACGTCATGCTCGTCTCCGGCCACAACATCTCCACCACGGAGGTGGAGAGCGCGCTGGTCAGCCACCCGAAGGTGGCCGAGGCGGCCGTGGTCGGCGCGACCGACCCGGTGACCGGCCAGGCGATCGTGTCGTTCGTGATCCTGCGCGGCTCGGCGGAGGAGAGCGACGACATCGCCGCCGACCTGCGCAACCACGTGGCCAAGACCCTGGGCCCGATCGCCAAGCCGCGCCAGATCCTGGTCGTGCCCGAGCTGCCCAAGACCCGCTCCGGCAAGATCATGCGCCGCCTCCTGCGCGACGTGGCCGAGAACCGCAGCGTCGGCGACGTCACGACCCTCGCCGACAGCACGGTGATGAACCTGATCTCGGAGAAGCTCCCGTCCGCCAAGTCCGAGGACTGATCCCACCTTCCAGGCGTATGTCCCGATAAAAAGGGACATACGCCTGTCTCCTGAGACCCTGGTGGCCCGGGGGCGAAGCCCGGCGGAGCCGACGCGGGCGCTATCTTGTTCGATCGGGTAGTTCTGGGAGTGATAGCGGGACTCACGCTCGACAAGTTTCGGCGTGTTCGGGGCGCCTGGCTGTCAGCGCGGCTCAGCCTGGCGAAACTGTCGGAAGGGCTCCTGGCGGCGGTGCTGCTTCATACACGGTACGCGAGCGTCGCATTGCGCTGGATGATGTTTGACACGGCCGCCAGGCCTCGATAGGAGACGTTCATGCCGCAGACTCCCGAGGAAGAATCCCTGGGCTCGCTGGTCGCCCAGGCGAGCAGTCAGATCTCGGACCTGGTCCGCTCGGAGATCGAGCTGGCCAAGGCCGAGTTCAGGTTCGACGCCAAGCGGGTCGGCACGGCGGGCGGCCTGTTCGCCGCCGCCGCCTTCATGGCGCACCTGTGCCTGATCCTCGCCTCGTTCACGATCGCGTTCGTGCTGGCGCAGTGGCTGCCCAACTGGGCGGCATTCCTCATCGTGACCGTGTTCTACCTGGTGGCGGCGGGTCTGCTGGTGTTCATCGGGGTCAGGCGGCTCAAGGGACTGGCCGGGATGAAGCGCACCGCCAGATCGATCAAGGGGCTCAAGGAGATTGCCACGCCCGAGGACGAGACGCTGCCCGCGGTTCGTCCCGATCGTGAGCCGGTGACACGTGATGGCACCTGACGAGTCGGTCGTACAGATCGAAGGACCCTGGACGCACCGCGCGGTCCACGCGGGCGGCACCCGATTCCACGTCGTCGAGGCGGGCGAGGGGCCGCTGGTGCTGCTGCTGCACGGGTTCCCGCAGTTCTGGTGGACGTGGCGTCACCAGCTCGTCTCCCTGCCGAAGGCGGGTTACCGGGCGGTCGCGGTCGATCTGCGCGGCTACGGCGGCAGCGACAAGCCGCCGCGCGGCTACGACCTGCCCACACTGGCCGCCGACGCGACCGGCCTGATCAGGGCCCTGGGCGAGACCGGCGCGATCGTGGTCGGGCACGACTGGGGCGGCCTGCTGGCCTGGACGATGGCCGTGCTCGACGCCAAGTGCGTGCACCGGCTGGTCGCCGTGTCCGCCCCGCATCCCCTGCGGCTGCGCAAGGCGCTGCTGACCGACCCGTTGGGCCAGCTCAAGGCCAGCCGGCAGGCGCTGGGCCACCAGCTGCCGCTGCTGCCCGAGCACCGGCTCAGGCGCCGCGACGCGGCCCTGGTGGGCAGGCTGCTCAACGACTGGTCGCGGCCGGGCTGGCCCGATCCCGAGACCGCGCGTACGTACCGCGAGGCGTTCCGCATCCCCGCCGTGGCACACTGCGCGCTGGAGTACCACCGCTGGTTCGGCCGCTCCCAGCTGCGCCCCGACGGCCGCCGCTACGCCAGGGCCATGCGTACCGAGGTCGAGGCCCCCACGCTCCACCTGCACGGGGCGCTCGACCCGCGCGCCCTGCCGCGGACGGCGCAGGGCTCGGGCCGCTACGTGGCGGCTTCGTACCGGTGGCGGCTGCTCGAAGGAGCCGGCCACTTCCCCCATGAGGAGATCCCCGACGTGTTCGACACCGAGCTGCTCGGTTGGCTGGCCGATCCGGAGCCCGAGCGATGAGAGACCGCGATCCCGAGGGCAGGCCGCGTAACGCCAGGCCGCGCGACGCGTACGGCAGGCCGCTCCCCTACGGCGAGCAGGGCATGCCCCGGGTCCCCGACGACTACGCCCCCACCACCGAGCAGGCCATGGCCGACGCCCGCCGCTTCCTGGCCGAAGGGCTGCCGTTCAACGCGCACGAGGTGTTCGAGGGCCGCTGGAAGTGCGCGCCGGAGGACGAGCGCGAGCTCTGGCAGGGCCTCGCGCAGATCTGTGTCGGGCTGACGCACCTGCAGCGCGGCAACGGGCGCGGGGCGCTGACCCTCTTCAGCCGCGGCGCCGCCAAGGTCCAGGGGTACGGCGGCGCGTACGACGCGGTCGGCAAGGCGGCCTCGGGGTTCGGCCAGGACAGCGACCCCGACGAGGCCGTAACCGTGATCCTGGACAAGCTGCCCGGCTGAGCGGCGGGGGTCAGTCGCAGTTCTGGGTGCTGGCCGGCGAGGTGTCGGTGCGGCCCTGGGCCGCGTCGGGGGCGACCTCCTCGGCCGTCAGGACGTAGCCGGTCTCCTCTTCGTTGATCGCGGCGGCGAAGATCACGCCGTAGACCCGGCCGTCCACCGTGAGCAGCGGGCCTCCCGAGTTGCCGGGCAGCACCCGGCCGCGGATCGCGTAGACCTTGCGCCGGACCGTGGCGTCGCGGTAGATGTCGGGCCCCTCGGCGTCGAGCTGGCCGCCGATCCTGGCCGGCTCGGCGGTGAAGCCCTTGCTCTTGGGGAAGCCGGCGATGATGGCGCTGTCGCCGCGCGAGCCCTCGCCGTCGAAGGAGAGCTGCGGCAGGCCGAGGCCGGGCACGTACAGGATGGCGATGTCGCGGCGCGGGTTGTAGCGCACGACGGTGGCCGCGTGGGGCGTGTTGGTGGAGTCGATGACCTGCAGGTCACGGGTCACGCCGGCGACCACGTGGGCGTTGGTCATGATCCGGTCGGGGGCGTAGACGAAGCCGGTGCCCTCGATGTGCTTGTTGCAGCTCTCGGCGTTGCCCTGCACCTTGACGATGGCCCGCCGGGCGCGGCTCAGCTTGGCGCCCTGCAGCACGCTCTGGTCGGGCGGCGGCACGTCGACAATCGTGCCCGCGCCGATCGCGTCGAAGACCGGCGGGAACTCCGACCGGTCGATGAACTTCTTGAACGGCTGCTGCCAGTTGCGCGCGGCCTGCGGGATCACATCGTCGACGGTGGTCAGCAGCGCGGAGTTCTTCACCTGGTCGACGAGCGGGCTGAAGGCCGTGGAGACGATCAGCGAGCCGATCAGCCAGGCGATGACCAGCACGGACAGCGCGCTGGAGAACGTGCCGCCGACCGCGTCGGCCACCTTGGCGGGCTCCCAGGTGACGTGGCTGCGCACGACGGCGCCCAGCGTCGAGGACGCGAACTGGCCGATGGTGGCCGACAGGAAGACGATCACGATGGCCAGGAGCGCCTGCGGCGTGTCGCCGCTGACCACGGCCTTGGAGATCGGCGGCGCGATGAAGACCCCGAGCACGGCCCCGCCCACGAACCCCACGAAGCTCATTACCCCGATGATGAAGCCCTGCCGGTAACCCGAGACGCCGAAGGCGATCACGAGGCCGATCAAGATGAGGTCAAGCAGATCACCGCGCACGTTTCAAAGGTAACCAGGGATACGGTCAAGTGTGCACGTCTTCCGCCAGGACGGCGTCACCGCGTGGCTACCTTGAGCGGTATGCCGCCGGCCGAGGGAACAGTGCGCGATCTCATCGAGGCAGCTCTGTGCGACCCCGATCCCGACGGCCCTCTGCGCTGGCACGTGATCTCCGTGCTGAGCCGGCGGGGCGATCTTGAGTCCTTCATCGAGGCGCGCCGGCTGTGCGCCGCGGACAGCGTGCCGGAGCGGCTGCTCGGCGTGGACATCATGGGGATGCTGCAGCCGTTCGTGGACCGTACGCTGCCGGTGCTGCGGTACCTGGCCGCCAGCGAGGACGACGCCATGGTGCTCTACTCGGTGCTGATCGCGTTCGGGCACCTGGCCGACCCGCGGTCGCTGCCGTCGGTGATCGACCTGGCCGGCCACGTCGACGCGAGGGTGCGGTACGGCGCCGCGTACGCGCTGCAGCACGTGCTGGGCGACCCCCCGGACCGGGCCGGGCTGGAGACGCTGCACGCGCTGGCGGCCGACAGCGACAAGGACGTGGCGGGCTGGGCCTCCCTGGGCGTGGCCCTGCGCTCGGCCCCCTAACCCCTCGACGCCAGGTCGATCACTTCCTGCGGGAGGTCCTCCACCTGCGCGGCGTCCCACGGACGTTCGAGCCCGCCCACGCGCAGCACCGTGTCGAGCACCATCGCGGTGAACCCCCACACCAGCATCCCCCGCACCCGGAACGCGGGCCCCGCCGAGCCCCTCGGATGCCGCAGCGTGACCCGGTTGCCGGGATCGACCAACTCGGCGATCGGCACCCGCTCCACCGACTCCACCTCGTACGGCGAGGCCGCGTGCACGGCCGACGGCTCGCGCCACCAGGCGATCACCGGCGTGACCCGATTGTCGCTGTGGCTGAGGTAGAGCTCGGGCATCGTGCACAGCACGTGGACGCCCGCGGGGTCGGCCCCGGTCTCCTCCTCGGCCTCGCGCAGCGCCGCCGCGACGGGCCCTCCGTCGTCGGGGTCGACGCCGCCGCCGGGGAAGGCGGGCTGGCCGGCGTGCCTGCGCCCGTGCGTGCTGCGCTGGATGAGCAGGACGTCGGGGCCGAGCGGCCCCTCGCCGAACAACATCAGCACCGCCGCGGCCCGGCCGCTCCCGTTCGGGGGTCTCCACCAACGCGGTACGTCGTAGCGCTGAGCCTGCGCCGCCAGTCTGTCGAGCCAGTCGGGCACTTGGGTCACGCATCCTCCAACACGCCGGGGCATCCGGGGCTTCCCGCGCTCACAGGAAGGCTCGCAAGAAGGCTCACGAGAAGGGGCCGGACCTGACGAGCTTCTCCGCCTCGGCCACGGCCGTGGGGCCGGTGCCGTACGACGGGCAGAGCGCGGCCAGCGGGCACACGCCGCACGCGGGCCGCCGCGCGTGGCAGATGCGGCGGCCGTGCCAGATCACCCGATGGGAGAAGATCGTCCACTCGCGCCTGGGCAGCAGCTCCCCCACGACGTGCTCGATCTTGACCGGATCGGTCTCCTCGGTCCAGCCGAAGCGGCGCACCAGCCGCTGGAAGTGGGTGTCGACGGTGAGCCCCGGCACGTCGAACGCGTTGCCCAGCACCACGTTGGCGGTCTTGCGGCCCACGCCGGGCAGGGTGACCAGGTCCTTCAGCTTGCCGGGCACCTCGCCGCCGTACTTGTCGCACACCGCCTGCGCCATGCCGATGATGCTGTTGGTCTTCGCGCGGAAGAAGCCGGTCGAGCGGATGATCTCCTCCATCTCGGACCGGTCGGCGGCGGCGTAGTCCTCCACCGTCGGATATTTCGCGAAGAGGACGGGGGTCACCATGTTGACCCGCTTGTCCGTGCACTGGGCGGAGAGGATGGTCGCGACCAGGAGTTCTAACGGGTTGGCGAAGTCGAGCTCGCAGTGGGCCTCTGGATAGGTGTCCGCGAGGATGCGGTTCATCTTGCGGGCCCGCCGTACCAATGCGAGCCGGGTCTCCGGCTTGCGCCCCGCCGCGTTCGTGGCCATGCCGCAAGACTAGAAGCTTCCGCGAACTGTTGAACCCAGGACGGCCCTGCCCGCGTACAACCTGGCGACACGGGAGGCGGTGGCCATGAGTGGTCAGGGTGCGGTGCTGTCGGACTTCGTGCGTACATCGGGGCCTTTGCGGGGGCAGGCGCTGCAACGCCTGGCCCTGACCTGCGCCTCCGCGGTGGCCAAGCTGCACGCCCGCGGCAACGTGGGGCTCCGGCTCAGCCACGAGAGCATCGCGCTCGGCGCCCACGGCCAGGTGCTGATCGGCTGGCAGCCCGGTATCACCCCGGGCTCCGCGGCCGACGACGTGCTGGCCTGGGCCGATCTGGTGGTCTTCGCGGCGACGGGCCGCACGGACGGCGACACCTCCGTCCTGCCTCCCGCGCTGCACCTGGCGGTACGCCAGTGCCGCCAGCCCGACCCCACGGCCCGCCCGCGCGCGGCCGACGTGCTCCGCGTGCTCGTGGGCCAGTCGGTGGCGGCCGCGGTGGCCTCCGTTGACGGTCTTCTCGCCTCTTGAGACTCCGCTGAGACCCATTCGCGGCTCTTGTGTGGCTCTTCTGCGGCACAGGGGAGGGTCGATAGCCCCTGAAACCAGGGCATCAGGTACCTTTCCCCTGGATACGACTCATCCGAAAAGCGCAGAACACTCCAGCATTCCCATAACCTGTGTGTGCCACGCAGAGTGGGGTGAGTCACAATGGCAGCAGAGGAGGCAGAGTGAACACCGAAGATGTGCTGGGCAAGGCCCCCCTGTTCGCCGCACTGGACCGCGAGAGCGCCGCGGCGCTGCGTACGAGCATCACGGAGGTCCAGCTCTCCAAGGGACAGACGCTCTTCCACGAGAACGAGACCGGCGACCGGCTCTACGTCGTGCTCGAAGGCAAGATCAAGCTGTCCCGCACCTCGCCCGACGGACGGGAAAACCTGCTGAGCGTGCTCGGGCCGAGCGAGATGTTCGGCGAGCTGTCGCTGTTCGACCCGCGGCCGCGTACGGCCTCGGCGACCGCGCTGACCGACGTGCGGCTGGCCGGGCTCGGCCACGACGACCTGCGCCCCTGGCTGACCGGCCGCCCCGAGGTGGCGCTCCACCTGCTGCGCGCGCTCGCCCAGCGGCTGCGCCGCACCAACGACGTGCTGGCCGACCTGGTCTTCACCGACGTGCCCGGGCGCGTGGCCAAGCAGCTGCTCGACCTGGCCGAACGGTTCGGCACCAAGACCGACGACGGCCTGCGCGTGCACCACGACCTGACGCAGGAGGAGCTGGCGCAGCTCGTCGGCGCCTCGCGCGAGACGGTCAACAAGGCGCTGGCCGACTTCGCCCAGCGCGGCTGGCTGCGGATCGAGGCCAAGGCCGTGGTCATCCTCGACATGGACCGGCTCTACAACCGGTCCAGGTAGTCGAGCTGGGCCACGACCGACATCTCGGCGGCGGCCCAGAGGGAACGGTCGACGTCGGCGTACACGATCTTGACGATCTCGCGCGGCGTGCGCGCGCCCTGGGCGCGCGCCGCCCTGATCTGGTCGAGGCGCTGCCGCCGGTGCGCGATGTAGCCGTCGAGCGCGGCGATCGGGTCGGGCAGCACGGGGCCGTGGCCGGGCAGCAGCGCCCGCGCCTCCAGGCCCTCCGCGGCCGCCCTGAGCCGGTCAAGGCTGCGGAGATAGTCGGCCAGGCCGCCGTCGCGGGCGATGATCGTGGTGCCCCTGCCGAGCACGGTGTCGCCGGTCAGCATCGCGTGGTCCTGCGGCAACCAGAAGCAGAGCGAGTCGAACGAGTGGCCCGGCGTGCCGTACACGTGGATCTCCAGGCCCGCCACGGTCACCACGTCGCCGTCGGCGAGCCCCTCCTCGCCCAGCCGGTGCCGCGGGTCGAGCGCCCGGACGGGGGCGCGCACCATCTCTGCGAAGCGCTTGGCGCCGCCGCTGTGGTCGAAGTGCCCGTGGGTGAGCAGGATCTCGGTGACGCGCCGCTCCCCCAGATGATCGCGTACGCGGCGCAGATGCGACTCGTCCTCGGGCCCGGGGTCGACGACCACCACCTCGTCCCCGCCGATGAGCCAGGTGTTGGTGCCGTCGAGCGTCATGATGGACGGGTTGGGCGCGAGCAGGTTCTCGGCGTGTTCGGTACGGGACCCGTCGGGCGTCCCGATCGGGATGTGCAGCCCGCTCACCGCGTCACCAGCCGCATCTCGCCCTCGATCTCCACGGCCTTCGGCATGATCGGCACGATCTCCCTGCGCTCGGCCAGGATCCCCGCCACGCTGTCGTGAGCCGCCAGCTCGGTCAAGGTCTGGTACGTGGGCGGCATCAGGAAGATCTCCCCCCGATGTGCCAGCTCGATCGCCTCCGCGGGGCGCCGCCAGGCCACCTGGTCGGCCTCACCGCCGACATCACGGGTGCGCTGGCCCTCGGGGAGCACGGCGACGAAGAACCGCGTGTCGAAGCGCCTGTGCTCGATCTCCGGGGTGATCCAGTGGGCCCACGGCTTGAGCAGGTCGGACCGGAGCACCAGACCACGCCTGGCGAGGAAGTCGGCGAAGCCCAAGCTCCTGTCGATCAGCGCCAGCCGGTCGGACTCCCAGTCGTCGCCCGTCGTGTCGGCGACCACGGAGCCGGGCCCGGGACCGGCCAGCAGCACTCCCGACTCCTCGAACGTCTCGCGTACGGCCGCGCACACCAGGCCGCGCGCGAGCTGCTCGCTCGCGTGGAAGGCCGCGCCCCACTCGGCCGGTGACGGGCCTGCCCAGGCCACGGCCTGGTCGGTGTCGCGGGCGTCCACCGAGCCGCCGGGGAAGACGTACGCGCCCGCCGCGAAGGCCATCGTGGCCTTGCGCCGCAGCAAGTACGCTTCCGGCCCTTCCCGCAGAATCGCCACCGTGGCGGCGTCCCTCGTGGGGACCGGCTCGACCCGCCCCGCGAGGAGGTCCCGTGCCCGCGCGGCTAGCTCGGCTGGAAGCAGCAATCCGGTCACATCGGTCATAGTGCCTCAGGCTACTTCGGCGATCAGCTCCACTTCCACAGGTGCGTCCAGCGGGAGGACGGCCACGCCCACGGCGCTGCGGGCATGCCTGCCCGGCTCGCCGAGCACGTCGGCGAGCAGCTCGCTGGCGCCGTTGCCGACCTTGGGCTGCTCGGTGAAGCCCGGGTCGCTGGCCACGAACACCACGACCTTGACGATCCGCACGATCTTGCTCAGATCGCCCACCTCGGCCTTGAGGGCGGCGAGCGCGTTGAGCGCGCAGATGCGGGCCTGCTCCGCGCCCTCCTCCGTGGTCAGGTCGGCCCCGAGCTTGCCGGTCCGCTGCAGCTTGCCGTCGACGAACGGCACCTGGCCCGAGGTGTAGACGAGGTTGCCCGTCCGCACGGCCGGCACGTAGGCGCCCGCCGGCGCCGCCACCTCGGGCAACGTCAGGCCGAGATCCGCGATCTTCTGCTCGGGGGTCACTGCTTCTCCCTCTTGAAGTAGGCGACGAGCTGCTCGGGCGTGGCACCCTGAACGATCTGGACCAGCTCCCAGCCGTCGGAGCCGAAGTTGTCCAGGATCATCTTGGTGTTGTGGATCAGCACCGGAGCGGTGAGGTACTCCCATTTCTTCATGAAGGTCAGCTTCTCATAAGAAACCCGCCCGCCGGCCTGCCTTGTGCCTGCTCAGACCGTGGTCGCGGACAAGTTCCCCATCGGGGTGTGAGCAATCTCAAAGGGTGGTCGTCGGCTTCCGACAAGTGACCGTTCGGTAGCCTCGAATGGTGGACTCTCCGGACACGGATTGGGCCGGTGTGCGGCTGCACGTTGTCACCGGCAAGGGCGGCACCGGCAAGACGACCGTGGCCGCCGCTCTCGCGCTCGCGCTGGCCGCGGGCGGCCGTAAGGTGCTCCTCGTCGAGGTCGAGGGCAGGCAGGGCATCGCGCAGATCTTCGATCTGCCGCCGCTGCCGTACGAGGAGCGCAAGATCGCCGTGGCGCCCTCCGGCGGCGACGTGTACGCGCTGGCCATCGATCCCGAGGAGGCCATGCTCGATTACATGGAGATGTTCTACGGGATGCGCAGGGCGGGCCGGGCGCTGACCAAGATGGGCGTCGTCGACTTCGCCACCACCGTGGCCCCCGGTTTCCGCGACGTGCTCGTCACGGGCAAGACGACCGAGGCCGTACGCAGGCGGGCCAGGAACGGCCGCAGGGTCTACGACGCGGTCGTGCTCGACGCGCCGCCCACGGGCCGCATCACGCGCTTCCTGAACGTCACCCAGGAGGTGGCGGGCCTGGCCAAGGTCGGGCCGATCAAGAACCACTCCGACCTGGTCAACGGAGTCGTGAAATCTCCTGAGACGGCGGTGCACTTCGTGACGCTGCTGGAGGAGATGCCCGTGCAGGAGACCCTCGACGGGCTCGCCGAACTGCGTTCGGCGGGGCTTCCCGCCGGCGGAATTTTCATCAATATGGTGCGTGAATCACTGATCCCGCAAGCCGCTCTTGACACGGCTGTCAAGGGCCGTTTCGACCCGGCGGAGCTCGTGCTCGGGCTCAAGGCGGCCGGGGTGGCCGACGGGGCGGAGGCCACGGCGGTCGCCGAGGCGCTCGCGGAGGAGATCGCCGAGCACGCCCACCGCACCGAGCTGGAGCGCGCGGAGCGCGACTCGCTCGGCGAGGCCGGGCTGAAGAGCTACGAGCTGCCGCTGCTGGCCGACGGCGTCGACCTGGCCGGCCTGTACGAGCTGGCAGAGAGCATGCGCACCCAAGGAGCAGCGTGAAGAAACCCGCCGCACTCGACATCGACGCGATACTCGACGACGCCGGCACCCGGATCATCGTCTGCTGCGGGGCCGGCGGGGTGGGCAAGACCACGACCGCGGCGGCACTCGGGCTGCGGGCGGCCGAACGCGGCAGGTGCGCCGTCGTGCTCACCGTGGACCCCGCGCGCCGGCTGGCCCAGTCGATGGGGCTGACCGAGCTCGACAACACCCCGCGCCTGGTCTGCTCGCCCGAGGGCGGCGGCCAGCTCTACGCCATGATGCTCGACATGAAGCGCACGTTCGACGAGATCATCGAGGCGCACGCCGATCCCGCGCGGGCCCGCCAGATCCTGTCGAACCCCTTCTACCAGTCCCTCTCCTCCAGTTTCTCCGGCACACAGGAGTACATGGCCATGGAGAAGCTGGGCCAGCTGCGCCGCTCGGACGAGTGGGACCTGATCATCGTGGACACGCCGCCGTCGCGCTCCGCGCTCGACTTCCTCGACGCGCCAGAGCGGCTCGGGCGCTTCCTCGACGGACGGTTCATCCGGCTGCTGACCGCACCGGCCAAGGCCGGGGGGCGCAGCGCGTTCCGGCTGCTCAACGCCGGGTTCGGGTTGATGGCCGGAGCGATGACCAAGCTGCTCGGTGCTCAGGTGATCAAGGATCTGCAGACGTTCGTGTCCGCGCTCGACGCCGTCTTCGGCGGCTTCAGGCAGCGGGCCGAGATGACGTACAAGCTGCTGCAGGCCCCTGGCACGGCCTTCCTCGTGGTGGCCGCGCCCGAGCGGGACGCCATGCGTGAGGCGTCCTACTTCGTCGAGAGGCTCGCGGAAGAGCGCATGCCACTGGCCGGCCTGGTGGTCAACCGCGTGCACATCTCGCCCGCCTCGGTCCTCTCAGCCGCCCGTAGCGCCGCGGCCGCGGAAGACCTCGAGGCGCGGGGCGAGCATGAGCTGACCGCCGCCGTGCTGCGGCTGCACGCCGGGCGAATGCAGCTCACCGCTCGCGAACACCGCGAGCAGGAGCATTTCATCTCGGCCCACCCCACGGTGCCCGTGGTGCAGGTTCGCGCCATGTCCGAGGACGTCCACGATCTCATCGGTCTGCGCCAGATCGGGGACCTGTTGGCGAGCGCATGAAAGTACGGCCGGCGGACGGCGCCGGCCGTACTTGCGGCTCGCCGGGCTTGGATCAGCCCGCGATCAGCTCGTTGGTTCGTTCGTACTCTTCCTTGGCGGACTCGAGCAGGTCTCGCCACGAGTCCACATCTGGCCGCCGTCGAAGCAGCGCACGCCGTTCGCGTTCGGTCATACCGCCCCACACCCCGAACTCGATGCGATTGTCCAGCGCATCGGCGAGGCATTCAGTACGGACCGGGCAGCCCCGGCAGATGAGCTTGGCCCTGTTCTGCGCGGCGCCCTGCACGAACAGGGCATCCGGATCCGCACCCTTACAGGCGGCACGGGAGGTCCAATCCGTGATCCACATTGTTCGACCCCACTCCCCTTAGGTGGTCAGTCGTCATTTGGGGCCGACGGGCGCGGGCGCCGAGCCTCCGTATTCAGTTGCCGCAGGGAGAACGTACGCAACTACACGTTCGGGCCGACAGACCCCAGAGGACCAATTTCTCGCGGCCATCTTGACCGGGAATGACTAGTCACCCCCGTCAGTCAAGGCGAAATGGTGTCGTGCTACCGATTCGGTCAGTCTTTCGACGTACTCTTGGTACCGTGCAAGCGCAGCGCAAAGATCGCTCCAACCCCATCCTCGGCATCCTGCGTCTGATCATCGCAGGTTCGGTCGCCGGGGTGCTGGCCGCGGCCGTGGCCCTACCTGCGGTCGGCGGGGCGGGGATGTCCACGAAGAGCGCTGTGGCAAGCCTCAATCTCAAGCCCGAAGAGCTCGACGAACCCCCTCTTCCCGAGCGCACCGTCCTGAAGGACGCCAACGGCAAGCAGTTCGCCCAGTTCTACTTTGAGAACCGGCAGTCTGTCCGCCTTGACCAGGTCGCCCCGATCATGCAGACGGCGCTGATCGCGATCGAGGACTTCCGTTTTTACCAGCACGGGCCGATCGATGTTGAGGGAACGGCCAGAGCGCTGCTCAAGAATTTGTCGGGCGGCGGCGTCATGCAGGGCGGCTCGTCGATCACCCAGCAGTACGTCAAGCAGGTGCTGGTCAACAAGGCCGAGACGCCCGAGGAGCAGGCGGCGGCCATCGCCCCGACGCTCTCCCGCAAGCTGTCGGAGCTGCGTAACGCGATGGCGATCGAGAAGAAGTACTCGAAAAATCAGATTCTCGAGAAATATCTGAACATCGCCTACTTCGGCGCGGGCGCCCACGGCATCCAGGCCGCGGCCCGGCGCTTCTTCGACAAACCCGCCGCCGAGCTCACCCTCGCCGAGAGCGCCACGCTGGCCGGCGCCGTACAGAACCCCGCGCGCACCGACCCGAGCGTCGGCCCCGAGTCGCGGGCGCGGCTGCTGCAGCGGCGCAACATCGTGCTCGACCGGATGGCCGAGATCGGCAAGATCACGCGGCAGGAGGCCGCCGAGGCCAAGGCGAAGAAGCTGGGCTGGAAGAACATCAAGGCGCCCGGCGGCTGCGAGGCCAGCAAATATCCGTACTTCTGCCTCTACGTTCAGTACGAGATCCTCAACAACGAGGACTTCGGCAAAAACCAGGACGAGCGCAAGAAGCTGCTCCAGCGGGGCGGTCTGACGATCAAGACCACGATCGACCCGAAGATGCAGGCCGCCGCCGACAAGGCGATCAAGAAGTTCGTCTCCAGGAAGGACAAGCCCGTGGCCTCGCAGGCCATGGTCGTTCCCGGCACCGGCGAGATCAAGGCCATGGCCGCCTCGCGGAAGTTCGGCGGGAGCAAGAAGAAGAACGAGATGAGCTACAACATCGTGGCCGACGCGGCGCACGGCGGCGGGCGCGGGTTCCAGCAGGGCTCGACGGCCAAGGTCTACACGCTGGCCACGGCGCTGGAGGAGGGCCTGAAGTACGGCGACGGCTTCCCGGCGCCCGCGGGCTACCAGGCCGGCGGCTACAGCACGTTCAAGAACTGCAAGGGCGAGAACGTCGGCGACCCGTCCCACACCGTGAACAACTCCAGCGAGGGCGGCGCCGGCTTCAAGACGCTGCAGACCGGCACCTGGGGCTCGGTGAACACGTTCTTCCTCAAGCTCGAGGAGAAGGTCGGGCTCTGCAGCGTGGTCAAGATGGCCAAGAAGCTCGGGGTCAAGCGGGCCGACGGGCAGAAGCTGTCGGAGGTGGAGACGTTCACGCTGGGGGTCAACGAGGTCGACCCCGTGACGATCGCCAGCGCGTACGCCGTCTTCGCCTCGCGCGGCCAGTACTGCAGGCCGCTGGCGATCACCGAGATCAAGGACCGGGACGGCAAGGCCAAGCAGTACAAGCCGAAGTGCTCCCAGGTGCTGGAGGAGGAGGTCGCCGACGCGGTCAGCGGCATCCTGTCCGGGGTGTTCACCAAGGGCACGATGCAGGAGGTCGGCGGCATCGGGCGTGACGCGGCCGGCAAGACGGGGACGACGGACAACTACGCGTCCGCCTGGTTCGCCGGTTACACCCCCAACCTGTCGTCGGCCGTCAGCCTGGGCGACCCGCGCGGCACCAGGGGCAACGAGCTGATCGGGGTCACGATCGGGGGCCGGTACTACCCGTACGTGTACGGGGCCTCCATTTCGGGGCGGATCTGGAAAGACTCGATGCTGACCGCGCTGAAGGGGATCGAGGCCGTGGAGTTCACGCCGGTGGACACCTCGCGGTTCGGCGGATGCACGGAGCACTGCGCGCCGAAGAAGCCCGAGAAGGAGAAGAAGGACGAGCAGGGGCCGCCCACCGGGGACGGCGACCCGTTCGACATCTTCAACCCGCCGAACGGGGACCAGGGAGACGGACGCGGCGGGCGCGGCGGGGACGGGCCGGGCAACGGCCGCGGCCGCGTCGCCGTCGGCCCCACCGGCTGACCCCCGGGCCCTGCCCGGTCACCCGGGCGGGCCCGAAGACGGGTCCGGGGGCGCTCAGGCCCTCACTGTCTGACGGCCTGAGGCCCGCTCCGGCCCTCGCCGCCTACCTGGGGTACCCCTGAGCCCTTTCCGGCGCGCTGAGACCGCCTCCAGGCCCTTCTGAGGGGTCGGCAGCACCCGGCTACTTCGCCGCCAGCCGGGCGCGGACGATGGCGGCCACGCGGCCGCCCTCGGCCCGCCCGGCGATCTTCGGGTTGACGGCCTTCATGACCTGCCCCATGGCCTGCGGCCCGGCGGCGCCGGTCTCCGCGACGGCGGCGTCGACGATGGCGCCCAGCTCCTCGTCGCTGAGCTGCGCCGGCAGGTACTCCTCCAGCACCGCCTGCTCGTCCAGCTCGGCCTGCGCCTGCGTGGCCCGCCCCGCGTTCCCGAACGCCTCGGCCGCCTCCTTGCGCTTCTTGGCCTCCTTGGTCAGCACCTTGATGACCTCGTCGTCGGTCAGCTCCCTGGCCTGCTTGCCGGCGACCTCCTCGACGTTCACCGCGGCCAGTGCCATCCGAATCGTCCGGAGACGCAGCTCGTCCCGGCTCTTAAGCGAGGCCGTCAGATCGGCCTTCAGCTTGTCCTTCAATGCGCTCATGCGCTCCATCTTGCCGTCTACACGGACTGTCCGGACGCCGCGCGCCCGATGTCGGGCATCATGAGTAGGTGAGGAAAGCCGTCGCAGTGCCACTGTCCATGCTCGGTCTCGGCCTGGCCGGGCTGGGTTACGCCTCCGTGGTGGAGCGCAACTGGTTCCGCCTGCGCCGCTTCGACGTGCCGGTGCTGGAGCGCGGTCAGCGTCCCGTACGCATTCTCCACCTGTCCGACCTGCACCTGACGCCGCGCCGGACGATGCTGATCAACTGGGTCCGCTCCCTGGGCCCGCTGAAGCCGGACCTGGTGGTCAACACCGGCGACTCGATCGCGCACCCGGACGCCGTCCCCTCGCTCCTGTACGCCCTGGAGCCCCTGCTGTCGCGCCCGGGCCTGTTCGTCTACGGCTCCAACGACCTCTACGCCCCCAAGCCCAAGAACCCGGCCCGCTACCTCTGGCGCACCTCCAAGAACGACCGCCGCCAGCACATCCCCTCCCTGCCCTGGGAGGAGCTGGGGGCCGGCATGGCGGCCGAGGGCTGGCTCGACATGAACAACACCACGGCCCGCATCAAGGTGGGCGACCTCGACGTGGCGGTGGCGGGCATCCACGACTCCCACATCAACCGCGACCGCTACGACCTCGTCGCCGGCCCGGCCCCCGCAGACGCCGACCTCCGGCTGGGCGTCATGCACTCCCCGGAGCCCCGCAACATGACCCGCTTCGCCGCGGACGGCTACCAGCTCCTGCTGGCCGGCCACACCCACGGCGGCCAGCTCTGCATCCCGTTCTACGGCGCCCTGGTGACCAACTGCGGCATCGACCGGGCCCGCGTCAAGGGCCTGAACCACCACGACAGCGCCTGGCTCCACGTCTCGGCCGGCCTCGGCACCTCCCCTTACGCCCCGGCCCGCTTCGCCTGCTTCCCGGAGGCGTCACTGCTTACTCTCGTTCCCCGCCGTTGACGCGGTCACAAGTACCTTGGGAGTCCGCTAGACTTTTCCAAGCACGCGCAAGACGGGCGGGCACCGGGGTGTAGCGCAGCTTGGCAGCGCGCTTCGTTCGGGACGAAGAGGTCGTGGGTTCAAATCCCGCCACCCCGACAGTATTGCCACAGGTAGAAGGCCGCTTCCGAAGATCGGAAGCGGCCTTACTTGTGTGCCCCTGGAGAGCTCGGCAACCTCTGGCCACTCTCTCCGGGATCGCCTCAGCGGCACTTGATCCTCCCAAAACCCCGCAGCGACCTGGATCTACGTGAAGACATGACCATGACTCCCCAGCCCGCCGAGCCCACCGCCGAGAAACTGCTGGAGATCGCCGACGCCCTGCTCCCCGGCCGCTCCCTTGACGACGCCCGGATCACGGCCGGCAACCTGCACCACGTCGTGCTCCTCCCGGGAACGGCGGCCGTACGGGTGAGCAAGCGGCCGTCTTCGGCTCAGGAGATGCCGCGCCGCATCGAGGTGCTGCGCGAGGTCGCGCGGGCCGGGCTGCCTTTCGAGGTGCCGGAGCCGCTCACACCCGTGACCCGGTTCGACGAGCGTGCGGCGGTGGCCGTCTCCTGGGTCGACGGCGAGGAGCAACCCGAGGGGCAGGGCGACCCCGACAAGATCAGGAAGCTGCTGCGCGCTGTACGGGAAGTCGCCGTCACCCCGCGCCTGAGGGAACTGCTGTACGCCCCGAGGGACAAGGGCTGGGCCGAACTCCTGGCCGAGCAGGTCATTCCGCGCCTGCCGGACAGGTGGCGCGACGAATGCCGCAGGCGTCTCGAAGCGGCGCGCGACCTGGATCCCGTACCGGATGCGCTCGTCCACGGTGATCTGTGCGGCTCCAACGTCCATTGGAGCAGGGACGGGCAGTTGGTCGGCGTCCTGGACTGGGACCAGGCCCATCTGTTCGATCCCGCTATTGACGCCGCCCTGATGGCCTGGCATGGCTGGGACAATGTCAGGAAGGCCGTGGATCCCGAGACCTACCGCCGCGCCCGGATCTACGACGCCCCGTTCGAGGTCGGGCATCTCGTCGGGATCCTCGACGGCCGTCCGCTGACGAACGTCGAGGGGTACGTGCGCAGCATCGTCGCCTGGCTTGAGAAGGACGCCTAGGGGCTTCCGAGGTCGCAGTTGCCGCCATGCCGCAGGTAGCAGGCCGCTTCGGCTGGCTAGGCTTCCCCGGTGAGCTTCGGCGACCATGCCCGTAGGGTGCGTGACTCCGGCCTGCCGTACCGACGGCGGGTTTCGGCGCTCCGCTCCTGCGTGCAGTTGTATCGGCATGCCGGTGACGTGCTCACGGAGGGTGAGCGCGGACTTCTTGGTGCCCGGTTGAAGGGGCTTGAGCCACAGCTGCCGACGCGGGATCTGCTGCATGTGGTGCGGCACGTCGAGGTGGCGTCCGGTCTGCGGTAGCGGGTGGACGCGTTCCGTGACGCGTTCGGGCGACGGGCGTGCCTGTTCCGTGCCAGGCCGCCCGTCCCGTCTGGTGTGCGGTACCGGGGCCTATGGTGCGCGCGTCAGCCCGTGGCGCCGGCTTGTTTACGCATCAGCAGGTGGCCGCGGCGGAATCGTTCGTCCTCCAAAGGCTCGCGCAACATCCGCCCCACCTCGACGAACTCTTCCTTGCGGGCCAGGTCGGCCAAGTCGTCGATCGGCCACCGGTAGGCCGGCGTGACCTTGTGGTCGAACTCCAGCACCGGGCCGCCCTCGGATTCGAAGAAACCGAGCAGGAGGTAACCACCCGGAGCCAGCACCCGGCGGAACTCGGCGAAGTACGGCGGCAGCTCCGGTGGTGGGACGTGGATGACGGAGTACCAGGAGATCAGACCCCCCAGCTCGCCGTCGGCCACGTCGAGGGCGCCCATCGAACCGAGCTCGAAACGCAGGTCAGGATAGTCCTTGCGGGCGATGTCGATCAGCGCGGGAGACAGGTCGACGCCGAAGGCGTCCAGTCCGAGGTCACGCAGGTGTGCCGTCATGTACCCGGGACCGCAGCCGGCCTCGACCACGGGCCGGGGTCCGGCGGCCCGTACGAGTTCGGCGAACACGGCGACTATCGCGCGGTCCAGTGGCAGGCGGGCGAGCGAGTCTCGGGCGAGATCGGCGTAAAGGTCGGCGACGGCGTCGTAGGCGTCCGCCGTCGCGGTCAGGTAGGGGGAGGATTCGGCCACGGCGGACGACTGTAGTCCATCGGCCGGCAAAGGTCGTCGATCATCGATCGGTCGGCGCGTCCGTTCCGTTCCGGCCGCCTGACCTCGATGAGTGCACGCCTGCACGGCGTGAAGTCGATCGGAATCGTGCGGATCACGTACCGGGCAGTGGGCGTCAGCACACCTTGAAGATGCTCTTCCAGCCGACACCCGTCTTCTGCTGCGCGTTGCTGTTGGTGGGCAGCGTGAAGTGCACCGGTCCTCTGGTGTTGATCTCGTTGTGCATCCGGCCGGACTGGCCGGCGCCGAACCACTTGTACGAGCCGCGGTAGCGGAGGTTGGTCACGCCGCACTCGCTGATGACCTGTGTCCGGCCGGTGAAGCCCGGCCCTTCGTAGGCCACGTACGTCGAGCTGGGGCCGTCGGAGGTCGAGGCGTTGGCGGCACCGCCCATGAAGGCGACCAGGGAGGCGGAGATGGCGGAGACGAGGGCTATTTTCTTGATGCTCTTCACTGCGTTCCTCCGGATGCGTCCCAAATTGCTGTTTTCCTGACGAGAGGAACATATGGATCATCGCTTGATCGTCACTTGCACCCCACCTACACCACACGTGACAACTGGGGTAAAGCCAACCTGCGCCTTGATCGCGAGCCGGCCCTCGCCGGACGTGGTCTCTCCGTCCTCGGGGTCAAGATCGACTGCGTGCGCGTCGAGCACAGGTGGGCGCGCTGGTGTCCAGGCGGTCGCAGATCAAGGCGGAGGGACGGCTGACCGGGAAGGTCGCGCTCAGCTCTGAACAAGCAGCATCACCCCGGCCGCCGAACCCACCGCCCCCACGTCGTGACCAGCGGCCGGTAGCCCTGGCGGGACCAGAAGGGGACGGACAGCGGGTTCGGGGCCGCGTAGTGCACCAGCACGGTCTCGACGCCTGCCGCCGCCGCCTCGGCATGGGCGTGGCCGGCCAGTGCGGCGCCGATGCCGCGGCCCCTGCTGCCCGGGCGCGCGTACATGGAGCCCACGTAGGCCACCGGCGACGCCTCCACGGCAGGCGCGATCCATCCCGCGTGGTCAGGGTGGTGGACCGCGAGCATGCCGACGACCTCACCGTCCGACTCGGCCAGCCAGCACCAGCCGTCGCCACGGGCGAGTTTCTCCTCGAGTTCGGCCCTGGCGGCGGCGGGCGTCGAGGGCAGCACCGGGACCCAGCCGAACTGCGCCTCGTAGGCGACCAGCTCCAGGTACAGCCGGCACATGGCATCCAGATCATCCGCCACGGCCCGCCGTACACCAGCGGCCGGCGGCTCCCCGGCTGAAGCGGGAGAGACCCGGACGGCGAGCACGGACCGCGGCGCGAACCCCCGCCTGACCAGCGCCGCGACGGGCGCGGTGTCCCGGCTCGGCCAGCTCACCACGAGCCCGGCGCCCGGCTCAAGGGCGGGGTCGGGGTCGAGGGACGAGGTCCAGCGGTCGAGCAGGTGGCCGAGGGCGTCCGCGGGGTCGTCACCCGCGACCCTGGCGCGGAGGGTGTAGGTGGTCAGCGGACCCCAGTGCACCGACCGCGCATCGGGGTCGGCCGTGGCCACCGAGGGCGCGCCGACGGCGTTCGCGGTCTCGATCAGGTCTTCGCCGAGCTCCGCGACGGCGACGAGAGGGTCGGCGGCTCGCACGCGGTCACGGTGGCAATTGATCACATCGCTCACGGTTCGCACGATAGTGCGCTACGCGAATCACGGGTCGGATTCCAGGAGGTTCAGGTCCGGCGGGACCAGGGTCGTCGACTCCACCAGGCCCCTGAGGAGGTTGTGCAGGAGCTGGTTGTCGTACGGGCGGCCGGCGTCCTTGCCGTGGAGCAGCGGATACGGGAAGCCGGCGACGTCGAGGCGGTGGCGGACGGTCTCGATCCTGTTCTCGATGGTGCGTGCCCGCCAGCCCTCCTCCGGGCGGAGGTAGGCCAGCCGCTCCGCGGCCTGCTTGTACGTCAACGGCCGGGGCGACTCCTCGTACAGCAGGTAGTGCTCGCCCAGGACCACCAGGAGCAGGCGTTCCGCGTCGCTCAGATCCCAGATCCTGGGCGGGATGGTCTCGGCCCGGTGCCGGTTCGTCTGGGGCTCGCCGTCCGCGCCGGTGACGTAGAGCTCCACCAGGTGCTGCCGATAGCCGGAGCCCCTGATGAACAGCGGGGTGTAGCCGTCGGCCAGCGGGATGGGGTCGGTCGAGGAGTGCACCAGCTGGCCGCGCGGCAGGCGCAGGAGCTGCCAGCCCACGTTACGCAGCCACCACCGTTCGTCCCGGTAGGTCACCTCGGCGTGCAGGCGGCTCACCGACTGGTCGTCCACGCCGACGCTCAGGTCGACGTCGGGGCGTTCGGCGCGGCCGAAGCGCACGTTGCGGCCAGGGCGGGGTCGTACCCTGATGCCGCCCATGATCGTACGGGCGTGCAGCGTGCCGGGCGGGGCCGAGCCCACGCCGTGCGCGAGGCTGCCACTCATCGTTTCGCCTCCATCGGCGCTGGTCGGATGTGCGCACAGGCAGGGTCTCAGGGTTCGTCCGGACCGGTCCCGGAGGTTGGGCACGACATCCCGGTTTACCCCTCGGGGACGGGGAACACACGGCCCCGCAGTTACAGAGGTTGCCTTGGGGGAAGCGGAACGGGGAGGCCGCTGGGTCCTCGAACGCTAGGCATGGGTGATCAAGACATGGGGAAAGACCTTTCGGCCCCGATGCTCACTCCCGGTGAACAGTACATCGGAGAGCGTCACCATCGGTGATCGTCATCATCGTCTCCCTGGGGGCGGCGTGCCTGCTGGGCATCGGCTTCGTCGCCCAGCAGCATGCCGCGTACCGCGAGCCCCTGGAGGAGATGCTGCACGCGCGCCTGCTGCTGAACCTCATGCGCATGCCGTTGTGGCTGACCGGGGTCGGGCTGATGGTGTGCGGTCAGATCCTCGGCGCCATCGCGCTGCGGGCCGCGGACGTGTCGCTGGTGGCGCCGCTGCTCGCGATGAACCTGCTGTTCGCCCTGACCGCGGCCCATGTCATCTACCAGGAACCGTTCGGCCGCATGCTGCAACTGGGCGCCGTGCTGGTGAGCGGAGGGGTGGCGCTGTTCCTGTTCGCCGGGCAGCCGCAGGGGGGCCGGCTGCCCGATCCGGTCTCCGCGCGGTGGCTCGCGGCGCTCCCGGTGGTCGTGGTCGCGGCGGCGCTGGTCTGCTACGGCCTGCGGCGTTCCCTGAAGGTCAAGGCGATCATGCTCGCGGCCGCCGCCGGGGTGCTGTACGGGCTGCAGGACGTGCTGACCCGCGGCTCCCTGCTCACGCTGGACAGCGGGCTGAACGTGCTGGCGACCTGGCAGTTGTACGCCCTGCCGAGCGTCGCCGTGGTGGGGCTGCTCCTCAACCAGAGCGCGTTCGACGCCGCTCCGCTCCAGATCTCCCTGCCGGCCACCACGGTCGCCGAGCCGGTCTGCGGGATCTTGCTGGGTGTGGCGATCTTCGCCGAACGCCTGCAGGTCACCCCGGCGGCGCTCGCGGGCGAGGTGGCCGGCCTGGTCGCGATGGTGACCGGGATCGTCATCCTCGGCCGGTCCCCCTACCTGGCGAAGCCCGCGCAGCCCGCCCTCCAAGGCCGGCGCGGGCAGGAGCGGTGATCTCCGTGAACATGGCCGTGGGATAGCCACCGATGCCCGCGAATCCAGGGGGCAGGCGGCGCCCCGAGCATGCCGTGCTCGATTGGGTCGCGCGAAGGACGATGGCCGTGGTGGGAGGGCCCGCGCGGTTCCGGGTCATCGCGATGCTCGCCTGCGTTCTCGCGCTCGTCACCGCCGACCAGGGGACCATCGGCGCGGTGGGGCTGGAGATCCAGCGGTCCATGGGCCTCACCAACACCGAGCTCGGATCGTTGTCCGCCGTGTCCTCCGCGGCCGGCGCCGCCGCAGTCCTGCCCTTCGGCGTCCTGACGGACCGCATCAACCGGGTACGGTTCCTCACCGCCTGCATCGCCCTGTGGAGCCTGGCCATGATCGCCGGCGGCCTGGCCGACTCGCTGGCGTGGCTCCTGTGCTCCCGGATAGCGGTCGGGGCCCTGACCGCCGCCGCCGGGCCCTCGGTCATCTCGCTCGTCGGCGACTTCTTCCCCGCCTCGGAACGGGGCCGGATCTACGGCTTCATCCTGAGCGGCGAGATGCTCGGCGCCGGGTTCGGCCTGCTGGCGGGGGGCACCCTCGCGCAGCTGCTGTCGTGGCGCGCCGCGTTCTGGTTCCTCGCGCTGGTGGGGATCGCCTTCGTCTTCGTCATCGCGCGCAAGCTGCGGGAACCCGAACGTGGCGGCCAGAGCCGGCTGCCCGCGGTGACGCCCGGCAGGAGGGCGACTCCGGACCACGACGACACGGCGCGGCGCGCGGTGCGCCGTCGCCGGATCAGGCCCGATCCGGCGGCGCTGCTCCGCCATGACCCCGCGCACATGTCCATGTGGCAGGCGATCCGGTACGTGCTGAGCATCCGGACGAACGTCGCCTTGGTCGTCGCCTCGGTGATCGGATACTTCTTCCTCGCCGGCCTGCGCACCTTCGCCATCGTCTTCGTCCACCAGCAGTACGGCCTCGGCCAGGCGGCGCTGACGGGCATGGTTCTGCTGGTGGGCGTCGGGGCCCTGCTGGGGGTGCTCAGCGGCGGGCGCCTCGCCGACCACCTCACCCGCCGCGGGCACATCAGCGCTCGCATGGTGGTCCCCGCGATCGGCTACGGCACCGCCGCGGTCTTCTTCGTCCCGGGGCTGCTCACCACGTCGTCGGCGATCGCGCTGCCGTTCCTGTTCGTGGCGGCCGCGTCGTCGTCGGCGGCCGTCCCCCCGCTGGACGCCGCCCGCCTCGACGTCGTCCACTTCCGGCTGTGGGGACGCGCGGAGAGCATCCGCACGTTCCTGCGCGTGGGCGGGGAGGCCGTCGCCCCGGTGGTCTTCGGCCTGCTGGCCGACGTGCTCGGCCCGGGCGGCACGACCAGCGCGCAGGGGTTGCGGTACGCCTTCCTGATCATGCTGGTGCCCCTGGTGGCGAACGCGGTCGTGCTCCTGCACGGCAGGCATGCCTATCCGCACGACGTCGCCGCGGCCGCCGCCTCCGAACGCATGCGCGATTGAGCCGTCGTCAGGCGCTCCTGATGGCCCGCAGCGACTCCTTCAGCGAGCCGATCGTGGCCAGGACGGCGGTCGGCTCGTATCCGCAGTGCGCCATGCAGTTGTCGCACCGGGGGTCGCGGCCCCGGCCGTAGGCCGACCAGTCGGTGTCCTCGATCAGCTCCCGGTAGGTCCGCGCGTACCCGTCGGACATCAGGTAGCACGGCCGCTGCCAGCCGAACAGCGAGTACGACGGGATCGCCCAGGCGGTGCACGGCAGCTCGATCCGGCCCTCCAGGAAGTCCAGGAACAGCGGCGAGTGGTTGAACCGCCAGCGCCGCCGCCGGCCGTCGGCGAAGGCCGCACGGAACAGCGCGCGGGTCTCCCGCACGCCCATGAACCGGTCCTGTACGGGCGCCTTCTCGTACGCGTAGGCGGGGGAGATCATCATCTGGTCGACGGCGAGCTCGTCATTGAGGTAGTCGAGGACCTCGATGACGGTCTGCGGGCTGTCGGAGGAGAAGAACGTCGTGTTGGTGGTGACCCGGAAGCCGCGCCGCCGGCACTCGCGCACGGCCGCGACCGCCTCGTCGAACACGCCTTCCTTGCACACCGAGGCGTCGTGGCGCTCGCGCACGCCGTCGATGTGCACGGTCCAGGTGAAGTAGTGCGACGGCTCGAACTCGTCGATCTTCTTGGGGATGAGCAGCGCGTTCGTGCACAGGAAGACGTATTTCCTCATGGCGACCAGGCGGCGGACGAGCTCGCCGATCTGCGGGTGCATGAGCGGCTCGCCGCCCGCGATGGAGACCATGGGGGCGCCGCATTCCTCGATGGCGGCGACGGCCTGTTCGACCGGCATGCGCTGTTTGAGCACGTCGGCGGGGTGCTGGATCTTGCCGCAGCCGGCGCATTTGAGGTTGCAGGCGAACAGCGGCTCCAGCTCCACCAGCAGCGGGAACTTGGTCCGTCCCCGCAGTCGCTGGCCGAGGATGTAGCCGCCGACGCGCAGACTCTGCCGCAGCGGGATCGTCATGACAGCACTCCCTTGGTCGGCCTCGGGTCCCTCAGTGGTCCCTGGAAGTGATGAATTGGGCGATGTGCCGGAATTCCTGGCGTACGTCCGCGGGCATGTCCACGTCGTCGAGGCACCGGGTCGCGGCCTCAAGGCGCCGCGCGGCCTCCAGCTCGGCCCACGCCCGTCCGCCCGCCTCCTCGACCAGGCAGGCGGCCTCCCGCAGGTCGGCCTCGCTCAGCTGTCCAGGCGTGGCCAGCAGCGCGGCCAGGCGGTCTCCGGCCTCCGTACGGCCGGTCAGCGCGGCGACCACGGGCAGGCTCTTCTTACGGGTCCGCAGGTCCGCCAGCACCGGTTTGCCCGTCACCTCGGCCCGTCCCCAGATGCCCAGCAGGTCGTCGGCCAGCTGGAAGGCCAGCCCGGCCTCGGTGCCGAACGCCGCCAGCACGTCGGCCAGCCGGACCGGGCCCTCCACCGCCGTGACACCGATCGAGCAGGCGCAGGACAGCAGCGCGGCGGTCTTGTGCCACGACATCCGCAGGCACTCCTCCCGCGTCACGTCGGCACGATCCTCGAACTCCAGGTCGAGGGCCTGACCTGCGATCAGCGAGAGCGTGGCGCGATGGAGCGTGCGGGCGGCCGCCACGTAGCCCGGGGTCCCCTGCTCCAGCAGGAGCTCCCCGGCCAGGGCGAACAGCGCGTTGCCGCACAGGATCGCCTGGGAGCGGCCGAAGACCGTCCAGGCGGCCGGCCGGTGCCGCCGTACCGGGTCGTCGTCCATGACGTCGTCGTGCAGGAGGGAGAACGCGTGCACCAGCTCCACCGCGGCCGCGGCGGGCAGGCAGCGCTCGACGTCCGCACCCGCCGCCCGGCCCGACAGCACCGCGAGCGCGGGCCGCAGCGCCTTGCCGCCGGCGGCGCAGGGCCGTCCGTCACCGTCGGTCCAGCCGAAGTGATAGCGGGCGACTCGCGCCGCATGCGGGTCGAGCCGGTCGACAGCCTCGCGCAGCATGGGCTCGACGAGCTCTCGGGCGGCCTCGGCGGGCGGCAGGGTCAGCGTCATGACCCGCTCTCCCGGCGCGACTTTTCCGGCGACCCGGACGAATGGCACCTATGTGATAGCACGACAAACAAAGTATCCGCTGCCATGCCTCACAAACGTGACAATATTGCTTCTATACCCTCGCTTGCATTAATCGACGTACATTTGGAAAACGGTGGCGCGCCGCTTCTCGGCGCGCACCGAATGATTCGCCCGGAGGCGTCAACGCCGTTGCGTGGACCTCGTGCCGAGCATTATGCAGGCCAGGCCGCACGCGGTGATGACCACCCCCGTGATGACGTTGCTGATGATCGTGCCGGCGCTGGCTCCGTGTGGCGGCAGCACCCACGGGGCGATGATCGTCCAGACTCCGATGATCGGGATGACCCACGCCACTCCGTGGATCCGGCCGTAAGCCGCGGCGATCCCGGCCGCGAGCAGCACCAGGGCGATGCCGGTGATCAGATTGTTGACGGTCAGGGTCGTGTGCCTGAAGAACCCCACCACCCATGGTGAGATGGCGAGATAGAGACCGCTGAGAAAGGCCAGTCCGCTGACAGACTGCCCCGACGGGCTCTGCGCGGCCAAATCGTATTGAGCGCGCAGGGCTGCTATGTCGGGGTGCTGACCCATGTCCATTGTCGGTCGGGTCGGACGGTCGGCCATGTCACACACACCACCTTCCGCATGTCGCGTGAAGTACGGATATGAAAACCCCTTCCCGCACCGTCGAGCCGACACGCACACGCGGGGCAATATCTCTTCAAATCGCTTTAGCCGGACTTGGGCCACCGGTTCGAAATTTCCATGTGCACACCGACGGGCCGGCCCGCGGAGGCTTCCTCGACCGGGTCAGCGGGCCTGCGGGGCGCCGACGCCGCGCAGCAGTGTGTCGACCACGACGTCCGCGGCCTGTGCGGGGCTCAGCTCGGGCAGGTCTTCGGCGGCGTGGACCATCAGCGGCGACAGGACCGCGGCCACCCAGCCGGGCGGCAGGTCGGAGCGGAGCAGCCCCTCGTCGGTGGCGCGCCGCAGGAAGGCGTCGACCTCGTCGATCAGGCCGCGGCGGCGCTCGCGGAGCGTCGCCTCGCGGAGCATGCGGCTCGTCTCCACGGGCCACTTGCGGTTGACGGCGATGATGCCCTCGACGTAACGGTGCAGCGCGACCGCGACCGGGGCCTCGCGCAGCCTGGCGGCCTCGATGGCCTGCTCGACCGCGTCGTAGCGCGCGCCGTAGACGGCGGCCATGAGGTCTTCGCGGGAGGCGAAGCGGCGGTAGACCGTACGGCGGTCCACCCCTGCGGCGGCGGCGATGGCGGCGATGGTCGCCGAGGGGTCGTCGGCGAGCATGCGGGCGCCCGTGCTCAGGACGCGTTCGAGGTTGCGCGTCGCATCTGCTCTCACCTGGCCAAGATATACCTCCTGCCACGCGTACGGGGAAGCTGAACCTTCAAGTGCTACATTGATGAGACAGTTAAGGCTCAGAGATGGAGAGACGCATGGCCAGGACATGGTTGATCACCGGGGCGTCGCGGGGCTTCGGGCGCAGGCTCGCCGAGGCCGTCCTGGAGGCGGGCGAGCAGGTCGTCGCCACCGCACGCCGCCCGGAGCAGTTGGACGACCTGGTCGCCCGCCACGGCGAGCGCATCCGCGCGGTCGCGCTGGACGTCACCGACGCCGCCGCGGCCTCCCGCGCGGTGAAGGAGGCCACCGGGACCTTCGGCCGCCTCGACGTGGTCGTCAACAACGCCGGCTACGCGAACAGCGCGCCGATCGAGGAGATGGCGGACGAGGACTTCCGCGCCCAGATCGAGACCAACCTCTTCGGCGTCGTGAACGTGACGCGGGCCGCGCTGCCCGTCCTGCGGGCACAGAGGTCGGGGGTCTTCGTGCAGTTCTCCTCCATCGGGGGACGCGTGGGCGGCACTCCCGGGATGGGCGCGTACCAGACCGCGAAGTTCGCGGTCGAGGGCTTCTCCGAGGTGCTCGCCAACGAGGTCGCGCCGTTCGGCGTGAAGGTCGTCATCGTCGAGCCGGGCGCGTTCCGCACCGACTGGCAGGGCTCCTCGATGGAGATCCGCCCCGTCGGCCCCGACTACGAGGAGACGGTGGGAGCCATCCACCGCTACCGGCGGGACACCGACGGCACCCAGCCCGGCGACCCGGCCCGCGCCGCGAAGATCATCATCGACGTGGTCGGCGCCGACGACCCGCCGCGGCGGCTCCTGCTCGGCGGCGACGCCGTCGCGGCCGCCCGGAAGGCCGCGGAGATCCGCGCCGCCGAGACCGAGAAGTGGGCCGGCGTGAGCCGCTCGGCCGACTACCCCGCGGACGAACGGTAGGCCCGCCTAGATATTCTAAGATTCCTTAGAACATCAGAAGGAGGCCAGATGTCTTACCCCGAGCCCCGCTACCTGGCAGAGACCGGCACGCACAGCGGCGTCCTGCGCACGGCGGACACCCCGCCCGACCTGTCGATGGCCAGCGGCACGCAGGTGCACTACCTCGGCACGGGCGGCTCGACGAACGGCGCGTTCGGCCTGTACCGGTGGGAGATGGGCCCGCGCCCGTCCGGTCCCGGCGCGCACTTCCACCGCACGATGACCGAGTCGTTCTACGTGCTGTCCGGCACCATCCGGCTCTTCAACGGCGAGAAGTGGGCCGAGGGGAAGCCCGGCGACTTCCTGTTCGTGCCCGAGGGCGGCGTGCACGCCTTCCGCAACGAATCCGGCGAACCCGCCTCGATGCTGATCCTCTTCACCCCGGGCGCGCCCCGCGAGGCGTACTTCGAGGAGCTCGCCGACATCTCGAACACCGGACGGCAGCTCGGCCCCGAGGAGTGGACAGAGCTGTACCTGCGTCACGACCAGTACATGGTCTGATGCCCGAGTCCCCGGAGGAGCCGATCTACCAGCAGCTGGCCCGCATCGGCAAGGCCCTGTCCAGCCCGGTGCGGCTGCGCCTGCTGGACGTGCTCGGCCGGCGCGAGCACACGGTCGAGGAGCTGGCCCAGGCGGCCGGGGTGGCGCTCAAGAACACCTCCGCCCAGCTCCAGCAGTTGCGCGCCGTCCACCTGGTGACCAGCAGAAAGGAGGGCCAGCGGGTCTACTACCGGCTCGCGGACGAGCGGGTGTCGAGCTTCCTGGCGGAGTTGCGGGGGTTCGGCCAGGAGCGGCTGGCCGACCTGCGTGACGCCGTACGGGCCCGGCTCGGCCCCCTCGACGGTGTGACCGCCGACGAGCTGGCCGCCTGCCTGGGCGACCCCGGCACGCTGGTCGTGGACGTGCGCCCGGCCGCCGACTATGCGACCGGCCACGTGCCGGGGGCGATCTCGCTGCCCATGGCCGAGCTGCGCGAGCGCCTGGACGAGCTGCCCAGGGAGATGGAGATCGTGGCGTACTGCGGCGGGCCGTACTGCGCGGTGTCCTCCGAGGCCGTACGCGTCCTGGGCGAGCACGGCTACGCGGCCCGCGCCCTCGACGGCGGCTACCTCGGCTGGCGAGGCCGGTGAGGCGGCGGTGAGGGCGTGGTGAGAGGGCGGTGAGGGGGCGCCGCCAGGGTTGAGCCATCGCCGGATCCGCACCGAGGACCGGCCGCCGGCAAGGAGCAGCAGATGGACGTTCTGGCAGGCAAGACGGCGCTGGTCACGGGTGGGTCGCGGGGCATCGGGCGGGCGGTGGCGCTGCGCCTGGCCGCCGAGGGCGCTCTGGTCGCCGTCCACTACGGCGGCGACGACGGGGCGGCGAAGGAGACCGTGGCGCGGATCGAGCAGGCCGGCGGCCAGGCGTTCGCCGTCCGCGCCCGGTTCGGCGAGCCGGGCGCGGTGGACCGGCTGTTCGAGGGGCTGACCGCGGGGCTCGCCGGACGGGGGCTGGACGTCCTGGTCAACAACGCGGGCATCGCCTCGACCAACCCGATCGCGCAGGTCACCCCGGAAGAGCTGGACAGGCTGCTGGCGGTCAACGTCAGCACGCCGTTCTTCGTGATCCAGCGGGCGCTGCCGCTGCTGAACGACGGCGGCCGCGTCATCAACATGGGCTCGACGGCCAGCAGGTTCGCGGTCACCATGCAGATCGGCTACACCGTCAGCAAGGCCGCGCTGGAGTCGATGGCCCCGACGCTGGCCAACGAGCTCGGCAGACGCGGGATCACGGTGAACACGGTCGCGCCCGGCGCGGTGCGGACCGACATGACCGCGGGCTACACCTCCATCCCCGAGGTGGTGGCCGGGCTGGAGTCCATCACCGCGCTCGGACGGCTCGGCGAGCCGGAGGACGTCGCCGACGTCGTCGGCTTCCTGGCTGGGCCGCGGGGCCGGTGGGTGACCGGCCAGACCATCGACGTGTCCGGCGGGACCTACCTCGGCCCTCTCGCCTGACCGGAGAAGGCCGGGTGCCCGGCGTGTGCGTCCGGGAGCTGCGCGTGGTCACTGCGCCTCGTGCGGCAGCTCCTCGGGCCGCCCGTGTAATCGCCCGAGGATCACCGGATCGCGACGGGGGTCCGCCCGCATCAGGCGGTGCCTGCGGCGGGCGCCCAACACGTACCCCCAGGCGCAGCCCACGAGCGCCACGGCGGTGAACGCGGCCAGCCGGAGCAGGTCCTCGGAGCCGAAGGCCAATTGCCCCGCGGGGTGCGCCAGAAAGCCCGTGGCGAAACACCAGGACATCGCGCCCGTCGCCAGCGCGGCCAAATAGCGTCGCGCCCACACGCCGAACACTCCGACGGCCACCGCCATGACGATGACACGTGCCGTGGCCTCGGCGAAGGCCACGGTGGCGACGACGCAGGCGCCGACCGCCCACACGAATCCGGCCGGAAGCAGCATCTCCACGGGACGCCCGCGCATCGACGATCCTTTCAGCGGAAGCTATTTCATGAAACCTGCCCGGGCGCGCTGGGGCGAGATCTTCCACGGCATTACTACGCGCGAGCTACAGCTCCTGACGCGTTCTTCACACAAAGGGGAAATGCGGGTCAGAGCCCCACGTCCCGGCGCAGCAGGTCGTCGATCTCCTCCCGGCGGACCACCAGCCGGGCCGCGCCGTCGGCGACCGCGATGACCGGCGGGCGGCCGGTGAGGTTGTAGGTGGAGGCCATGGAGTGGTGGTAGGCGCCGGTGGCGGGCACCACGATGACGTCGCCTGGCTTGATGTCCGAGGGCAGCGGCACGTCCTCGGCGATGACGTCGCCCGCCTCGCAGTGGTGGCCGACCAGGGTGACCCGGCGGTCGGTCCGGGCGGAGCGGCGGCCGATCAGGCGGGCGGTGTAGCGGGCCCCGTACAGGGACGGGCGGGGGTTGTCGCTCATCCCGCCGTCGACGGCCACGAAGGTGCGGGTCAGGGTGCGCTTGACCGCGATGACCCGGTACAGGGTGAGCCCGGCCGGGCCGCTGATCGACCGGCCCGGCTCGACGGTCAGCCGGGGCACCGGCAGGTCCAGCGCCGCGCAGCGCTCCTGGAGGGTCTTGGTGACCGCCGTGGCGTACTCGTCGGGGGTCAGGCCCTGCTCACTGGCGAGGTAGGCGATGCCCATGCCGCCGCCCAGGTCCAGCTGGGGCAGCACGATCTTGTACGTGTCGCGGATCGCGGCCAGTTGCTCGGCCATGATCCGGACCGCCCGCTCGTACGGCTCGGTCGTGCGGATCTGGGAGCCGACGTGGCAGTGCAGGCCCGCCAACCGCAACTCCGGCTGGCGCAGCACCCTGGCCACCGCCGCGCCCGCTTCACCCGAGTCGAGGGACAGGCCGAACTTCTGGTCCTGGCCGCCGGTGCGGATCGCCGCGTGCGCGCCCGCCTCGACGTCGGGGATGATCCGCAGCAGCACCTTCTGCCGGCTCCCGGGCGGGACCAGCATGGCCAGCCGGGGGATCTCGGCGAGGTTGTCGACGACGATGCGCCCGACCCCGTACTCGACCGCCTCGGCCAGCTCGTGCGGGGTCTTGGCGTTGCCGTGGAAAACGATGCGCTCGGCGGGGAAGCCGACGGACCGGGCGATGGCCAGCTCGCCGCCGGAGCAGACGTCCAGGCCCAGCCCTTCCTGCCGGATCCAGGTGGCCATGGCCCGGCACAGGAACGCCTTGGCGGCGTACAGGATGTCGGCGTCGGGCAGCGCCGTGCGCCAGGCGCGGCAGCGTCCGCGCACGTCGGCCTCGTCCACCACGTAGGCGGGGGTGCCGAAGCGCTCGACGATGTCCATGAGCGGCACGCCACCGGTGGCGGCCACCGGCCGGAAACCGGTGGTGGCCGGCCAGGGCTCGAACCGCTCGTCGAGGTGGACGGGCCCGCGCGGACTGGGGACGAACAACCGGCTCATCTGATTCCTCCTGCGAGAACTGCACTGACTCGGACGCTAGATGCGTTTTCGGAGAAAACCGGCTATTAATACGCAATCAGGACGCGCGTGCCCGGAATTCTGACGCGACCTTGATGGCCGGCCCGCCGATCCGGCACGAGGACCTTGCGTCAAGATCGCGGGGCGGTATGCCGGGTCCGCGTAGGTGTTTCGTCAGGTTCGCGTAGGCGTTGCGTCAGAACCTCCCCGCCGCGATCTCCCGCGGGACAGGCTTCTGCACATGCCGACATACCGGACAGATGAGGTAGAGATCGAGCGGGACCGGCTCAGGGAGATCAGGTCCCGCCTGCCCGAGGCCGCCAGGCCGCTCGGCGAAGCGCTGCCGCGCCTGGTCTCGCTCACGGTGGCCGAGTCCGCCTTCACGTCGTTCACGTACTCGCTGGCGCTGGCCTACAACGAGGTCGAGGCGTTCACCATGACGGAGCTGCGCCACCGGGCCGAGGACACCGCACGCGTCCAGGACGGCATGACCACCTCGATCGCGACCTGGCAGGCAGCCGAGGTCGCGAGCTCCGTCCGGTGGAGATGAACCTCGCCGCCCTGGCCCGCCGGGGCCTGGAGGTGGGCACGGGCTCGGCGCTGGCGCTGTCGGCGCTGGGCGTGCCGGCGGGCTGGCCGTTCGTCGGCAGGATGTACGTCCACCAGTACCATCCCCAGTCGTTCTTCGACGGGGCGCGGACCTGGCTCGCGGTGCACGACGACGTGGTGGCCGCGCGGCTGAACGTGCAGGCTCTCGTGTCCGAGGTGGCCTCGACGAGCTGGCGCAGCGAGGACGGCCGGGCCTTCCAGCGCCGCATGGACGCGTACCTGGCCGACCTGCGCGGCATCGAGATCCGCGCGGTGGTCACCGCGCTCACCCTCTACACGGTCGGAGCGGCGCTGGCGGCGTTCGTCCTCTTCCAGTTCCTGGTGGCGGCGGCCATGGCCGCGGTGGCGGCGTGGGTGCTGCTCGCCGCGGTCACGCCGCTCAGCCTGGCCGGGGCCAGGGTCCTGGCCACGCAGTGCCTGCTCAAGCTCTACGAGGGCTACCGCGCGACGGAGTCGCTGCTGGATGCGCTGCTGCACGGGTGCGCCGCCGCGCTGACCGCGACCGTGGCGGTGGACGTCGGCGCCGAGGCCGCCCGCGGCGACCGCGGCGGCCTGAACGACCTGGCCGCGGCGACCTTCGCCCAGGGCCCCATGCTCATCTGGGGCACGGCCAACCGGGTCGAACGCGACCTGACCGCCCACGGCCTCGGCGATGGCCTCTGGAAGGGCTCGCCGGGCCTGCCGCAGTTGGCGGGCGCCAAGGCGGTCAACGACATCTCGACGGGCAGCCAGACGGTGACCGGCCGGTACGTGCCGGAGCAGGCCGCCGACGGCTCCTACACGTTCCCCTGGGAGTGATCATGGACTTCGGACAGGAGCTCGGCCTGGACCCCGAGCGGCTGGCGGCCGACGCCGACCTCCTCTTCGAGCGGATGCGCCGCCTGCACGAACTCCCGGAGACCGTGGCGCGCGCCGAGTCCAGGGACGGCCGGGTGAGCGTCGAGTACGGCAGCGTCTCAGGCGTCCGGGGGCTCCACCTCGACCCGCGGGCCATGCGCATGGGCTCGGCGGAGCTGGCGGAGACCGTTCTCGGCCTGATCCACCAGGCCAGGGCGCGGGCCGAGGCCGACGAGCGCGGGGCTGCCGAAGAGCTCCTGGGCACCGGCCTCCTCGCCGACGGCCGGCTCGCCGCCGAGCGGCTCCGCACCGCCACCGGCACGCTCCAGGAGAACCTGGAGCGCGCCGGCGCGGCCATCGACCGGGTCCGTGCCCTGCTACGCCCCTGACCGACGTGCGCCGGCTCAGGACCGATCCGGTGCCAGGTCGAGTTCGAGCACGTCGACGGCGGGGTCTAGTACCGTTTATGTACGGTGCGCCGGGAAGTCTGGTCGGCATGGGCGACGGCTAGGCGAGGAGAAGCGGTGCACATCGTGCAGGTGGTGCTGTTCCTGGTGGCGCTGGCCACGGTGGTGGCCACGTTCGCGGATCGGATCAGCGTGCCCGCGCCGTCCCTGCTGGTCCTCGCGGGCCTCCTCGTGGGGCTCACCCCGTACGCGTCGAACATCGGCGTCAGCCCCGAGATCGTCAGCCTGGTGGTCCTGCCGCCGCTCATCTACGCGGCCGGCGAGGAGCTGTCCTGGCGCGAGCTGAAGCGGGTCTGGAAACCGGTCTCGCTGCTGGCGGTGGGGCTCGTGGTGGTCTCCGCGGCGGCCGTCGGCTTCGTGACCGTCCTGCTGACGCCGCTGCCGCTCGCCCTGGGGTTCGTGCTGGGCGCGGTGCTGGCGAGCACCGACCCCGTCGCGGTCACGGCGCTGGGCCGCAAGCTGTCGCTGCCGCCGCGCCTGCAGACCCTGGTGCAGGCCGAGAGCCTGTTCAACGACGCCACGAGCCTCGTCCTGTTCCGGATCGCGGTCGGCGCGGCGCTGGCCGGCGGGGTGGCCGGCTGGACCGGCATCGCGCGTGAATTCGCGCTGCTCGCGGTCGGGGGCGCGGCAATCGGGGCGGTGGTGGCGGCGGGAGTCGCGCTGGTACGGCGGCGCACCGAGGACCCGGTGCTGGAGAGCGTCATCGCGCTGGTCACCCCCTACCTCGCCTACGTCCTGGCGGAGATCGCGCACTCCTCGGGCGTGACGGCGGTCGTGGTGGCGGCGGTGATCCTGGGCGGGCAGGCGGAGAAACTGACGGACGCGCGCATCCGGCTGCAGCTGACCGCCGTCTACGGCACGGTGATCTTCCTGCTGGAGAGCGTGGTGTTCAGCCTCATCGGGCTGCAGCTGCCCAGCCAGATCCGGCGGCTGTCCGGGGAGGAGCAGTCGTGGCTGCCCGCCGTGCTCGCCGTCGCGCTCACGCTGATCGTGGTCAGGGTGGCGTGGATGTTCCCGCTCGCGGCGATCCGGCAGTGGCGCGGCGGGCGGCGGCTGCGCTCGTCCTGGCAAGTGCCCGCCGTCGTGTCCTGGGCGGGGGCGCGTGGCGTGGTCCCGCTGGCCGCCACGCTGTCGATCCCGCTCGCCGACGCGGCCGGGCGGCCGCTCCCCTACCGCGACCTGCTGATGGTGGTCGCCACGGGCGTCATCGTGATCTCCCTGCTGGTGCAGGGGTTGACGCTCGCGCCGCTGGTGCGCCTGTCGGGGCTGGCGGTCTCGCCGCACGACTCGCACGCCGAGTACGTACGCGGGCGGCGCAAGCTGGCCGAGCTGGCCGTGTCGTACCTGGACGAGCTGGCGGACCTGGAGGCGGCCTCCCCCGTCGTGCTCGAACGCGTGCGCCACTCCCTGCACATCCGCATGGAGCTGGAGCAGGAGCGCGAGGGCGACCCGAACGACGTCTACGGCCGGATCCGCCGCGACGTCCTGGCCGTGCAGAGCGACGCCCTGTCCCGCATGTACGCCGACGGCGAGATCGGCGAGCGCACCCGCCGCCGCCTGCAACGCCACCTGGACCGCGAGGACCTGCGCTTCACCGACGACTGAGGCCGCGGGTGCCCGGCCCGAGGAGACTCAGCCCACGTGGACGCGCGGCCGGCGCTCCGGGTCCGGCTCGGCCTGGCGCAGCACCTCCCTGGTCACCGGCGGCACGTCGCCGCCGCCGAACACCAGGTACCGCAGCATCGCCACGACCGGGTTGCCCTCGGTCCAGTGGAAGTAGATGTGCGGCACGGAGCCCGTCCGGTCGCGCAGGTGGAGCAGCAGCGCGGCCAGCGCGTTCGGCACCGCGGAGGTCTCGACGCACAGGATCTTGTGCCCGAACCGCTCCTCGCCCTTGACGCGCAGCTCGGTCTCGAACTCCGAGGCGTCCGGCACCGTCGCCTCCACGAACAGGACGGGCTCCGCGGGACGCAGCCGGTGGGTGAGCCACGCCTCGCGCGACTTGTCGGTGTACTCGGCCTGGTCCCGCTCGTGCGGCTCGTTGGCGATCACGTGGATCTCGCCGCACGCCGCCTCGTTGACGAACTGCTCGGCCAACGGGTCCAGGTGCACCGCGGTGACCCGCAACTCGGTCGAGCGGGTCGCCCGGGAGATGAACGAGGTGACGATGATCGCCGCGATGAAGAACGAGGCGATCTTGACGCCGTCCGGCCGCTCGATGACGTTGTCCACCAGCGTGTACGTCAGGACGGCCGAGATGGTCGCGAACCCGGCCATGGCCTTGTGCTGGCCCAGCTTCCCGGCCGACAGCGTCACCGCGACCGCGGCCGAGAGCATGAGCACGAGGACGCCGGTGGCGTACGCGCCGCCCTGGGCGTTCACGTCGGCGTCGAAGATGATCGTGATACCGAACGCGATGGCCGAGAACACCAGCACCAGCGGCCGGATCGCCCCCGTCCACTCCGGCGCCATGCCATAGCGCGGAAGGTAGCGCGGCACCAGGTTGATCAGCCCGGCCATCGCCGAGGCCCCGGCGAACCACAGGATCGCAATCGTGGAGACGTCGTACACGGTGCCGAACCAGTCGCCCAGGTATTCGTGCGCCAGGTAGGCCAGGGCCCGGCCGCTCGCCTTGCCGCCCTCCTCGAACTCCTGGTGCGGGATGAGCACGGTGGTGACGAAGCTGGAGAAGATCAGGAAGACGCTCATGATCAGCGCGGCGGTGGTGAGCAGCCGCCTGGTGCCCTTGATCCGTTCCTTGATGTCGCCCTTGACCACCGGCATCACCGCGACGCCGGTCTCGAACCCGGACATGCCCAGCGCCAGCTTCGGCATGACCACCAGAGACAGGCCGATCATGGCCAGCGGGCTGGAGAAGTTCAGGCTCAGCGCGCGCTTCCAGTCGACGACCACCTGGGGGGCCTCCAGCACGTGCACGACGGCCGTCGAGACCACGACCGCGTTCAGGGCCAGATAGACGAAGACGAGCACCACGGCGATGCCGATCGCCTCGGTGAAGCCCATCAGGAACACGCCCCCGAGCAGGGCGAGCAGCACCAGCGTGACGATGACCCGCTGTCCGGCCAGGAAGTCCGGCACGAACGGGTTCTCCAGGATGTGCGCGGTCGCGTCCGCCGCCGACAGCGTCATCGTGATCACGAAGTCGGTCGCCGCGAACCCGAGCAGGGCCAGCACGAACAACTTGCCCCACCACTGCGGCGCCAGCTTCTCCAGCATCGCGATCGAGCCCTGCCCGTACGGGCTCTCGACCGCGACCCGGCGGTAGACCGGCAGCGCCCCCAGCAGCGTCAATGCGACCAGGAACAACGTGGCCAGCGGCGAGAGCAGCCCGGCCGCCAGCGCCGCGATGCCCGGCTGGTAGCCCAGCGTGGAGAAGTAGTCCACGCCGGTCAGGCACATCACCCGCCACCACGAGTGCTTCACGTGGGGGCCGTGCTGGATCTGCTTCCGGTCGGTCTGCAAGCCCTCCAGCAACCAGGAACGCAGCGTCCCTTCCGTGGGGGCCGGCTTTTTCGCCAGCACCATAACGGTCAACCCCTCCGCAATGGCCGCATAAAGATGCATCGCACACTATCCAGGCCAAAGAGGTGATTGGCCTGGTCAGGGCGTCAAGAAAACGTATAAATCGGAGACTGACCGGTACAGTCTCGGCTGACCTTTCTCACTATCGGTCCAGCCGTAATGGCTGATTCCTGGCAAGATGCCCGATTCGTGATGAGGTCATGCCCGGTCGATGATCACGTCTCTGGTTGGGGAGGCCGCTGACCAGCAGTGTTGCACTCACAGTCGATGTGAAGGAGACATCATGGGTGCCCTGCTCCAGCGCCGGGACGTTCGGAAGGCCACGTCCGTGTGGCACGGCCCGCTCAGCTACTGCGCGGCGGCGATGGCGGTGCTGGCCGTCGTCTGCGCGATCGGGCTCGTGGTGGACGGGCGGACGCTGATGGGCCAGGGGGTGTGGCTCAAGCCGTTCAAGTTCGCGATCTCCCTCGGACTGTACTCGCTCACGCTGGCCTGGATGATCGGTCAGGCCCGGCGGTGGCGGCGGACGCTGTGGTGGCTGGGCACGTTGACCGTGGGCGGCTTCCTCCTCCCGGAGATCACGGCCATCACCTTCCAGGCGGCCCGGGGCGTCCGCAGCCACTTCAACTTCGCCACCGGGCTGGACGAGACCGTGTTCATGGTCATGGGCGGCGCCGCGTACCTGGGCTGGCTGCTGACCTTCGCGGCAGGCGTCCTCCTGATCGCGCAGCGCCGGGTGGACCGCGCGATGGCGTGGGCGATCCCGCTCGGGCTGGCCGTCTCGCTCGCGGGCATGTCCATCGGCTACCTGATGACCGCCCCCACCCCCGGCCAGGCGGAGGGACTGGCCAAGGGGCTGAGCCTGACCACGATCGGCGCGCACAGCGTCGGGGCGCCCGACGGCGGCGCCGGCATGCCGGTCACCGGGTGGGAGACGGGCGCGGGCGACCTGCGGGTGGCGCACTTCGTCGGCCTGCACGCCCTGCAGGTGCTCCCGCTGGTCGCGATCGGCCTGCGCCTGCTCGCCCGGCGCTTCGCGGTCCTCGCCGGCGCCGGCACCCGTACCGCTCTGGTGATCGTCGCCGCGTTCGGGTACGCCGGGCTCACCTGGCTGGTGCTGTGGCAGGCGCAGCGCGGCCAGGCCCTCGTCCACCCCGACGCGCTGACGCTCGGGGCCGCCGCCGCTCTCGCCGGGCTGGTGTCGGCGTGCGCGACCACGATCCTGGCCGTCTCCTCCCGGCGCCGCGCGCCGTCGGCCGGGCTCGGCGGACGGCGCCGCGTCCCCTCCGCCGCCTGAACCGACCGTGGGACCCCGGCCCGGCACCCGGGGCCCGCACCCGACTCCCGGCTCCCGGCTCCCGGCGGCGAAGGGGCGTCTCCTAGGCTGCACGGGTGCACACGCGGGGGAAGCTGATCGTTGGCGTGGTGTTCGCGGGCTTCGCGAGCGTCTATGTGGCGGCGGGATCGCCCCTGGCACTGGGCGTGTTCGCCGCGCAGGTCGCCTTCGTCCGGTGGCGGTCGTGGTGGCTGATCCTCCTGCAGGCCGCTCTGGCGTACGGGTCGGTCCTGCTGTCCGGCTCCTCCGTCGGCGTGCTCGGCTTCGTCGGCGGGTCGTTGCTGCTGACCCGGCTGTGGCCGCTCGCCCTGGCGGTGGCGGCGAGCGCCGCGCTGCTCGGCCCGATCGACCCGGTGATCAGCATGGTGCTGATCTCCCTGATCGTCTACGGCCTGACCAGGATGATCGACCGGATCGACGAGGTGAACGCGGCCAGGCTCGCGCTGGCGGTGACGGCGGCGGCCGAGGAGCGGCTGCGCATCGCCGCCGAGCTGAGCGCGGGCCTGGGCAGGGCGCTGGCCACGATCGCCGACGGCGCCCGGAGCGGCACCCCCGACGTGGAGACCGCCCGCCGCTCGCTGGCCGACGCCAGGGCCGCGGCGGCGAGCTACCGGGCGATGTCCCTGGCTCCCGAGATGTCCACCGCCAAGGCCATGCTGACCGCCGCCGGCGTCACCGTGGACGTACGCGTGGGGCACGCCGAGCCGCTGGGCCCCGCGGGAGCGCTCCTGGCGGCGGTGCTCCGGGAGGCCGTGACGGAGATCGTACGGCGGCGCACGGCCACCACCTGCCGCGTCGAGACCGTCACGGAGGCGGGCACGGTACGGCTGCGCGTCTCCCACGACGGCGCGCGCACGGCCGGCGACGAGAGCCTCGGCGACCTGCCGGCCCAGGTCGAGACGGCAGGCGGCACGCTCACGGTCGGGCTCACCGACGACGCGATGGTGACCGTGGAGGCGAGGCTGCCCACCACGGTCACCGAGCCCGCCCACGACACCTCCTGGGGCGGCAACGTGCTGCCGACGGCGCTGCTGGCGGCCGTCCTCGTGGGTTTCTCGGCCAAGGCGCTGCTGGTGGCCGGCTCGCTCTGGCCGGCGGCCCCGCTGGCCGTCATCGTCTTCATGCAGCTCCGCTCGGTCGAGGGGCGGCACCCGGTGGCGCTGTCGATCATGGCGGTGCTGACGTTCGCGCCGATCCCGCTGTTCGGGCAGTCCTGGCTGGGAGTGGCGGGATTCCTGGCGGGGCCGATCCTGCTGGCCTTCCCGTGGGCGGTGGCGCTGCCGCTGGTGGCGGCCGTCGTCGCGGTGGTCGCCGCCGCCGCCGTGCTCCTCGGCCTGCCGATCCCGCCGACCGTGAACTACGCGATCAGCACGGTCGTCACCGGCCTGGTCGTGTACGGCCTGTTCAAGCTCGCCCAGCTGGCCAGGGAGCTGCACGAGTCGAGGGACGGCCCCGCCCGCGCGGCCGTCGTCGAGGAACGGCTGCGGGCCGCCCGCGACCTGCACGACCTCCTCGGACACACCCTGGCCGCGATCCTGCTCAAGTGCGAGCTGGCCCGCCGCCTCGACCCCGAACGGGCGCGGAAGGAGCTCGACGACGTCCTGTCGATGACCGAACAGGCGACGGAGGACCTGCGAACGGTGTCGGGCGGGCACCGGGAGCTGTCCCTGGCCGGCGAGGCCGAGTCGGCCCGTTCGCTGCTGGCGACCGCGGGCATCGACGTCCAGGTCGACCTGGGCCACGACGCCCTCGCCGGGGAGGCCGACACCACGCTCGGCATCGTGCTCAGGGAGGCCGTCACCAACGTCCTGCGGCACAGCTCGGCCCGCCGGTGCACGATCGCGACCTCCGTACGGGACGGCGTCGTACGGCTGAGCGTGCGCAACGACGGGGCACGCGCCACGGAGGGCCGCCGCGGCTCGGCCGGGATCGGCAACCTCACCACCCGGCTGACGGCGCTCGACGGGCGGCTGGCCGTGTCCCAGGAGGACGGCTGCTTCGAGCTGACGGCCACGGTCCCGGTCTAGATCCAGCCCGCCTCGGTGGCGATGCGTACGGCGTCGGTGCGGTTGCGGGCGTTGAGCTTGGTGACGATCGCGGTGATGTAGTTGCGGACGGTCCCCGCGCTCAGGAAGAGCCGGCCCGCGATCTCCGTCGCCTCCGCCCCCTCCGCCACCAGCCGCAGGACGTCGGCCTCGCGCGGGGTGAGCGGGTTGTCGGCCAGGTTCCACGCGGTGAGGGCGAGCGAGGGGTCGAGGACGCGTTCGCCCCGCGCGACCTTCCTGATCGCGCCCGTCAGCTCCTCCGGCGAGGCGGTCTTCAGGATGAAGCCGTCCACCTGGGAGGCGAGCGCGCGCCGGAGGTGGCCCGGCTTGCCGTGGCCGGTGAGCATGAGCGTGCGGGTGCCCGGCAGCTTCGCGCGCAGCTCGCCGGCGGCGTCGAGGCCGTCGATCGCGCCGGGCATGTCGACGTCCAGAACGGCCACGTCCGGCCGGTGGACCAGGGCGGCGGCGACCACCGCGTCCCCGGACTCGACCGCCTGGACGACCTCGATGTCGGGCTCGATGCTGATCAGGGTCACGAGCGCTTCCCTGATGACGTGCTGGTCCTCGGCCAGGAGAATGCGGATCACCTGACCATTATGTCCGGATCATGATGAGGTCATGGCAGGGTCGTGACCGGCTCTCTGGTGGCTGAAAGCGCAGATCAGCAGGCTTGAGGCATGACAGAAGCAGTGCGGTTGGACGCGGTGAGCAAGGTGTACGGCAGGGGCCGGAGCGCGGTGGCGGCCCTGCGCGAGGTGTCGATCGGCATCCCCCGCGGCACCTTCACCGCCGTCATGGGCCCCTCGGGCTCGGGCAAGAGCACGTTCCTGCACTGCGCGGCCGGGCTCGACGTCCCCAGTTCGGGATCGGTACGCCTGGGCGGCACCGATCTGGCGGGCATGGACGAGAACGCGCTGACCGAGCTCCGGCGGCAGCGCGTCGGCTTCGTGTTCCAGGCCTTCAACCTGGTCTCCGCGCTGACCGTGACGGAGAACATCACGTTGCCGCTCATGCTGGCCGGAGCCCGGATCGACCAGGGCTGGCTGCGGGAGGTCGTACGCAGGGTGGGCCTCGACGGCCGGGCCGGCCACCGCCCGGCCGAGCTCTCGGGCGGCCAGCAGCAGCGGGTGGCCATCGCCAGGGCGCTGGTGACCAGGCCGGAGGTGGTGTTCGGCGACGAGCCGACCGGCGCACTGGACACGATGACCGCCCGCGACGTGCTGACCCTGCTGCGGGAGGTGGTCTCCGGGCTCGGCCAGACCGTGGTGATGGTCACCCACGACCCGGTGGCGGCCTCGTACGCCGACACCGTGCTGTTCCTGGCCGACGGCCGGATCGTGGACTCGATGACGGCTCCCACCGCCGAGAAGGTGGCCGGGCGCATGACCGGGCTGGGGGCGTGGAACTGATGATCTCCTTCGCGTTGCGGATGCTCCGCCACCGCAAGGCCGGATTCGCCGGCGCGTTCGTGGCCCTGCTGTGCGCGGCGGCGCTGGTGACGGCGTGCGGGATGCTGCTGGAGACGGGCCTGCGCGGCGGGGTCGCGCCCGAGCGGTACGCCGGCGCCCCCGTGATCGTGGCGGGCGACCAGTACGTCCGGCAGACCAAGGAGAGCGGCAAGGAGAAGGCCAAGCTCCTGTCCGAGCGCAGGTGGATCCCGGCCGCCCTGGCGGGGGACCTCGCCCGCGTGCCCGGCGTGACGAAGGTGGTCACCGAGGTGACCTTCCCCTACGCCGAGTTCACCGCCCACGGCTGGGAGTCGGCCGCGCTGACCCCGTTCACGCTGGCCGAGGGGCGCGCTCCCAGGGCCGCGGACGAGGTGGTCGTGGACGCCCGCCACGCCGGCCGGGCGGTCCCCGGCCACCGCGTGGTGGGGGTCACCGCGCAGGCGCTGCCCGGCCAGGACACGATCTTCTTCACCACCGCCGAGGCCCGCCGCCTGGCCGGACGCGACGGCCTGGTGACGGCGATCGGCGTCTGGCCCGGGGTCGGGATCGCCGTCAAGGGCGCCGTGGCCTACACCGGCGACGAGCGCGGCGCGGTCGAGTTCCCGGGGGCGGAGAACGCCCGGGTCAAGCTGATCAGCCTGGGCGGCGCGCTCGGCGGCACCTCGCTGCTGGTGGCGATCCTCGTCGTGGTGGGCACGTTCGCCCTGGCCATGCAGCAGCGCCGGCGCGAGATCGCCCTGCTGCGAGCCGTCGGCGCCATGCCGCGGCAGGTCAGGCGGATGGTCGGCGGCGAGGCCCTGCTCATCGGCGCGGTCGCCGGGGCGCTCGGCTCCGGGGCCGGGATCCTGCTCGGGCTCTGGCTGCGTTCCAGGTTCGTCGATCTGGGCGCCATGCCCGCGAACCTGCGCCTGGTGGTCAGCCCGTTCCCCCCGATCGTCGCGGTCGTGACCACGCTGGTGGCCGCGTGGGTGGCGGCGCGCGTCTCCGCCCGCCGTACCGCGCGGATCAGGCCGGTCGAGGCGCTGGGAGAGACGGCGATGCCGGCCGCCGGGATCCCGCCGGTGCGGCTGGTCGCGGGCCTGCTCGCCCTCGGCGGCGGCGTGGCCCTGACGATCGTGCTGTCCGGCCTGAACACCGAGGCGGCCTCCAGCCCCGTCACCATGCTGACCGCGCTGGTGTGGACGATCGCGGTCGCCCTGCTCGGCCCGCTGGTCGCGCGGGCGGTGACGGCGCTGCCGCTGCGCGCGCCCGGCGTGGCCGGCTACCTCGCGCGGAAGAGCCTGCGCGCCGGCACCGGCCGGCTGGCCTCGGTGATCACGCCGTTGACCCTGATGACGGCGATGACGTGCACGATCCTGTTCGTGCAGACCACGATGGGGCATGCCGCGCAGAACGAGCTGAGCGCAGGTGTCAGGGCCGGTCACGTGCTCGGGCCCGGCTCCGCTGCCGCCGCCGCGCGCCGCGTGCCCGGCGTGCGGGCCGTCACGGAGGTGCTGCGCACCTCGGTCAGGATCGATCTGGAGAAGTACGCGGTCCAGGCCGTCACGCCCGAGGGCCTGGACCGGACGATGGATCTGGGCGTCGTGGCGGGCTCGATGGACGGGCTCGGCGACACCTCGGCGGCAATCAGCCGCACCGCCGCCGACCGCCTGGACGCCGGCCTGGGAGACCGGCTCAAGCTGGTGCTCGGCGATGGCACCCCCGCCGAGGTGCGGGTCGTGGCGATCTACGCCCGCGGCCTCGGCTTCGGCGACCTGACTCTCTCCCGGGGGCTCGTCGCGGGCCACGTCGACGACCCGCGGGGCACCGTCCTGGTCTCCGGCGGGGACCGCGAGGCGCTCCGGCGGACGCCCGGCGTGACGGTGCTCGACGGGGCCGGGACGGCGCAGGTGGAAAACCCCAACGCGGCGGTCACGTACGTCGCCATGGGCCTGATCATCGCCTTCTGCGCGATCGCCGTGGTCAACACCCTGGCCATGTCCACGCTGGCCAGGTCCAGGGAGCTCGCCCTGCTGCGGGTGGTGGGCACGACGCGGCGGCAGGCGGCGCGGATGCTGCGCGCGGAGACGCTGACGGCGACGGTCGTCGCGGTGGCGCTCGGGACGGCGATCTCGCTGGTCACGCTGGCCGCCTTCAGCGCGGGGATGACGGGGTCGGCGCTGCCGTACGTGCCGCCGGCCACGTACCTCGGGGTGATCGCCGCCGTGGCGGCCCTGGCGCTGGCGGCCACGGCCGTCCCTGGCAGGTTCGCGCTGAGCTCCCGCCCGGCGGACACGCACGGAGCACGCGAGTAAGGGACCGGGTCTCAGGCGGGCAGCCAGCGGACCCAGCCGCCGTGCATCGCGGAGAACGCGACGGGACGTCCGTCGAGCGCGAGCGCGTAGGTGACGACGTCCGCCGGGGGCCGCTCGCCCAGGCGGGCGTCGACGCTCGGAAGGACGCCCGGATCCTCCTGGGAGATCCAGTGGCCGCCGAGCCGTCCGACCTGCGCCACGAACGCGGCGCGGCCGGCGTCCGGCACGTAGTAGAGCACCGCGGTGTGGTAGACGACGAGCGTGGCGTCCGCGGGCGCCTCGGCGGCCACCTCCGCGAGGCGCGCGTTGAGGTCGCCGCGCACGACGCGGGGCGGATCCGGGCGCGCCAGGTCGATGGCGGTGTCCAGGCGGCGCAGGCGGTCGTGCTGCTCGGGCCAGACCAGCGTCCGCAGCCATCGCACGTCGTCCGGGTCGTTGACGTCGAGGGGGTTGAGGTCGATGCCGGCCCGCCACGCGACGCTCACCGCGCCCGGCTCGGCGAAGCGCGACCCGCCCTCGGTGCGGCAGCGCAGCCGCAGCGGGCTGTCCACGGCCCCGGCCAGGCGCCCGTCGTAGTCGTAGCCGTAGCGGTCGGGCAGCAGGCACAGCCCCGCCGACGCGCCGGCCTCCAGCAGCGCCAGCGGCTGCGGGAGCGAGGCGAGCAGCGGGTAAAGGGCGGCGCACCGGGCCGGCTCGTTGGTCTGGGTACGGCGGGAGAGCATCGTGGCGACGACCGCGTCCCGGTGGTCGAGCACTGTCCGGCGGAACCCCTGGTAGTCGGCAGGAGTTCCCGCGACGTACCGGGCGGCGGCGAAGAGCAGGTTGGGCTGCCGCTTGGCGGGCGGGAGGCCGTACAGCAGCGCGATCAGGTCGCGATCGCCGGCCACCCCGGAGGCGAGCTCCTCGTACAGCGGCGAGGCCCCGCGGGCCTCCCTCGACGCGAAGCGCCGGTACTCTTCCGCGATCGTCGGCTCCATGATCGGCACTCTAACGAGGCGGCCCGCCCCCGGGAACGGGCGGGCCGATCCCGGTCACTTGCGATAGATGTGGATGTTCTTGATGTAGTTGTCGCTGCGCGCCGACATCCCCTCCCGGCCGTAGAGGCCGCACTTGAAGTAGTGGGTGGCGTCCCCGCGGTCGTTGAAGCTGATCCGGTACTGACGGTTCACGAAGACGTGGATCTTGCCGGTGCCGGTCTCGTGGACGACGTTCAGCCGGAGGTACCTGTCGTACACCGGGGCGTAGATCTGGGTCGCGGAGTCGTAGTAGTTGATGCTGTCGGTGTTCATGGCCAGCGTCATGAACGCCGTCGCGGACGTGGCGCCGCCGAAGACCTGCATGACGCACATCCGATGGGCGCCCGCCCCGATCTTCATGTCGCACTCGAACTGCGCGTCGCCCGAGGTGTAGTCGTTGTGGAAGCGCAGCTCGCTGCGCGGGCCCGAGTCCTGGCCGGGGAAGGTGCTGGGGTCGGTGTCGTACACCCAGAAGTGGTGCTCGCCGGTGGCGGCGTCGTACGTGTGGCGGGTCCTGTCGGGCGGCTGGTGGACGGAGTAGCTGGGGGAGATCTCCGTCCAGCCGGAGCCGATGGGGCCCGCCAGGGCGGCGGCCCGGGCCGGCGGTGCGCCGCCGAGGAGCGGGACGGCGAGACCGGCCATCGTGCCGCCGAGCACCGCGCGGCGGCTGGGTGCGTGATCCATGGATTCCTCCTAGATGTGGAGCCGGAGTACGGCGGAGTGGGCGTGGCCGCGGGTGCCGCCGACCGCGAGGAGACCAGCCGCACCAGGAGTTGCGAAACCTTGCGAAACATCAATCTGCCGGAAACGTAGGCGAAACGTCCGATGTCGTCAAGAGCTCGGTCAAGACGGCAGACTTAGGGGGCGGGAGGATGTGGAACAGTGGACGACATCACGGTGGAGCGGCGGAGCACGATGGCCGACATCGCGGCGCAGGCCGGGGTCTCGGTCTCGACCGTGTCGAAGGTGCTGCACGGAAGGTCGGATGTCTCCGCGAAAACCAGGGGCAAGGTCCAGCGGCTGCTCGGCCAGCACGGCTACACGCTGCCCGGCCGCTACGAGCGCCCCGGCGGCCTGATCGAGTTCGTCATCAACGAGCTCGACAACCCCTGGGCGGTGGAGCTGATCCGCGGCGCCGAGGAGGCGGTGCAGGCCGAGGGCATGGGCCTGGTCGTCTCGGCCGTGCACAAGCGGAGCAACCTGGCCCGCCAGTGGCTCGACGACCTCGCCACGCGCGGCTCGCTCGGCGCGATCCTGGTCATCTCCGAGCTCTCGGCCGACCAGGAGCGTGAGCTGCGGCGGCTGGGCATCCCGTTCGTGGTGGTGCAGCCGTCGGTGGACGAGGGCCCCGACGTCCCGTCGGTCGGATCGACCAGCTGGAACGGCGGCTTCACCGCGACCAGGCACCTGATCGAGCTCGGCCACCGGCGGATCGCGATGATCACCGGCCCCGCCCACCGGCTGACCTCGCGGGCCCGGCTCGACGGCTACCGCGCCGCGCTCGACCAGGTCGGCGTCGAGGTCGACCCCGCCCTGATCCGGCACGGCGACTACAGTCACGAGCCGGCCTACCACCACGCCCTCGAACTGCTGGACCTGCCCGCCCCTCCCACGGCCGTCTTCGCGGGCAACGACCTTCAGGCGCTGGCGACGTACCGGGCGGCCCGCGTGCGCGGCCTGCGCGTGCCGGAGGACCTGAGCGTGGTCGGGTTCGACGACCTGTCCTTCGCCCAGTGGATCGCCCCCACGCTCACCACCGTGCGCCAGCCCCTGGCGAACATGGCGGCCATGGCCGCCCGCATGCTGATCCAGCTCATCAACGGCCAGGACCCGGAGACGCCGCGGGTCGAGCTGGCGACCAGCCTGGTGGTCCGCGAGAGCACCGCGCCGCCGGGAGGCGGTCCCCGGCCCTCAGACGAGGGGTGAGAAAAAAAGAGAAAACTCGGCGGCTGGTTTGTCGATCCGGCTGGGGGGAGTTCGACGCGTTGGTGAAGACCTCTCAGGAAGGAAACGCCATGCAGAAGATCACCACGTTCCTCTGGTTCGACAACCAGGCCGAGGAGGCCGCCGAGTTCTACATCTCGCTGTTCAAGGACTCTCGCGTCCTCGACGTCACGCCCGGGCCCGCCGGGACGGCCATGGTGGTGACGTTCGAGCTGGCCGGGCAGCGGTTCATCGCGCTGAACGGCGGCCCGGAGTTCAAGTTCAACGAGGCCGTCTCGCTGTATGTCGACTGCGACTCGCAGGAGGAGGTCGACGAGCTGTGGGCGAAGCTCACCGAGGGCGGCGAGGAGTCGCAGTGCGGCTGGCTGAAGGACAGGTACGGCCTGTCCTGGCAGATCATCCCGACCCGGCTCCAGGAGCTGCTCGGCGACCCCGATCCTGAGCGGGCGCAGCGGGCCATGAAGGCCATGCTGGGCATGCGGAAGATCGACGTCCGGGGCCTGGAGGAGGCCGCCGCCGGCTGAGGCGACAGCGGGCGGGCCGTCCCGGCCCGCCCGTCGATCGGAAAACGACCTACCGGGCCAGCGGCTTCTCGTAGCAGCGGGTCAGCGGGGCGTCCACGTACTTCCCGTACGGCTCGATCGGCCGGTACGCGCACCGCTCGTACAGCGCGATGGCCTCGGGCTGCCGCAGCCCGGTCGCCAGCCGCAGCCGCCGGTAGCCCAGGTCCCAGGCCAGCCCCTCCAGCGCGGTCAGGATCGATGTGGCGATGCCGCGCCCGCGGTACTCGGGCAGCACGTACATCCGCTTGAGCTCCCCGGTGAGGTCGTCCACGTGCTGCACGGCGCCGCAGCCGACGGCCTGGCCGTCCACCGAGGCCACCAGGAACCGGGCGCCCTCCTTGACCCGCGAGCGCCCCTCGGGCCCGTAACGCGCCACCAGCTCCGCGAACGCCGCGTCGAGCAGCACGGCCAGCTCGCCGTCCGCGGCGGACCGCTCTTCGATCAGCATGCCGATATGTTAGGGATCGCCCCTTAGAGGCCGAGCACCTGGGCAGGCTCGGCGATGACCTGCTGGATGATCAGCCCCGCCGCGCCCAGCACGGCGGCGTCCGCGCCGATGCCCGAGACCACGAGGGCGGGCGGCGTGCCGCGCATGGCGCCCAGCCTGGTGCCGAGCCCCTCCGCCACCGGCCCTTCGAGCCACGGGAAGAGCGGCGCGTAGATCCCGCCCAGCACGATCCGGCCCGGGTCGAGCAGGTGCACGGCCGAGGTGAGCGCCACGCCGAGCGCGTGCCCGGCCCGCCCGCACGCCTCCAGCGCCCGGCGATCCCCCGACTCCAGCCGCGTGACCAGCTCGGACACCGATGGCAGCGCCCCGAGCAGGGCGTCCTGGCCGGCGTAGACCTCCAGGCAGCCCCGCCCGCCGCACCTGCACGCGGGCCCGTCGGGTACGACGACCACGTGGCCCAGCTCGCCCGCCAGCCCGAACGTCCCCCTGAACACGGTGCCGCCCACCACGAGCCCGGCGCCGATGCCGATCTCGCCGGACACGTAGAGGAAGTCCGTCTCCCGCGAGCCGAACCACAGCTCGCCGAGCGCCGCCAGGTTCGCCTCGTTGTCGATGGCGAAGGGCGGATCGACGAGGTCCGGCACGCGCACGTCCCGCCAGCCGAGATGCGGCGCGCTGCGCAGCACCTCACCCTCGACCGTGCCGGGCACGGCCAGGGCCGCGCCGATGATCCGCAGCCCCTCCCGCTCGGCCTCGGCCGTCGTCTCCTTCACGAGGTCGCGCAGGCTCCCGAGGATGTCCGAAGGGTCGGAGTTGCGGTTGTCGGCCGGCCGCGTACGGCGCAGCCGCACGGCCCGGGTGAGATCGACGACGCAGGCGGCCAGGTAGTCGATGTTGATCTCCAGCCCCAGCGTGGCGACCCGGTGGCCGCTCAGGCTCACCGCCACGCCCGGCCGCCCCCGCTCGCCGCCCCGCACGGCCCCGCCCTCGGCCACCACCCCCGCCTCGATCAGGTCGGACACCAGGCTGGACACGGTGGTCTTGGTGAGCCCCGTCATCTCGGCGAGCGCGGCCCGGGTGTGAGGTCCTGATCCGTGGATGGCGCCCAGGACTACGGCCAGGTTACGGGCACGCATGGAATCATGCCGGACCCCTCTTGACGCCACCATGCCCGCCTCCTCAGGATTATGTACAGATTATGGACTAAACAGAGAGGCGCCCTCAAATGTCCGATTTCATCCCGACCCCGACCGACCAGTTCACCTTCGGCCTCTGGACGGTCGGCTGGCAGGCGCGCGACCCCTTCGGCGACGCCTCGCGGGCGCCGCTCGACCCGGTGGAGACCGTCCACAAGCTGTCGGAGCTGGGCGCGTACGGCGTCACGTTCCACGACGACGACCTGCTCGCCGTCGAGCCCGACCGGGACAAGGCCATCGCCGCGTTCAGGAAGGCCCTGGACGAGACCGGCATGAAGGTGCCGATGGCCACCACGAACCTCTTCACCCACCCCGTCTTCAAGGACGGCGCGTTCACCAGCAACGACCGCGACGTCCGCCGGTACGCGCTGCGCAAGGTGATCAGGAACATCGACCTGGCCGCCTCGCTCGGCGCCAGGACGTACGTGTGCTGGGGCGGCCGCGAGGGCGCCGAGTCGGACGCGGCCAAGGACGTCAAGGCCGCGCTCGACCGCTACAAGGAGGGCCTGGACACGCTCTGCTCGTACGTACGCGAGCGCGGCTACGACCTCCGCTTCGCCCTCGAGCCCAAGCCGAACGAGCCCCGCGGCGACATCCTCCTTCCCACGATCGGCCACGCCCTGGCGCTGATCAACGAGCTGGAGCACCCGGAGATGGTGGGCCTCAACCCCGAGGTCGGCCACGAGCAGATGGCCGGGCTCAACTTCGTGCACGGCATCGCCCAGGCGCTGTGGCAGGGCAAGCTCTTCCACATCGACCTTAACGGCCAGCACGGGCCCAAGTACGACCAGGACCTGATCTTCGGCCACGGGGACGTCAAGAGCGCCTTCTTCCTGGTCGACCTGCTGGAGAACGGCGGCTACGACGGCCCCCGCCACTTCGACTACAAGCCGCTGCGCACCGAGGACGCCCAGGACGTGTGGGACTCGGCGGCCGCGAACATGCGCACCTACCTGATCCTCAAGGAGAAGTCGCGGGCCTTCCGCGCCGACCCCGAGGTGCAGGAGGCTCTGCGGGCCTCCCGCGTGGACGAGCTCGCCCAGCCCACGCTTGCGCCGGGCGAAACCTGGGCAGACCTGGCCAAGGACGACTTCGACCCCGAGGTGGCCGCCGCTCGCGGCTTCCACTTCACCCGGCTCAACCAGCTCGCACTCGAGCACCTCCTGGGGGTACGCGGATGACGAAACCGATCAGTGTCCAGCTCTACACCGTCAGGGACGCGCTGGCGGCCGACCGCGACACGGTGCTGAGCCGGATCGCGGAGATCGGCTACCAGGCCGTCGAGCCCTACGACCCCACGACGGACCCCAAGGGCTTCCGCGAGGTCGCGGACGACCTGGGGCTGACGGTGTCGAGCACGCACGCGTACGCGCTGCTCAGCAAGGAACCGGCGGAGGTCTTCGACGCCATCGCCACGGTCGGCACCGACCTGGTGATCATCCCCGGCGGCATCGCACACGAGGAGTTCACCACGCGCGACGGCCTCTCGCGCACCGCCGACCTGCTGAACGGCCTGGCCGAGCAGGCCGCCGGCTACGGGATGCGGATCGGCTACCACAACCACTGGTGGGAGATCGAGCCCGAGATCGACGGCCGGCACGCCCTTGAGGCACTGGCCGACCTGCTCGCTCCCGAGGTGTTCCTGGAGATCGACACCTACTGGGCGGCGGTGGGCGGCGCGGACGTGCCCGCCCTGCTCGGCCGCCTCTCCGAGCGCGTCCTGGCGCTGCACGTCAAGGACGGCCCGGTGGTCAAGGGCGAGCCGCACACCGCGGTGGGCCGGGGCGTCATGCCGGTGCCCGAGATCCTCGACGCCGCTCCCGACGCCTGGCGCATCGTCGAGCTCGACGAGTGCGCGACCGACGTCTTCGCCGCTCTCGCGGACAGCCACGCCTACCTCACCACCCTGGAGAGCTCTTGAGCAACGGCCCCATCGGCGTCGCCCTGGTCGGCGCCGGGAACATCAGTGGCCAATACCTCCGAAACCTCACCACCTTCCCCGACGTCCGCGTGCTGGGCCTGGCGGACATCGACACCGAGCGGGCCGCCGCGGTCGCCGCCGAGCACGGGGTGCCCATGTCGGGGACCCTCGCCACCGTCCTGGCGGTGCCCGAGGTCGAGATCGTCGTCAACCTCACCGTCCCGTCCGCGCACGCGGCCGTCGCGCTGGAGGCGCTGCGCGCCGGCAAGCACGTGTACGGCGAGAAGCCGCTGGCCATGAGCGTGGACGAGGCCGCCAAGGTCATCGCCGAGGCCGCGAACCTGGGCCTGCGGGTCGGCGGCGCCCCCGACACGTTCCTGGGCGCCGGGCTCCAGTCGGCCGTGCACGCCCTGCGCTCCGGCCTCATCGGCGAGCCGGTCGCCGTCACGGCCGCCATCCAGAACCTGGGGCCGGAGTCCTGGCACCCCAACCCCGAGTTCTTCTACCAGCCGGGCGGCGGCCCGCTGTTCGACCTCGGCCCCTACTACCTGACCGCCCTGGTCTCCCTGCTCGGGCCCGTCACGCGGGTGGCGGCCGACACCCGCAAGGCGCACGCGCAGCGCGTGGTCGGCTCGGGGCCGAAGGAGGGCAAGATCTTCCCGGTGGACGTCCCGACGCACGTCAACGCGCTGCTCGACTTCCCGGGGACGGCGACGGCGACGGCCACGTTCAGCTTCGACTCGCCGATCCCCCGCCGGACGATCGAGATCATCGGCACCGAGGGCGCGCTGTCGCTCCCCGACCCCAACACGTTCGAGGGCCCGCTGCTGGCCCGGGGGCTGCGCGACCCTGACTGGCGCGAGCTGCCGGTGTCGGGCACCACGGCCGGGCGCGGCATCGGCGTGCTCGACCTGGCCAGGTCGCTCCGGGCGGGCACGGAGCACCGGGCGTCGGGGGAGCTGGCCTTCCACGTGCTGGAGCTCATGTGCGCCATCACGGAGTCGGGCGAACGCGCGGAGTTCCGGCCCATCGCCTCCACCTTGACCGCTCCTGACCCGTTCCCCGCCGACTGGGACCCGCACGCGGCCACCCTTTGACGGACCCCCACCCGGCCGCCCCGGCGCCGGGTGGGCCACCCCCGGACGGCGACCTGGCGGGTTTGAACGCCAACGCGTTGGCTTGGGCGACGGCGAGGCGCAAGAATGGCGCGATGGCGGAAAGTGCCGAGACCGACTGGGTCTCCAGGTTCGCGGACGAGGTCATCACCGAGGCCGAGCGGCGCGCGCCCGGCAAACCGATCGTCTGCGCGTCGGGCCTGAGCCCGTCGGGCCCGATCCACCTGGGCAACCTGCGCGAGGTCATGACTCCCCATCTGGTCGCCGACGAGATCCGGCGGCGCGGCGTCGAGTGCGTGCACCTGCTGTCCTGGGACGACTACGACCGTTTCCGCCGGGTGCCCGCGGGCGTCGACCCGTCGTGGGCCGAGCACATCGGTAAGCCGCTCACCTCGGTGCCCGCCCCTCCCGGGAGCTCGCACGCCAACTGGGCCGAGCACTTCAAGGCGCCCATGATCCGGGCCCTGGAGGAGCTGGGCGTCGAATACCGCGGCATCAGCCAGACCGAGCAGTACACGCGCGGGGCCTACCGGGAGCAGATCCTGCTGGCCGTGCGCGAGCGCGCGAGGATCGACGCCGTGCTCTCGCGCTACCGGTCGAAGCAGGTGGAGGAGTACTTCCCGTACAAGCCGTACTGCGACCTGTGCGAGCGCGACCTGACGACGGTCACCGCGTACGACGACGCGACCACCGAGCTGGCCTACACCTGCGAGTGCGGCTTCGGCGAGACCGTGCGCCTGGCCGAGCACGACCACGGCAAGCTCGTCTGGAAGGTCGACTGGCCGATGCGCTGGGCCTACGAGGGCGTGGTCTTCGAGCCGTCGGGGGTCGACCACCACTCGCCCGGCTCGGCGTGGATCGTCGGCGGCCAGATCGTGGGCGAGGTGTTCGGCGGCCGGCAGCCGATCGGCCCCATGTACGCGTTCGTCGGCATCACCGGCATGGCCAAGATGAGCAGCTCCAAGGGCGACGTGCCGACCCCCGCCGACGCTCTGGAGATCATGGAGGCGCCGGTGCTGCGCTGGCTGTACGCCCGCCGCAAGCCCGCCCAGTCCTTCAAGATCGCCTTCGACCAGGAGATCCAGCGGCTCTACGACGAGTGGGACGCCCTGGGCCGCAAGATCGCGGAGGCCCAGGGCCAGCCCGCCGAGCTGGCCGCGTACAAGAGGGCCGTGGGCACCGCGGCGGGGCCGCTGCCCGCCACCCCGCACCCGATCCCCTACCGGACGCTGGCCTCCATCGCCGACGTCACGACCGGCGACACCGAGCAGACGCTGCGGATCCTGCACGACCTCGACGCGATCGAGAGCCTCGACGAGGCCCGCCCCCGCCTGGACCGGGCGCAGCGCTGGATCGACGACCACGTGCCCGCCGACGAGCGCACCCGCGTGCGCGAGGAGCCGGACGAGGAGCTGCTCGACTCGCTCGGCCACACCGAGCGCGAGTCGCTGCGGCTGCTGTCCGACGGCCTGGACGACTGGTCGCTGGAGAGCCTCACCACGCTCGTGTACGGCGTGCCGAAGCTCCAGGCGGGGCTGCCGGCCGACGCCAAGGCGACGCCCGAGCTGAAGGCGGCGCAGCGGGCCTTCTTCGCCCTGCTCTACCGGCTGCTGGTCGGCCGCGACACCGGCCCCAGGCTGCCCACGCTGCTGCTGGCCGTGGGCGCCGACCGGGTGCGGAAACTGGTCGGCGCGTGAACGGCGCCGTCCTGATCACCGGCATCTCGGCCGCCGGCAAGTCGACCGTGGCGCAGGCGCTGGCCGAGCGGCTGCCGCGCGCCGCCCACGTGCGCGGGGACACCTTCCGGCGCATGGTCGTGAGCGGCCGCGCCGAGATGACCCCCGACCTCGACGACGAGGCGGTCCGCCAGCTCCACCTGCGTCACCGGATAGCGGCGAACACCGCGGACCTGTATTTCGATGCCGGATTCACACCAATAGTCCAGGACGTTATTCTTGGCCCGGACTTGGAACGGTTTACGAAATTGATTCATACTCGTCCTCTTCATGTAATCGTCCTGGCTCCGGATCCGGATGAAGTCGATCGCCGCGAACGCGCCCGCGCCAAGATCGGATACGGCGCCGACTGGACGATTGCCCAGCTAGACGAGTCGCTGAGGGCCGAGACCCCGCGCATTGGCCTATGGCTGGACACCACGCGCCAGACCCCCGAGGAGACCGTCGACGCGATCATCGCGAGGGCCGCGGAGGCGCAGGTCGGATAAAGAGCAGACCAATGCAAGGCAGCTTCAAGTGACTTGCATGCGTGTGGAGTCACCTTGATTCCATGAACAAGCAGCCTTTCGCCACCAGCGTCAGCGTCATCGTCCCCGCGATGAACGAGGCCGAGAACCTTCCCCACGTCTTCGCGACGCTGCCCGACTGGATCGACGAGGTGATCCTGGTCGACGGCAACTCGACCGACGACACCATCGCCGTCGCGCGCAGGCTGCGCCCCGACCTCCGGGTCGTCGTGCAGAGCCGGCGCGGCAAGGGCAACGCGCTCATCGAGGGCTTCCAGGCCGCCCGCGGCGACATCATCGTCATGATCGACGCCGACGGCTCGACCGACGGCCGGGAGATCCAGTCCTTCGTCTCCACTCTTCTCAACGGCGCCGACTTCGCCAAGGGCTCCAGGTACGCCCCTGGTGGCGGCTCGGACGACCTCAGCCCGATCCGCTCGCTCGGCAACAAGGTCCTCACCGGGATCACGAACCTCCTCTACGGCACCCACTACACGGACCTCTGCTACGGCTACAACGCCTTCTGGGCCCGCCACCTCGACTCCCTCGACCTCGACTGCGACGGCTTCGAGATCGAGACCCTGATGAACGTCCGCGCCGCCCAGGCCGGCCTCATCATCCACGAGGTCCCCAGCCACGAGCGCTCCCGCATCCACGGCGTGAGCAACCTGAACGCGGTGCGCGACGGCTGGCGCGTGCTCAAGACGATCATGCGGGAGCGTACGCGGGGGTCCGCCGTGACGGCCCAGGCTCAGGTCGCCCTCGCGAAGTGACATCCTTGGACAATGCGCTACATAGTGATCGGGGCCGGAGCTGTCGGCGGAACCATCGGTGCCCGCCTCCACCAAGGCGGGCACGACGTTCTCCTCGTCGCGAGAGGCGCCCACCACGAGGCGCTCAAGCGTGACGGCCTGCGCCTGATCACCCCCGGATCCACCGAGACCCTCGACATCCCCGCCGCCGACGGCCCTGTGCCCGCGCGCGAAGACGACGTGCTGATCCTGGCCACCAAGTCCCAGGACACCCTCGCCGCGCTCGCCGGCTGGCCCTCCGATCTGCCCGTGGTCTGCGCCCAGAACGGCGTGGCCAACGAGCGCATGGTCCTGCGGCGGTTCGACCGTGTTTATGGCATGTGCGTGTGGCTGCCCTCCCAGCACATGGAGCCCGGCGTCGTCGCCGCGTACGGTCACCCCTACTCGGGCCTGCTCCACGTCGGACGTTATCCCCAGGGTGTGGACGACCTCGCCGAGCGGATCGCCGGCGACCTCGGCAAGCACGGGCTGGTGGGTTTGACCCAGCCCGACGTCATGCGCTGGAAGTACGGCAAGCTGCTCAGCAACCTGGGCAACGCCGTGGAGGCCCTCCTGGGCCATGTTCCCGGCCGGGACGACGTGGTCGAATCAGCCAGGGCCGAGGCCAGAGCCGTGCTCGACCGGGCCGGGATCGCGTACTCCACGCCCGCGGAAGAGGCGAGCCTGCGCGGCCACCAAGTGGACATCCAGCCCATCGAGGGCATCGTCCGTGGCGGCGGGTCGTCGTGGCAGAGCCTGGCCAGGAGCACCGGCTCGATCGAGGCCGACTACCTCAACGGCGAGATCGTGCTGCTCGGCCGCCTGCACGGCGTGCCCACCCCGGTCAACGAGGTGCTGCGGCGCGAGGCCAACAGGTTCGCGCAGGAGAGGCAGGCGCCCGGCTCGATGCCGCTGGAGACCCTGCTGACCCTCATCGACGGGCGTTCCGCAGCCTGATCCCGCTGAACTCCAGCGTGCTGGCGATCACCTCGTCCCAGAACGGCCACAGGCTCGGCAGCACCCTGAGCTGGATCCCCGCCTCCGCGTGCAACTCGAACAGGTCGCCCACCCGCTCCGGCGGGCCGAGCGGCGTCACGGCGACCGTGGAGACCACGGCGGACGGCGGGTCGCCGATGGGCGCGAAGGCGTCGGCCGGCAGCCGGTAGGCGTACAGCCGGGCCTCCCTGAGCTCCTTGAGCCAGCCGTACTCGATGGCGTGCACCCGCTCGCCGCACCCCGCGCCGACGATCCGGGCCGCGTCCTCCTCGGTGGTGCGCGGCCCGACCCAGGCCAGGGCGCGCGGGCAGGCGCGCGGGAACCAGTAGTCGGGGCTGCGGTCGTGATCGACCGCCCACACGTACGGCTCGCTCATGATGGACGTCGGCGCCACGTGCGGGACGAACCGCTCGATCGTCGGGTCCTCGGAGAAGTGGAGCACCTGCCCCGGCTCAGGTCTCATGATTGCAATCATGGCGCATACCCCGCCTCCGTCAGGGCAGTGGAAACGGGCTCTTACGACAAGGGGTGAGTTGGATGGTTCTGCTTGGGGTGCTCTTGGTCCTCCTCGCCGGCGGCGCGGTGGCCCTCGTCCTGACTGAGGAGAGCGCCAGGTACATCCTGTTCGGGTACACCTTCGAGCCCAATCAGGTGGAGATGTTCCTCGTGGGGGCGGCCACCGCGGCCGTCCTGCTGGCGGGTCTCTGGCTGATCGGCTCGGGCTCGCGCAGGTCTGCCAGGCGCCGCCGACGGTTGCGCGGCGCCAGGTCCGAGGCCTCCAGCCGGGTGGCCCGGCTGGAGGACGAGAAGCGCGAGCTGGAGAAGCGTCTGGAACACAACCCCGAGCCGGGCGACCGCCTGGTCGCGCGCGGCTCGGAGGACACCAGGCCGTGACCTACTGGCGCGAGGGCAGCAACTTGCCCTCGCGCCAGAGCGCGAACCCCGTGATGAGCGCGCCGAGCCCTTCCCAGAGCCCGACGCCGAAGAACTTGGCCGGAGCGGCCCCGGTGAGCACCAGCGTGGTGAAGACCGCGAACGTGACAAGCCTGAACGGCACCGTCCACCGGAAGAACGGCGTGAAGTCGGCAGAAGCCGCGAAAACGTAATAGACGCCCATGTTCACCGCCGCCATCGATGAGGCGGCCATATAGACCAGCGTGTAATCACCGGCGGGCCGCACGTCGAGCACCTCGAAACCCAGCATGGCCAGCAGAGAGTCGGGCGAGACCAACCCGAGCAGGCCGAGCGCGAAGGCCAGGAATCCGAAGACCGCGATGGTCCAGCCGGAGAAAGAACGCGGAAGACGCACAGAAATCCTTCCAAAGGGGGGTGTACTCTGCGAGGCGATCTCATCTTGCACCCGGAGGTCGCATGCCCCCCACGCGTGGCCGCCCCATCGCCGTGAAACTCCTCGTCCTCCTACTCGTCCCGCTGCTGTCCCTCGTGGGCCTGTGGGCGTTCGCCGCGGGCCTGACCGGCGGCGACGGAGTGCGCCTGTTGGCGATCAAGGACTTGGCGACAAACCTGGCCGACCCGTCCGAGCGTGTCAACATCGAACTGCAGGACGAGCGGCTGGTCTCCGTGGAGTTCCTGGTCAGCGGGCAGGGCGCCGCCAAGGTGGCCGCTCAGCGCGCTGAGACCGACAAGACCGTGGCCACGTTCCGCGCGCTCGCCAAGACCCAGAGCGACCTGTCGCCGGAGATGACCTCGCAGCTCGCCGCGCTGAACACCAAGCTCGACCAGCTCGCGGAGGTCCGCCGCGAGGTGGACGGCATGACCGTGGCGCCGCTCGACGTGATCGACGGCTACAGCCAGATCGTGGACGCGTCCTTCCGCATGTACGACGCCATGGTGCTGGTGCCCGACATGGCCCTGTACAAGCAGGCCAGGGCGGTGACCATGCTGGGCGAGGCCAAGGACGTGCTGTCCAGGGAGCGGGCGCTGGTGGCGGTCGTGCTGGCCAGAGGCCGGGTGGAGGCCAGGGAGCACGAGGCGTTCACGGGGATGGTGGCCACCAGGCGGCTGCTGTTCTCCCAGGCGCTCTCGCATCTCGACCGCGACCTGCGCGGCCCGTACGCGCGGCTGGCCGGGTCGCCGGTCTACAAGGAGTTCCTGGACGCCGAGGACGCCATCCGGGGTCAGGCGGCCACGAACGGCCTGCCCGCCACCGCCGCCACCTGGCCCGTCGACGGCCAGAACCTGTGGGCGGCGGTCGAGCGCAACCAGGCCCTGGCCGTCAAGGCCCTCGTGAACCGGGTGACGCCGACGGCCATCGGCATGCTGATCAAGATCGGGGTCGCGGGCGGCCTCGGCCTGATCGCCGTCATCGCGTCCATCATGCTCTCGCTCCGCTTCCGCAAGCGCCTGGTGCGCGAGCTGGCCGGGCTCCGCGACGCCGCCACCGAGCTGGCCGAGGTGCGGCTGTCCGGCCTGGTCAAGCGGCTGCGGACGAACACGGCCCCGCCCACCGCGGAAGAGGTCGCCCCGATCGAGGTCAAGTCCAACACCTCCGAGGTACGCGACATCGTCCAGTCGTTCAACGACGTGCAGTCCACGGCCGTCGCGGCCGCGGTGAGCCAGGCCCGGCTCCGGCACGGCGTCAGCCAGGTCTTCGTGAACCTGGCCAGGCGCAACCAGTCGCTGCTGCACCGGCAGCTGCTCCAGCTCGACAGCATGGAGCGGGCGACGGAGGAGCCCGACGCCCTGGCGGACCTGTTCAAGCTCGACCACCTGACCACCCGCATGCGCAGGCACGCCGAGAGCCTCATCATCCTGTCGGACCAGACGCCCGGGCGCGGCTGGCGCAACCCGGTGCCGATCCTCGACGTGCTGCGCGCGTCCGTGGCGGAGGTGGAGGAGTACGAGCGGGTCGAGATCCTCCAGCCGCCGCCGGTCGCGCTGCTCGGCGCGGTGGTCACGGACGTGGCCCACCTGATGGCCGAGCTGGTCGAGAACGCCACCCTCTTCTCGCCGCCCCAGACCAGGGTGGACCTGCGGACCTCGACCACCCCGCACGGGCTGATGATCGAGGTCGAGGACCGCGGCCTCGGTCTGCCCAGGGCCGAGCTGGACGAGCTCAACGAGCGGCTGGCGAAGATGCCGGAGTTCGACCTGGCGCAGAGCGACCGGCTCGGTCTGTTCGTGGTGAGCAGGCTCGCGGCCAGGCACGGCATCAAGGTCACTCTCGCGCCCTCCCCGTACGGCGGCCTGACCGCGATGGCCTCCCTGCCCTCGTCGCTCCTGGCCGATCAGCCGGCCATGAGCGGGCGGTAGGCGCTAGGACACGACCTGGAGCAGCGCCTGGTTCTTGGCCTTGGGCGGCTCGGCCAGCCGCTGGAGCTCGTTGCCGGCGTTGTCGAACACGAGCAGCGTGTTGTGGGCGTGGCCGCCCGCGTTGCCCGACTGCGTGTGCGGCGGGGTGGCCGTCCGCACCACGAGACGGCCGTCAGGCAGGTAGGTGGCGCCGATCAGGTTGCCCTTGACCGGCAGCTGCTGCCGCTTGCCCGTCGGGATCGCGAGGACGACCGGCCGGAACGTGGCGGGCCAGGTGCCGGCGCCGGTCGCGTCCGAGTTCTCCGGGAGCGCCACGATCGCCTTGCTGCCGTCGGGCGACAGGCTCTGCACGTGGGTGACGGACGTGACGCCCTTGACTATGACGGTCTTGCCCGTCTTGGAGTCGAGCCGGTAGAGGGCGCCGCCCGTGCTGGTGTAGCCGGCGAGGAAGCGCCCGTTGCCCGACCAGGCGAGGTGGCAGACGCCCTTGGAGACGCCCAGACTCCGCGGGGCGTTGCTGCCGTCGGCCCGGACGACCCTGATCGTGCCGTCCGCGCTCGGGTAGGCCACCTTCTCGGAGTCCGTGGACCAGACCGGGGTGAGGCACGGTGTGCTGCCCTGGAGCCCGCTGACGATTGTGCTGGTCTTGCCGCGCTCCCTGATGTTGAGGTTGCCGCTCTCGGTGATCCAGGCGGCCTTCGCGCCGTCGGGCGACGCGGCGAACTGCGCGGCTCCGAGTCGGGCGAGCGGGTGCCACTCGCCGCTGCCCGAGTATCGGCTGAGCTGGTTGCCTGTCGCCGCGTAGACGGCGGCGCCCGACAGGTGGTCAGGTGTGGGCGCGGCCGACGCTGCCGACGGGATGACCAGAGCGGCGCCGAGCGCGACGCCGGTCACAATACGTATCTTCATGGCTACATATCGTGCCCGGGAAACGTCACAGACGCAGGAACGGCTCGCCGAAGTGAGCGGTCGCGAGAATCGCGTGCTCGGCCCTGAGCGTCGCCAGCACCTCTGCCCGGGTGCGCGCGGACGTCTCATGATCGTCGTCGTAGACGTACCGGATGGCCGGGTCGTCGAGCTGCACCGGGTGGAGCACGAGGTCGCCGGTCATGGCCACATCGCCGACCCTGGCGATCTGGTGGCCCGGGGTGTGACCGGGCGCCAGGTGCACGTGGACGCCCGGCGAGACCTCTGCCTGGCCCTCTACGACGTGCAGCTGCCCCTTGATCGGAGTGAGCAGCCGGTCGAGCACGGGGCCCCGCGCGGCGTCCACCTCGGCCTGCTGGAGGACGTACCGGGCGTTCTCGAACGCGGGCCTGCCGTCGGTCACCACGCCGCTGGCGTGGTCGCTGTGCAGGTGCGTGAGGACGACGGTGCCGATCTCGGCGGGCGAGACGCCCGCGGCGGCCAGCTCGCCGGTCAGGGTGCCGGGAACCGGCGCCCAGCTCGCGGCCGGTGAGTCTTCGTCACCGATGCCGGTGTCGACGAGGGTCAGCCGACCGGCCGCGTCGCGGATCAGGTAGCAGTGGAAGTGCAGGACCCAGGGCTCGTCCTGAAGCCCGGAACCGGGGAACATCTCGGCGAGCGGGCGGCGGATCGCCGCTCCCATGGGACCTACGGCGTCGCAGAGCGGTGTCACCTCGACGCCGGACAAGTTCATCGATGCATGCGGCACTCCGCCAGCTTAGGCGGCTACGGGCACCGGCTGACGCGGCACGAACTCGTTCTCGATGTCGGCCGCGTAGACGGCGCGGCAGCAGTGCGCGCACCTGTACATGATCGGGCCCTCGTCGAGCTCGTGGCGGCACCGCGGGCAGTGGTTGACGGTCTTCATTGGTGCTCCCCCAAGGAGATTCTGTTGGTTCTATGGAACCCTCATCGAGTTGCAGGGGTCCTGCATGTCACTTGACACGATGGCGCTGCTTCGACGAAGGTCCTATGCCCTCCGGAACACCGGGTGCGGTAATTTTCCTCGCAGTACGGTGCCGAGAAGAACATTGTCACGTGCCCCTGCCCGCGTCCGTGGGAGAAACTCCGAGAACGGCCCGGGAATAGCCCAAGAGGGCTAGGCGTTTACTGGACCAGATGGTGTGGTATCTTGCCACCAGGCGTCGAGCTTAGGCTCCGCCGGTCTTCATCTGAGTCTCGCCCCGGTTCTCCCCAGGGGCCCGGCTTCCTTTCTTTCGCACCGCGCCCGACCGCTTTCGGGCTGGTCCGGCGCATTCCCCCGAAGGGGTTTCACCATGTCTGTACACATTCCTGAGCAGCGCACGGACGTGTCCGTCCGCCAGGTCGAGGGCCTCCTGGACATACGCGACAAATCCGCGTTCATCCGGGCCGGGCACCTCCCCGGCCCCGGCGACGTGCGCGTCACACCCGACAAGGTACGGCAGTTCGACCTGCGGCCCGGCGACCGCGTCGTCGCGTCGTTCGCCGGCAACAAGCTCGTCGGCGTCACCTCGGTCAACGGCTCCGAGCGGTGGCGCGACCGGCCCAGCTTCGCCGAGCTGACACCCGTACACCCGACCGAGCGGCTCACCATCGAGACCGAGTCGCTCAGCACCCGCGTCATCGACCTCTTCGCGCCCATCGGCAAGGGCCAGCGCGGCCTCATCGTCGCGCCGCCCAAGGCCGGCAAGACCATGGTCATGCAGGCGCTGGCCGCCGGGATCACCCGCAACCACCCCGAGGTGCACCTCATGGTCCTCCTCGTGGGCGAGCGACCCGAAGAGGTCACCGAGATGCGCGCCACGATCTCCGGCGAGATCTTCTACTCCACCTTCGACCACCCCGACCGCGACCACACCGCCGTCGCCGAACTGGCCGTCGAACGCGCCAAGCGGCTCGTCGAGTCCGGCCAGGACGTCGTACTGCTGCTCGACTCGCTGACGCGGCTGGGGCGGGCGTACAACAACCTGGCGCCCAGCGGCGGCCGGGTCCTCACCGGCGGCATCGACGCCGGGGCCCTCTACCCGCCCAAGCGCTTCTTCGGCGCCGCCCGCAACGTCGAGGGCGGCGGCTCCCTCACCATCCTCGCCACCGCGCTGGTGGACACGGGGTCGCGGATGGACAACAACCTGTACGAGGAGTTCAAGGGGACGGGGAACATGGAGGTCCACCTCGTCCGGGAGCTCGCCGAGCGGCGACTGTTCCCGGCCGTCGACCTCGACGCCTCGGGGACGCGGCGGGAGGAGATCCTGCTGCACACGGAGGAGCGGCAGGTGGTGTGGCGGCTGCGCCGCATGCTCACCGCCCTGGAGAAGCAGCAGGGCCTCGAACTCCTCGTCGACAAGCTCCGCTCCACCCCCTCCAACGCCGCCTTCCTCCTCGAAGCCACCACCGCCTAACCGGCCCGGCTCCCCCGTCTTCCGCGCCACCGCGCCACCGCGCCACCGCGCCACCGCGCCACCGCGCCACCGCGCCACCGCGCCACCGCGCCACCGACGAGTGCACACGCCGGCACCCAAGCGCACCACCACTTCCCAGCCCGCGCACGCCCTTCGGCTCGCCACACCCCCTGCGCCCCTCAAACGCCACACGCCCCCTTTGGCGCCGCGTCGGCGAGCAGGTGTACGGCGGAGCCCGGCGCAACCCGCACGGCGCCCGATCGCCCACACCCCACAGCGCCACCACAGCGCCACCACAGCGCCGGCGCGCCGCCGTCCAAGCGCCCCGTCTCCAGGCGCACGCGCGTCCCAGGGTGGCGAAGGCGACCACTTGTGGCAGGGCGCGCGGCCGGCGCCCCGTGGTGGCAGAAAAGGCGCCGCCCCGTGGGAAGGGTCCCGGGGTGGTGGGCGAGAATGGGCGGCATGCTGGCCGATATCGTCGAATTCCTGGCGTGCCCCGTCTGCCGAGCCGTCCTCCGGCTCGACGTCGGCGTGCTGCGGTGTGCCCAAGGGCACACCTTCGACGTGGCCAAGCAGGGCTATGTCAGTCTCCTGGTCGGCAACAAACCACCGGGAACGGCCGACAGCCCCGAGATGGTGGCCGCGCGGGCGCGATTTCTCGATGCGGGCCACTACTCACCACTGCACGACGCAGTAGCAGAAACCGTACGAAAGTACGTATGCGACAAGAACGTTCCAGCAAAACGTGAGTACTCCACCGAAACGAATGACGGCGCGGAGCTGAGGGCGTACCGTGGGGCGGGAGTGGAGGCCGGTTACGGCGCTGGACCGATGGGTCCCACGTACGAGCCGGAAATCGACGGCGATCGTAGCGCGGAGGGCAGGGCCGCGCCGTTGATCGTCGACGCAGGCGCGGGCACCGGGCACTACCTGGCGGCCGCGTTGGACGCGGTGAACGATGGCATCGGGATGGCGTTCGATGTGTCGAAGCACGCTGTACGCCGGGCGGCGCGGGTGCATCCCAGGGCAGGGGCGTTCGTGGCCGACGTGTGGCGTCCGCTCCCCATCAGGGATGGGGTGGCCGATGTGGTGATGGACGTGTTCGCGCCCAGGAACGGGCCCGAGTTCAGGAGGATCCTGCGCCCCGATGGGGTCGCGGTGGTCGTGACCCCGGCGGGGCGGCACCTGAGCCCGCTGGTCGAGGAGCTCGGGCTGCTCTCCGTGGACGAGGAGAAAGAGCGCAGGCTGGCGCGGAGCCTGGAGGGCTTCGCCGAGGTGGAGCGGCGCTCGGTCGAGTTCGAGATGGAGCTGGGGCATGACGACATCGCCCAGGTGGTCGGTATGGGGCCGAGTGCCTGGCATACCGAAGCGGCGGATCTTGACAAGCGAATCGCGGGATTTTTCTCCCGAAATGTCATGAAAAGACAACAAAAAGTAGTAACGCACGCCGCGTTTCACGTGTCTATCTTCGAGCCCGTACCCCGATCAAGACCCGTTCCTTGACGGGCATGTGGGACTGGTGTTACTGATGGGGCATTTAGTCCGAAATTCCCCCACATTCTCCGAGTTTTTCCCCGGCACACGCGCAATACTGGACGGCATCCCGCGCCCGGAGGCACGGGACATCAATGGGAGGGGGCGCGCCGGATGAAGGCGGAGGAACGCTGGCAGGCCAGGTTCCGCGCGTCGCGCATGACGCTGCCGTCCTGGGCGCGCCAGGCCCCCAACCGCTCCATCTACCGCTCCAACGCCACCGGCACCTGGGAGGTCTACGCCTGGGACCGCGTGACGGGCGCCGTCCGCCAGGTCACCGACCGCCCGAAGGGCACCGCGTACGCCGCCATCGACCCCACCGGCCAGTGGATCTACTGGTTCGCCGACACCGCCGGCGGCGAGTTCGGCGTGTGGTGGCGCCAGCCGTTCGCCGGCGGCCCCAACGAGCCGGTCGCCCCCGACCTCCCGCCGGGCCAGCCCGGCGGCATCTCCCTGTCCACGACGGGCGTCGCGGCGATCAGCATGGCCAGCGAGGGCACGTTCAGGATCCACGTCGTCCGCGTCGGCGGTCCGGCGACGCTCCTGTACGAGCACACCGAGGCCGCCTGGGTGGCCGACATGTCCCTCGACGGCTCGCTCGTCGCGATCAACCACGGCGAGTACGGCGACTTCCGCCACCCCGCGCTCCGCGTCGTCCGCCAGAGCGGCGAGACGGTGGCCGAGCTGTACGACGGGCCCACCAAGGGCGTCACCGGCCTGCACTTCGCCCCGGTCGTCGGCGACCGCCGCCTGCTGGCCCTGCACGAGCGCCGCCGGCGGCACGAGCCCCTGGTCTGGGACCCGGTCAGCGGCGAGCAGCGCGAGATCTGGCTGAGGGACCCCGGCGACCTCAACGCCGAGTGGTACGACGACGGCCGCGGCCTGCTCCTCCTGCGCGACGACCGCGCCCGCACGTACCTGCACCGCTACGACCTCGCGGGCGGCGGCCTGACGCTCATCGACACGCCGCACGGCGTGATCGACGAGGCGGCGCCCCGGCCCGGCGGCCACGTCGAGTACTCCTGGTCCAGCGCCTCGCGCCCGCCGATCATCCGCTCCAGCAACGGCCAGGTCGTGGTCAACCCCGGCGGCCCGCCCGCCCCGCCGAGCGTCCCCGTCGAGGACATGGACGTCGAGGGCGAGGGCGGCCGCATCCACGCGCTGGTCTCCAAGCCCGAGACGGGCGTCGCCCCGTACCCGACCGTCTTCCTGCTGCACGGCGGCCCGACGGCGCACGACCGCGACGAGTTCTCGCCGGAGGTCGCGGCCTGGGTGGACTCGGGGTTCGCGGTGGTGCGGGTCAACTACCGGGGCTCGACCGGGTACGGCTCCGCCTGGCGCGACGCGCTGCACGGCGACGTCGGGCACATCGAGCTGGCCGACGTGGCCGCCGTACGCCGGTGCGTGGTCGACCGCGGCATCGCCGACCCGGAAAGGATCGTGCTGGCGGGCGCGGCCTGGGGCGGCTACCTCACGCTGCTCGGCCTCGGCACCCAGCCGGACCTGTGGGCGGCCGGCATCGCGGCGGTGCCGATCGCCTGCCACCAGACCTCGTACGAGGACGAGGCGGAGAGCCTGCGCGCCTACCACCGGGCGCTGCTCGGCGGCTCACCCGACGAGGAGCCGGAGCAGTACGCGGCCAGCTCCCCCATCACCTACGTCGACCAGGTCAAGAGCCCGGTGCTGATCCTGGCGGGCGAAAACGACACGCGCTGCCCGCTGCGCCAGATCGAGAAGTACGTGGCCAAGCTGGCCGAGCACGGGCGCCAGCACGAGGTCTACATGTACGACGCCATCGGCGGATCGCTCGTCATGGCCGAGCGGATCGCGCAGACGGCGCTCCAGCTGGAGTTCGCCAGGAAGCACGTGAATCACCCTGACATTTGACACACTGTAAGAATCTTTCCTGACTTCTTACCTTGACGACCGACCTCCTTCGGTGACAGCATGTGTCGACCCTGTCACAGGGAGGCGTCAATTGAGCGTGCTAGCGGGCGCGCAGGACCACGATGGCCAGGTCGTCCTGGCTCGGCTCGGAGGCGAACTCGGCCGCACCCCTGCGGATGCGCTCGGCCACCGCCCTGGCCGACAGCCCGGCACATTCGGCCAGCAGCTTGGCCAGCCCGCCGTCGTCGTCGAGCAGCCGCCCGCCCGAGCGCCGCTCCGTCACCCCGTCGGTCACGGCCAGCAGCACGTCGCCGTGCTCCAGGTGCACCGTGTCGGCCTCGAACATGACCTCGTGGAAGACCCCCAGCAGCGACTGCGGCGTGGTCACGGCCTCCACCTTGCCGCTCGGCTTGAGCCGCAGCGCCTCGGGGTGCCCGGCCGACACCAGGCGCACCTCCAGCCCCGTCTCCACGGGCGTGATGTCACCGTGCAGCAGCGTGAGGAACCGGGCGCGCTCGCCCTCCTCCAAGATCGCCTGGTTGAGCCGGCCGAGCACGGCCGCCACGCCGTACCCCTCGCGGGCCAGCAGCCGCAGCGTGTGGCGGGCGAGGCCGGTCACGGCGGCGGCCACGGGGCCCGTGCCGCACACGTCGCCGATCGCGAACCGCCACGAGTCGTCGCCCGCCTTGAACAGGTCGTAGAAGTCGCCGCCGACCTCGTTGGTCTCGCCGGCGGGCTCGTAGATGACGCCGTAGTCGAGCCCGGGGACCTCCGGCTCGTTGGGCGGCAGCAGGCTGCGCTGGAGCGCCCTGTTGGCGGCGGCCTGCTGGGCGTAGAGCCGGGCGTTGTCCATGGCCAGCGCGGCGCGCCTGCCGATGTCCTCGGCGAACTGGATGACGTCGTCGGGGAAGCGGTCGGGCCGGCCCAGGCACATCATGCCGAGGCCGCGCCCGCGTGCGGTGAGCGGCACCGCGAGCACCTGCGAGTCGGACAGGTGGATGGTCGAGGTGACCCTGGTGTCGGCGGCGGCGACGTCCATGTCGGCGAGCTGCTCGCGCAGGCCGTCGATCCTGGCCTCGTCGGCGTGCCAGAGGTAGACCAGCCGCATGGGCCCGACGGAGTTGTCGGAGGTGTAGACGGCGCACCAGCTCGACAGCCGCGGCACTACGACCTGGGCGACCAGGGCCGGTACCATGTCTGGGTCGAGCGTGCCCGCGAGCAGGTCACTCGCGTCGGCCAGAAACCCGAGCCAGTGCGGCCCTCGGGCGCTCTCCTCCAGCCATTCGGCTGCCACCCTGTCCGGGGAGCCAGGTAGCGTGAGCCTAGCCCAATGGACACGGGAATCGCCCGTGAAGGTGACTCCCCACTCTTCGACGTTAGCGGAAGGAGCTTTTGGATCACCCTGGGAGAGGCTTCGCTGCCTCAGTTCGACCTGTACGGCATCCCCGAGATGCTTCCAGATCACCTCAAACGGCTCGTCAGCGACCTGCTCGGCCAGATCTCCCGCGACTTGTTCGGCGGTATGGAGCACGCCGCCGGTGGCCCACGCGGTCATCACCTCGCGCGTGAACCTCATAGCAGCCGTAACAGCGGTATCGCCCGGCGCGAACGTCGCAGCGAGCACCGCGTGGGGAGAAGCAGTCATCCCACCGTGCCTACCACACTTAGCGCCGACTTGGGGTAAATCCAAGGGCAGGACTATGAGCTACTCATCGTGACAGACTTGAATCACTCGCAGGAGCCCGCCGCGAGTGAAGGAGGCCCCATGACCACGGCCAAGGCCGCGCCGACTCCGGAGGAGAGGACCTACACCGAGTCGGATCTCGTTCCCATCCTTGAGACGCTTTTCTCTTGGCGGGATGGTGACTTCCGGCGTCGTGTCCCACATGCGCCTCCCGGGATCCTCAGCGAGGTCCGGCTGCTGCTCAACGAAGTGGCCGACCGTCGCGAACACCTGGCCAACGAGCTCGTACGCGTTCGCAAAGAGGTCGTCAAGGAAGGCCGGTTCGGAGAGCGGCTGACGCCCGGACCGGGCGTCGGCGCCTGGGCGGAGAGCGTCGAGTCGGTCAACCAGCTGATCGACGCCCTGGTGAGCCCCGTGAGCGGCGCCGCCGACGTGATCGACGCGGTCGCCAAGGGCGACCTGTCGCGCCGGATCGACCTCGACCGGTCGGCCAGGGGCGAGGTGCGGCGCCTGGGCAAGGCCATCAACGGCATGGTCGACCAGCTGGCGCTGTTCAACGGCGAGGTGACCAGGGTGGCGCGCGAGGCCGGCACCGAGGGCCGGCTGGGCGGCAGCGCCAACCTGCGCGGCATGTCGGGAAGCTGGCGCGACCTCACCGAGGCCGTCAACACGATGTCGTCCCGCGTGGCCGCGCAGGTGCGCGACATCGCGGTCGTGACCACCGCGGTGGCCAAGGGCGACCTGAGCCGCAAGGTGACGGTCGACGCCGTGGGCGAGATGTTCGAGCTGAAGAACACCGTCAACACGATGGTCGACCAGCTCTCCGGCTTCGCCGAGGAGGTCACCCGAGTCGCCCGCGAGGTGGGCACCGAAGGCCAGCTCGGCGGCCAGGCGCAGGTGACCGGCGTCTCGGGCGTCTGGAAGGACCTCACCGACAACGTCAACTTCATGGCCAACAACCTCACCTCGCAGGTGCGCAGCATCGCCACCGTGGCGACGGCGGTGGCCCAGGGCAACCTGTCGAAGAAGATCACCGTCGATGCCGAGGGCGAGATCCTCCAGCTCAAGGACACCCTCAACACGATGGTGGACCAGCTGTCCTCCTTCGCCGACGAGGTCACCCGAGTCGCCCGCGAGGTGGGCACCGAAGGCAAGCTGGGCGGCCGGGCCGAGGTGAAGGGCGTGTCCGGGGTCTGGAAGGACCTGACGGACAACGTCAACTCGATGGCCAACAACCTGACGTACCAGGTGCGGAACATCGCCCAGGTGACCACGGCCGTGGCCAACGGCGACCTCACCCGCAAGATCGACGTCGACGCCCAGGGCGAGATCCTCGAGCTCAAGTCGACCATGAACACCATGGTCGAGCAGCTGTCGTCGTTCGCCTCCGAGGTGACCCGAGTCGCCCGCGAGGTGGGCACCGAGGGCCAACTGGGCGGCCAGGCGCAGGTGCGCGGCGTGTCCGGGGTCTGGAAGGACCTGACCGACAACGTCAACTCGATGGCCAACAACCTGACCTCGCAGGTGCGCCAGATCGCGGCCGTGTCGTCCGCGGTGGCCCAGGGCAACCTGTCGAAGAAGATCACCGTCGACGCGCAGGGCGAGATCCTCCAGCTCAAGGACACCCTCAACACGATGGTGGACCAGCTGTCCTCCTTCGCCGACGAGGTCACCCGAGTGGCGCGCGAGGTGGGCACGCAAGGCCAGCTCGGCGGCCAGGCCCGGGTGACCGGCGTCTCGGGCGTCTGGAAGGACCTCACCGACAACGTCAACTTCATGGCCAACAACCTGACCTCGCAGGTGCGTAACATCGCCGAGGTCACCACGGCCGTGGCCAACGGCGACCTCACCCGCAAGATCGACGTCGACGCCCAGGGCGAGATCCTGGCCCTGAAGACCACCATCAACCGCATGGTGGACCAGCTGTCGTCGTTCGCCTCCGAGGTGACCCGAGTCGCCCGGGAGGTGGGCTCCGAGGGGCAGCTGGGCGGCCAGGCCCGGGTCGAGGGCGTCGAGGGCACGTGGAAGCGCCTCACCGAGAGCGTCAACGAGCTGGCCGGCAACCTCACCACGCAGGTGCGCGCCATCGCCACCGTCACCAGCGCCGTGGCCCGCGGCGACCTGACCCGCTCGATCGCGGTCGAGGCGCAGGGCGAGCTGATGGAGCTGAAGGACAACATCAACTCGATGGTGGCCAACCTCCGCGAGACCACCCAGGCCAACCAGGAGCAGGACTGGCTCAAGTCCAACCTGGCCCGCATCTCCCGGCTCATGCAGGGCCACCGCGACCTGCTCGAGGTGGCCAAGCTGACGATGAGCGAGCTGACGCCGCTGGTCTCGGCCCGCTACGGCGCCTTCTACGGCATCGATCCCGAGGGCGACCACGAGCTGATCCTGATCGGCGGGTACGGCGTGCGCCCCGACCGGGGGCCGCGCCAGCGGTTCGCGATCGGCGAGGGCATCGTCGGCCAGGCGGCGGCCGAGGGCCGGCACATCATGCTCGACGACGTGCCGCCGCAGTTCATCACCATCGACAGCGGGCTCAGCCAGTCGACGCCCGCGCAGATCGTGGTGCTACCGATCCTGTTCGAGAGCCGCGTGCTCGGCGTGCTCGAGCTGGCCTCGTTCACGCCGTTCGGCGAGGTGCACCTCGACTTCCTGCGCCAGCTCGTCGAGACCATCGGTGTCACGATGAACACGATCATCGCCAACTCCCGCACCGAAGACCTGCTCACCGAGTCGCAGCGGCTCACCCGGGAGCTCCAGGAGCGCTCCGACGAGCTGCAGCGCCAGCAGGAGGAGCTGCGCAGGTCCAACGCCGAGCTGGAGGACAAGGCGGCGCTGCTGGCCAAGCAGAACCGCGCGATCGAGATCCAGAACTTCCAGATCGAGCAGGCCCGCCGCACGCTGGAGGAGCGCGCCGAGCAGCTCGCGGTCTCCTCGCGCTACAAGTCCGAGTTCCTCGCGAACATGTCCCACGAGCTGCGCACGCCGCTCAACAGCCTGCTGGTGCTGGCCAAGCTGCTGACCGAGAACGCCGAGGGCAACCTGACCTCGCAGCAGGTGGAGTTCGCCCGCACGATCCACAGCGCGGGCTCGTCGCTGCTCCAGCTCATCAACGACATGCTCGACCTGTCCAAGGTCGAGGCGGGCCGGATGGACATCCATCCGATCCAGGTGTCGCTGCCGAAGATGGTGGATCTGCTGGAGGCCGCGTTCGCGCCGCTGGCGCAGGACAAGGGGCTGTCGTTCACCGTCGACGTCGAGTCCGACGTGCCGAAGGAGCTGCGCGCCGACGAGCAGCGCCTGCAGCAGGTGCTGCGCAACCTGCTCTCCAACGCGGTGAAGTTCACGCCGCGGGGCGAGGTCAAGCTGCGCGTCTCCATGGCGCCGCCCGGGGTCGACTACGACGACGACAGCCTGCACGACGCCGACGACCTGCTCGCGTTCCAGGTGATCGACACCGGCATCGGCATCGCGCCCGACAAGCGGGACGTCATCTTCGAGGCGTTCAGGCAGGCCGACGGCACGACGAGCCGCAAGTACGGCGGCACGGGCCTGGGCCTCGCGATCTGCCGCGACATCGCCAGGCTGCTCGGCGGCGAGATCCACGTGGACAGCGAGCTGGGCAAGGGCAGCACGTTCACGCTCTACCTGCCGGCCTCGTACACCGGCCCGCTGGCCGCGACCGACGCCGCCGCGCCGCGTCGCCAGCTGATGACGGCGCCGACGGTGGAGTCGGCCGCGACGGTCACGACGGAGCCGCCGCTGCCGCTCGACCTGCCGATGCACGAGCTGGTCGAGCCGCCGGCGGAGACCCCCGTCCAGTGGCAGGGCGACGACCCGCTCAGCGGTGCCAAGATTCTCATCGTGGACGACGACATCCGGAACGTGTTCGCGCTGACCAGCGTTCTGGAACGACACGGTTCCACGGTCGTCTACGCTGAAAACGGTCGGGAGGGGATCGAGCAGCTCGAACGAAACGAGGACGTCGCGCTCGTGCTGATGGACATCATGATGCCGGAGATGGATGGCTGGGCCACCACGTCCGCCATCCGGCGCATGCCTCAGTTCGCCGATCTGCCGATCATCGCGCTGACCGCCAAGGTCATGCGGGGCGACCGCGAGAAGAGCATCGCCTCCGGCGCGTCCGACTACGTCCCCAAGCCGGTGGACGTGGACCGCCTGCTCGAACGCCTGCGCGGCTGGCTGAGCCGCGGGCGCGGGTCCACGTCCGACGCATCTGCCTCAGCAGCCGAAGGGTCGTGATCGATGCCGGATCGCGCCAAGATTCTCCTCGTCGACGACCGCGAGGAGAACCTGATCGCTCTCGAAGCCATCCTCAGCTCGCTCGACCTGGTGCCGGTGCGCGCCCGGTCGGGCGAGGAGGCGCTCAAAGCGCTGCTCAACACCGAGTTCGCGCTGATCCTGCTGGACGTGCGCATGCCCGGCATGGACGGCTTCGAGACGGCCGCGCACATCAAGCGGCGGGAGCGGACCAGGAACATCCCGATCATCTTCCTGACCGTGGTGGACAGCGCGCCCGACTACGCCTTCCGCGGCTACGCGGCCGGGGCGGTCGACTACCTGACCAAGCCGTTCGACCCCTGGGTGCTGCGGGCGAAGGTGTCGGTCTTCACTGAGCTGTACAACATGAACAAGCGGCTGGCCGAACAGGCGTCCCTGCTCCGCGACCGCCTCAGCGGCGAACTGCCGCCGGGGGTCGGGGACCACGCCGCGGTGCTGCCCGAGCTGTCTCGGCGGCTGACCGCGGTGGAGGACGAGCTGGCCCGGGTGCGGGAGCTGGCCCGCAAGTCCCAGGACCCGGCCCTCGCCGTCCCCCTCTCCGACCTCACGGACCGCCTCAACCACCTCCGCGCCGGCTTCGACGCCCTCTCCTGACCCCACCCCGACCACCGCCGCCCCCACGCGGGCGGTGCGAGGGTGCCCGGCCTTACGCGGTGAACCCTTGAGGGGTGCGCCGGCGGTGAGGTGGCGCTGCGGGGTGTGCGGGTGGTCGGGCGCCGTGCTCGTTGCGCCGGGTCCCGCCGTACGCCTACTCGCCGACGCGGCGCGCAGAGGGGCGCGGGCGGTGGATGGGTCAGGCGGTGGCCAGGGAACTGGCGGAACGGGGCACCGTAGCCGAGGGGTTCGCGTGGCGAGAGGTGTTGTGGCCGGAGAGCCCGTGGCCGGAAGGTCGCGTGATCGGCGAGGCGGCGGAAGCGGGAGTGGCCAGGAAGGGGGGTGACGGGCCGGGGGGGTGAAGGGCAGGGGGTGACGGGCGGGGAAGGTTAGTGGCGGGCGCGTTCCAAGGCGTCCCAGAAGCCGCGGCGCAGCGCATGTCGTACTTCGTCGTGCAGCAGGAAGTCGATCGGCAGCGAAGACCCCTGCAGCAGCCGCGCCTCCAGGTCGGACGGCATCCGGGGTTTGCGGGCCAGCACCGCCTCCAGCCACAGCGCGGGCGCGTCGCGCGCCACGGACTCGCCGAAGTCGTGCCCCTCGCGGTGGGCGGACTTGACCGCGTCCGCCAGCGTGGTGGCGCCGGCGGTGGCGGCGGACGGCGGGGTGACGGGCGCGGGCTGCGGCCCCGTGTACGGCCCCAGTTGGGACGGCTGGTAGGTGCCGCTGGACGACGGGCTGGCGAACTGCCCGGTGGTGGGCGACTGCGGCTGCGCCGGGATGGGACCGGTGGCGGGAGCGGGCGGCGTCGGCGGCGTGGCCGGCGGCTCGGGCTGGTAGCTGGCGTACGTCGGCAGCACGGGTGGCGTCGACGATTCTCGGCCGCGGCCGGACGAGGACCCGTTGGACGAGGGCTGGGACGAGGAGGAGGCGGCGTGGCTGCCGCTGGACGGCGGGAGCGGGGGCAGCGACGGGGGAAGGGACGGCTGGGCGGGCGGCAGCGAGTGGGCGGCCTGCCCGTTGCTGATCGGCTGGTGCCCGTTGGACGACTCGGCGATGCCCGCGACGAGGCTGACGTAGGGGCGCAGGTGGACGGCGCCCAACTCGACCAGGTCGTCGCACTCCTGGCGCAGCGAGCGCGACACGGCCCAGCCGCCGTCGGCCGCGATGTGGATCACGCTGACCCTGATGCCGAGGTCCTGCGCGTCGCACACGACCTGGGCGAGGTCCTCGTCCCCGCTCACGACCACGGCGTCACAGATGGCGTTGTTGCGGGCGAGCGTCATCAGGTCGCGATGAACCTGGGCGTCGACGCCCTCGCGCCGGCCCGGCCGGATGCGCGACAGCCTGAGCTTGAGGCCCGGTATGTCGGCCAGCGCGTCGTGCTCCGGCGTGCGACGGCCTTCGACCGTCGCCTCGTACCAGTAGCACCTGAGCAACGGCAGGCCGGTGCGCTCGCGCGACAGGCTGGTCATCAGCTGGAGCAGCCCCGGGTAGTCCCAGGCAACCGCTTCGCGATGACGCGTGCCGTGCACGGCCATCGCGCCATCGGCCAGCAGATAGCCGGCGTCTACGAACAGCGCACAGCGATCCACTAAGCACCGCCCCTTTCCTGGTGGTCCGTCCTGGCTGGCTCTGCACCGTCAGAGACCGGACTCGGCGGCCCTCTCTCAGGGTAATGAAAGCAGGTGATCGCGCGAGGGTTAATCCCGACGATTCGGCATCGACCTGCTGCCACACCGGAGCATTCAGCCAGACCGTACCAGTTTGTCCCGTTCACCATCATGATCGCGCACGGACGCTCAACGCTGCCACTCCGAAGAGCACGACGTCCTTGTCCGTCGCGATCGTGAGCCCCGGATCCACCCCGAGCTCGGCCCCGATCGTGTCGACGTCGACGCCGAACGTCATCTCCGCCGCCCCGGTCGAGGACTCGTCGAAGACGTTCGAGGCGTCCCGGTCGCCGCCCTCGGGGGCGAGCGCGCCGGACCCGAGCGAGACCTTGTCGCCCTTGAGGTCGGCGTCGCCCTCCCACGTCACCAGCTCGACCCTGGCGGGCGAGGCGGACGGCCTCAGCCCGTCGAGCGGGATGTGCACGCGGCCCGCCGGCCCGCCGGCCACGGTGGCCGCGTCGAGCACCATGGCCTGGCTGTACGGCTCTGCCGGATCCGTGACGACCAGGACCAGGCTCCACCCGGCGTGCCGGGACGCCCCTTCCTCCATGGGCATGTCGGCCGCCCACCACGTGCCGTTCCCGGGTGAGGCGGCGACCAGCTTGCTGACGTCGGCGTACGCCTGGTAGACGGGCCCCGACGGCAGCTCGCGCAGCGCCACGTCGTCGGGTTTGACCAGCGTGTACTGGCGCCGCCCCGGCGGTCTGACCTTGATGGGCCCGGCCGTCGTCGAGCTCGCGGACCAGTAGAGGCCGGCCCACACGACCTTGCCCCCCTTGGGCAGGCTCAGCGTGGCCCCGCTGGACGCGCCGGTGCCGGAGCTGTCGTCCTGGTCGAGCGCGGTCATCGGCCAGAGGTCGTTGTCGCGCCGGCCGTGCTGGCGCCGCCTGGCCTCCGCGCAGCCGGCCTCCGTCTCGGGGCAGGTCAGCAGAGAGTTGCCGATCGCCCTGACGGCCACCTTCCCGTCGGTGGCGAACCTGGCGGGCGCTCCCGTCGCCCGCACGCCGTTCTCCGACTGTGCCCTGACGTGCAGGGGGCCCGCGTCGATCCGGACGGCCGGGCCCGCGCCCTCCGGTGCCTCCGCCGCCACCCGTACCCGCAGGAGCAGCGTCGTGCCCTGCCCCGCCGCCAGCGGCGCCCTGGCGCACCGCGCGCCGTGGCCGGAGGGGCGGCACGCCCACCCGTCCGTGGTGCCCGCGGTGTCGCGGTCGTCCGGGCGCGCGGGCGGGACGAGCGTCACGCCCGCGGGCAGGTCCACGGACGCCGCCAGCTCCTCGCTGGGCGCCTCGCCGTAATTGCGCAGGCGCAGGCCGACGATGCCGGGCCGGGCGCGTACGAGCGAGCCGAGCGCGTCGACGGTGGCACGCAGCCGCGCCGTACCGGGTTCCTTGCTCTTGATCGGGCTCTTCGCCGGACTCTTGGCCGGCGGCCGCACCCGCGCGGGCTCCTCGCTCTGCAGCGGCACGGGCACCGGCGGCTGCTCGCCGCCCGCCGGCGGCGGTCCGGCGACCGGCACGGCGGCGGTGGGCCTCGTGATCGGGTTCTTGTCGGTGGCCAGCAGCAGCCCGGCCGCCACGGCCACGGTGACGGCCATGCTGCCGGCCATCGCGGCCCGCTGGTGCCTGGGCGCCCGCCACAACCGGCCGAACCCCCGCAGCAACCCGCCCGCGCCACGGCCGAACCCCCGCACCAGCCCGCCCGCGCCGCCGCCGAACCCCCGCACCAGCCCACCGGCGCCGCCGGCCACGGCCGGCTTCGCCAGCGTCGCCGCGTACCCGCCGAAGATCGGCCCCGCGACCAGCGGCCCGACCATCACCCGCAGCCCGCGGTTGACGTCGGTCAGCTCCAGCAGGACCCCGTTGCACTCCTCGCACGCCTTCACGTGCTCATCGACGTCTTTGGCGTCGCGCCTGGTCAGCCCGTCCCGGACGTACGCGCTCATCTTGCCGAGCACCGGCCGGCAGTCGTGCCTGGGCGGCGAACCCAAATGCATCTGCAGGTACGCCTGCCGCAGCCCCTCCCTCGCCCGGTACGCGAGCGCCGCCACGCCGTTGGGCGTCAGCCCCAGCAGCGGCGCCACCTCGGCCGGCTTGCACCGTTCGACCTCGGTGTGCCAGAGCACCGCCCGCCACCGCTCGGGCAGCGACAGGAACGCCCTGGCGATCAGCGACCTCTCCAGCCCCACGAGCGCCGGATCGACGAACGGCACCCCCGGGTCGTACGCCTCGATCTCCCCCGTGGTCACCTGGCGGCTCTCGATCCTGGAGCGGTCGTAGACCGTGCGCCGCACCACGGTCAGCAGATAGGTGCGGAAGCCCGCCTCGGGCCCGCCGCCCCGGCCGACCAGGTCGAGGATCTTCGTGAACGCCTCCGCGACCACGTCCTCGACCTCGGAGCGCCTGACGAGCTGCCTGGCCAGCGCGCGGGCGGCGGCGACGTGGCGCTCGTAGAGCTGCCCGTAGGCGGCCGCGTTGCCCTCTCTGACCGCCTGGAGAAGCTCTGCGTCGCTTCGCGACCACGATTCGACACCCATAGTGACCTCACGATTACGCGGGGTTGCCTCGCGCATTCATTCCGCACTCCCCGCCGGTACTAAACCGCGCCCGCGCCTTTACCTTCTGGAGGGCGCCGCCGCGGCCCCTCCGGCCGGAGCCATAAGCTTGGCCGCATGACGGATCGCGACAACCTGCTGGCCGAGATCAAGAGCAAGGCCGTCGTCCACGGCAAGGTCACCCTCTCCTCCGGCATGGAGGCCGACTTCTACCTCGACCTGCGCCGCATCACCCTCGACGGGGTGGCCGCGCCGCTGGTCGGCCGGGTGATGCTCGACCTGACGGCCGACCTGGAGTTCGACGCGGTGGGCGGGCTCACGCTGGGGGCCGACCCGGTGGCGGGCGCGATGTTGCACGCGGCGGCGGCGCGCGGGCGCACGCTCGACGCGTTCGTGGTGCGCAAGGCGCAGAAGCAGCACGGCATGCAGCGCCGGATCGAGGGGCCCGAGGTGAAGGGGCGGCGGGTGCTGGCCGTCGAGGACACCTCCACGACGGGGTCCTCGCCGCTGACGGCCGTGGAGGCGCTGCGCGAGGCGGGCGCCGAGGTGGTGGCCGTGGCGACGATCGTCGACCGGGGCGCGCGGGAGCGCATCACCGGCGAGGGTCTGGAATACCGCTCGGTCTTCACCCTCGACGACCTCGGGCTCTGAGCGCCGCGGGCCTCAGCCGCCGGACGCCTTGACGGTGAACGCCTCCCGCTCGCCGTCCTTGCCCTGCTCGCGCGGCTTGCCGTTCTCGGTGACGCGGACGCTGCCCGCGTCGCTGAGCACGACGTCGAGCTCCGGCTCGAAGTAGCTGACCTCCTCGCCCCTGCTCATCTCGCGATACTGCAGCACGTCGCCGCCCGGCACGCGCACCGTGACGATGGGGCAGGTCTCGGTCAGGCACTCGATGCGTACGGTCGGCACCCGCGCGGTGGTCTCCGCGGCGGGGCCGGGCGTGACGGCCACCGCGCGCTCGCGTTCGGCCGGCGTCGCGCCGGACGAGCCCAGCAGCGCGCGACCGCCGATGATCAGCAGCGTCACCACGGCGCCCGCGGCGAGGACGGCGAGCGCCAAGCGGGCGACGCCCATCGGATCTGACCTGTGGCGTCCCACAGTCGGCAGCGTACCCCGGGTAACCCCCGGTTTACGGGTCAGTGGACGCGGTGGTGCTTGCCGTTGGGCTCGGGAAGGCTCTTGCGCTCCCGGCGCTTCTTGATCACCTCGACGATGATCGGGATCAGCGAGATGAACACGATGACGAAGACGCCCGGCAGGATGTACTTGTCGATCTGCTTGGGGTCGACCTTGCTGCCGAGGAAGTGACCGAGCAGGAGCAGGCCCTCGACCCAGACGATGCCGCCGACGACGTTCCACAGGAAGAACCGCTTGGCCGGCATCTCCAGCACGCCCGCGACGGGGTTCATGAACGTGCGCACGATCGGGACGAACCTGGCCAGAATCACCGCCTTGGCCGGACCGAACTTCTCGAAGAACTCCTCGGCCCTGTCGACGTGCTCCCTCTTGAACAAGCGCGAATCAGGTTTCTCGAAGAGCCGGCGGCCGAACCGGGCCCCCAGGAAATGCCCGAGTTGGGCACCCGCAATGGCGCACAGGGGCGTGCCGATCAGCAGGACGGGAAAGGAGAGCGGCTCGATGCCCATTCCCTGTGCCACCGAGACCGAGCTGAAAATCCCCGCGGCCACCAGCAGCGAGTCACCGGGCAGGAAGAACCCGAGCAGCAAGCCCGTTTCGGCGAAGATGATGGCGAGAACGCCGATCGTCGCGAAAGCCCCCAACACGGTCAGCCACCACGTCGGGTCGAGGAGATTCCAGAGCCAGTCCACGACGAGAGCCTACCTGTAGCGGCGACAAACGCGTTGTGTCTACCACACGGGGTAGTGAGTCGGGATACTGGGCCTGCGCGAAGCCGTTACTTCTCAGGGAGATGAATCATGCCTATTGCGACTCCAGAGGTCTACGCTGAGATGCTCGACCGGGCCAAGGCCGGCGGATTCGCCTACCCGGCGATCAACGTGACCTCATCGCAGACGCTGAACGCCGCTCTGCGGGGCTTCGCCGAGGCCGAGAGCGACGGCATCGTCCAGGTCTCCACCGGCGGCGCCGAGTTCCTGTCCGGCGCGACCGTGAAGGACATGGTCACGGGGGCCACGGCGCTGGCCGAGTACGCGCGGGTGGTGGCCGCCAAATATCCCGTGACGGTGGCGTTGCACACCGACCACTGCCCGAAGGACAAGCTCGACGGCTTCATGCGGCCGCTGCTCGACATCTCCCTGGAGCGGGTCTCCAAGGGCCTCGACCCGCTCTTCCAGTCCCACATGTGGGACGGCTCCGCCGTGCCGCTGGAGGAGAACCTGGAGATCGCCAGGGAGCTCCTGGAGAAGTCCGCCAGGGCGCGGATCATCATGGAGATGGAGATCGGCGTCGTCGGCGGCGAGGAGGACGGCGTCGTCGGCGAGATCAACGAGAAGCTCTACACGACCCCCGAGGACGCGCTGGCCACCGCCGAGGCCGTGGGGATCGGCGAGAAGGGCCGCTACCTGCTGGCCGCCACGTTCGGCAACGTCCACGGGGTCTACAAGCCGGGCCACGTCAAGCTGCGCCCGAGTGTGCTGAAGGAGATCCAGGAGGCGGTCGCCGCCAAGTACGGCAAGGACAAGCCGTTCGACCTGGTCTTCCACGGCGGCTCCGGCTCCTCGCAGGAGGAGATCCACGAGGCGATCTCGTACGGCGTCGTCAAGATGAACATCGACACCGACACCCAGTACGCCTTCACCAGGCCGATCGCGGACCACATGTTCCGCAACTACGACGGCGTGCTCAAGGTGGACGGCGACGTGGGCAACAAGAAGACGTACGACCCGCGTTCGTACGGCAAGTCGGCCGAGGCCGGCATGGCCAAGCGCATCGTGGAGGCGTGCGAGAACCTCAAGAGCGCTGGGACGAAGATCTCCTAGCCAGTTTCGGGGCCCGGCGGGTATGACTTGTCCTATGGATAACCTTCTCGCCGGGCCGCCCCCGACTCAACTGCCGGATCTGCCCGAGGCCAGGGAGGCGCTCGAATCCGGAGCCAAGGCCGCGGACGTGGCCGCCCGTTTCCCCGCCTTCCCGGCGGCCTGGGCAACGCTCGCGGAAGAGTACTTCGCGCAGGGGCACGCCGTCACTTCCTACGCCTTCGCCCGCACGGGCTACCACCGCGGGCTCGACGCGCTCCGCCGCAGCGGCTGGAAGGGACACGGGCCCGTCCCCTGGGAACACGAGCCCAACCGCGGCTTCCTGCGCTGCCTGTACGCTCTGTCCAGGGCCGCCCAGGCGATCGGCGAGAAGGACGAGGCCGAGCGGTGCCTGCAGTTCCTCAAGGACAGCAGCGAGACCGGCTACGAGGCACTTACAAAGGGTTAGCCCTCGTTGTCTTGGGACGAATAGGCACGTTCGGGTAGTCTCTCTACGCAAGAGCCCCTGTCGCGCTTGCGCCAGGGGTTTTCGTTTTGTGCACGGGAGACTGAACCATGCCGGCTGCCGTTCTCGTTGGCGCCCAGTGGGGCGATGAGGGCAAGGGCAAGGCCACCGACCTGCTCGGTGGCGACGTCGACTACGTCGTCCGCTATCAGGGTGGCAACAACGCGGGACACACCGTGGTCATCGGGGACCAGAAATACGCGCTGCACCTCCTACCGACGGGGATCCTGTCTCCGGAGGTGGTCCCGGTGATCGGCAACGGCGTGGTCATCGATCCGGGCGTGCTGCTGAGCGAGATCGACGGGCTGGCCTCGCGCGGCATCTCCGCCGAGCGCCTGCTGATCTCCTCGAACGCGCACCTGATCATGCCCCACCACAAGGCCCTGGACAAGGTCACCGAGCGCTATCTCGGCAAGGCCAAGATCGGCACCACGGGCCGGGGCATCGGGCCCGCGTACGGAGACAAGATCGCCCGCATGGGCGTGCGCGTCCAGGACCTGCTCGACCCCGGCATCCTGGCCAAGAAGATCGAGGTCGCCCTGGCCGAGAAGAACCAGGTGCTGACCAAGGTCTACAACCGGCGCGGCATCGACCCGTCGGCGGTCCTGGACGAGTACCTCGCCTACGCCGAGCGCCTCAAGCCGCACATCGCCGACACCTCGCTGGTGCTCTCCAAGGCGCTGGACGAGGGCAAGTTCGTGCTGCTGGAGGGCGGACAGGGCACGCTGCTGGACATCGACCACGGCACCTACCCGTTCGTCACGTCCTCCTCGCCGACCTCCGGGGGCGCCTGCGCCGGGGCGGGGATCCCGCCGAACCGCCTCACGAAGATCATCGGCATCCTCAAGGCGTACACGACCCGGGTCGGCTCCGGCCCCTTCCCGACCGAGCTCACCGACGAGGTCGGCGAGTGGCTGCGCCAGACGGGCGGCGAGTACGGCGTCACCACGGGCCGCAACCGGCGCTGCGGCTGGTTCGACGCGGTCATCGCCCGCTACGCGACCCGGATCAACGGGGTCACCGACTACTTCCTCACCAAGCTGGACGTGCTGTCGGGCCTGGAGCGGATCCCGGTGTGCGTGGCGTACGAGGTGGACGGGGTGCGGCACGACGAGATCCCGATGACGCAGACCGACTTCCACCACGCCACGCCGATCTACGAAGAGCTGCCGGGGTGGCAGGAGGACATCACCAGCGCGAAGTCCTTCGACGACCTGCCGCCCAACGCGCAGTCGTACGTGCGGACGCTGGAGGAGATGAGCGGCGCCCCGATCTCGGCCATCGGCGTGGGCCCCGGCCGCGACCAGACCGTGGTGGTGCGCTCGCTCGTCTGAGCGGGCCCGGGGTCCGGTCCCGCCGGGCCCCGGCACGCCGCGAGGCCAGGTGATGCCTCAGCCTGCCTGGCCTCATATGGTTGGGGTATGCCTCGTTTCCGCCACATCCTGGACACCATGGCCGCCTACAAGCCGGGCAAGGTCGTAGCGACCCCCGACGGCCGGTCGTACAAGTTGTCCTCCAACGAATCCCCGTACGACCCGTTGCCGTCCGTGGTCGAGGCCATCGCCGAGGGGGCGCGGCAGATCAACCGCTACCCCGACCCTGGCGCCGTCAAGCTGACGGAGACCATCGCGGAGCGGTTCGGGGTGCCGGCCGACGACATCGCGCTCGGCGCGGGGTCCGTCACGGTGGCGCAGCAGCTGTTCGAGGCGGTCGGGGAGCCCGGGGTCGAGGTCGTCTACGCGTGGCGGTCGTTCGAGGCGTACCCGCTGCTGGCCGACCTGTCCGGGGTGACGTCGGTCAAGGTGCCGCTGGCCGGGGAGGACCACGACCTGGACGCCATGGCGGAGGCGATCAACGAGCGCACGCGCATGGTGCTCGTGTGCAACCCGAACAACCCGACCGGCACCTCGATCCGCCGGGGCGCGCTGGAGGCGTTCCTCGACCGCGTGCCCGAGCACGTGCTGGTGGTGCTGGACGAGGCCTACCGGGAGTACGTGCGCGACGAGGACGTCCCCGACGGCCTCGCCCTCTACCGCGACCGGCCGAACGTCTGCGTGCTGCGCACGTTCTCCAAGGCGTACGGGCTGGCGGGCCTGCGGGTCGGCTACCTGATCGCGCAGGAGCCCGTGGCGACGGCGATCCGCAAGACGATCGTCCCGTTCGCGGTCAACCACCTCGCCCAGATCGCCGCCATCGCCTCGCTGAAGGCCGAGGACGAGCTGCTGGAGCGGGTCGAGCACGTGGTCAAGGAGCGCACGAGGGTCCGCGAGGCGCTCATCTCCCAGGGCTGGACGGTGCCGCCCACCGAGGCGAACTTCGTCTGGCTCCGGCTCGGCGAGCGCACCCTCGACTTCGCGGCCGCCTGCGCCGTGGAGGGCGTGGCGGTGCGGCCGTTCGCCGGGGAGGGCGCGCGGGTGTCCATCGGCTCCCCCGAGGCGAACGACGCGTTCCTCACCGCCGCCGCGGCCTTCCGCGGCTGATCAGCGGCGGGCCTGCCAGTTGAGGTAGGCGACCGACAGCAGCGTGGAGCCGTACTGCGACTGGACGGCGTGGTCGACGTAGACCGCCAGCGCGTGCGGGTGCAGGGCCCCGTCCCACGGGGCCACCGGCATGAAGCGCGGCGCCTGGAGGTACTGCCCGGCGGGGGCCAGGCCGCCGCTGCCGTCCACCCTCAGGAAGGTCGTGGCCACGCCGTTGTCGGTGGTGGCCATGTTCCTGGTGTAGCTGCGGGCGAAGCGGCCCATGTCGGCGGCGGTGAAGCCGAGGCCGAAGCGGTGCGCGGCGGCGGCGAACTCCACGTCGATCCCGCCGTGGCTGAGGTCCTCGATCTGCTGCCCGCCCTTGGGCGGCGTGCCGAAGGACGGGGTCCACTCTGAGACGCCGTCGGCCTTGGTGTAGCCGCTGTAGAGCTTGCCGAAGCCGGGCCAGTAAGGCCAGTAGTAGGCGTCCTTGTCGTTGACCTTGAGGTCGCGGGCGAACGTGGTGGCGAGCCGGCGGGTGCGCTCACGGAAGTGCGGGTCGCGGGTCGCCGCCGCCAGCTCCGCGTAGGTCTGGCCGAGGGAGACGCTCTGGTTGATCGGCTGCTCGACGCCGTCGTAGGGGACGGGCATGCCCTTGGGCCAGATGTAGTAGCCGTCGGCGACCCATTCGGGGTCGTGCACGGCCGCGGCGTCCCGGCACGCCTTGAGGTATTCGGCGGCCTTGGCCCGGTAGCGGGCGTTACGCAGGAGACGCGGGTCCCGTCGGACGATCCGGACGAACGACGCGAGCGGGTAGGTGATCATGCCGGTGTGCACCGAGAAGATCACCGGCGCGGCGGCCAGCTTGAACGTCCCCAGCGCCGGCGTCACGGCCCCCGCCGGCGCGGGCCGCAGGTCCTTGGCCGTCACCATGGTCGGCGACGGGTAGGCGTCGAGGATGCGCTTCACGGCGTAGTCGGGGCTCGCGGGGTCCATCGACAGGTCGGCGAAGGTGGACACCTTGTTCTTGACGGGGTTGCTCACCTCCAGCGTGAAGCGCCCCTCCGAGGTGCCCGCCCGTACGGTCGCCACCGCGTCGTTGACGTTGACGAGCGCGCTGCGTACCTCCAGGAGGGGCTGCCCGGAGGCGTCGAGCAGGCTCACGCCGCCCGCGCTGTAGACGACGCTGCGCCAGGCGGGCAGCGACAGGCCACGGTAGTCGGTGACGCCGCGCTCGGAGTCGCGGTTGCCCAGCACGAGGTCGGCGTTGTGGATGAGCCGGTCCAGGTATGAGGTGTCGCGGTAGGCCTCGTACATCCTGATGTAGGCGGCCATCACGTAGGAGGCGCCCCAGCCGAGCCCGCCCGCCTCGTTGGTGTCGGTGGGCTGGCCGGCGGCGCCGCTCTCGTGGAACAGCTTGTCGAACAGGTCGAACGTCTCGCGCGAGGTGTAGTCGTAGCCCGCCGTGGCACGGGCCGTGCCGGGCAGGGCTGCCAGGGCGCCGAGGGAGAGCGTGCCCAGGCCGAATTGGCGGCGAGTAAGCATGGGTGACCCTTTCACGAGCGGGCGGCGTCAGCTCTTGACCGCGCCGCGCATGCCTTCCAGGACGTGTCGTTGCATGATCATGAAGAAGACGACCACGGGCAGGATCGAGATGATCGTGCCCGCCGCCAGGCTGCGGATGTCGGTGCCGGTGATCCCGGCCAGGTAGGCGATCCCCAGCGAGATGGGGTACAGGGAGGAGTCCTTCAGCACGACCATCGGCCAGATGAAGCTGTTCCAGACCGAGATGAAGCCGAAGACGCCGAGGATGGCCAGGGTGGGGCGGGCGGCCGGGAGCATGACGTGCCAGAAGATGCGCAGTTCGTGGCAGCCGTCGGTCCTGGCGGCGTCCACCACCTCGCGCGGCACCCCGGCGAAGGTCTGCCGGAGCAGGAAGATCCCGAACGCCGACAGCAGGCCGGGAAGGATCACTCCCAGGTAGCTGTCGGCCATCCCGATCTGGGACACCACCAGGAACCTCGGCAGCAGCATGACCTCTCCGGGCAGGAACATGGTGGCGAGGATGGCGAAGAAGATCAGGCTCCGGCCGCGGAAGACCATCACCGCCAGCGGGTACGCGCACAGCGCCGACACCAGGATGTAGAGCGGCACCATCACGGCCACGAGGAACGCCGAGTTGAGCAGGTAGCGCGGGAACGGGATGGCCGTCCACGCCTCCTTGGCCCAGGTGAGCACGGGGGGCCGGGGGATGATGTCGGGCGGGAAGGAGAAGACGGCCTGCCCCGCCGGCTTCAGCGCCGCCGACAGCAGGATGAGGAAGGGGCCGACGAAGGCCAGGGCGATCGCGACGAGCAGCACGTACATTCCGGTGCGGCGGATCCACCAACTCAACGCGTGTCCTTCCTTCCGCTGGTGAGCCGATAGTTGAGCAGGGCCATCACGATCAGCAGGACCCACAGGACGAGTCCGACGGCGCTGGCGTAGCCCATGTCGTACTTCTCGAACGCCTCGGACCAGATGTAGTAGCCGAGCATCAGGGTGGCGTCCTGCGGGCCGCCCTTGGTCATCACGAAGACGGTCGTGAACGCCTGCATCGCGTCGAGCATGGCCATCGTGACGGTGACCGCGATGTAGGGGACCATCAGCGGGACCGTGATGCGCCGCATCCGGTGCCAGCCGTTGGCGCCGTCTATCTTGGCGGCCTCGTACAGGTCCGACGGGATCGTCTGGAGGCCGGCGAGGTAGACCATCATGTAGACGCCCATGTTCTTCCAGCCCTCGACCAGGATCAGGGCGGGCAGCGCCCAGACGGGGTCGAGGAGGTACTGGATGGGCTCGTCGAGCAGGCCGAGGCCGGTGAGCAGCCAGTTGACGACGCCCTGCTGGTGGAAGACGTAGTTCCAGGCCACCGCGACCGCGACCATCGAGGTCACGACCGGCAGGTAGTAGAGCATGCGGAACGTCCTGATGCCGGGCAGCTTCTGGTTCACCAGCACGGCCAGCGGCAGCGGGAGCACGACGAGCAGCGGGAACAGGCCCACGAGGAACACCAGCGAGTTGCGCAGGGCGATCCAGAACCTGGCGTCGTCGAAGATCTTGACGAAGTTGTCCAGCCCGGTGAAGACGGGCGGGCTGACGCCGTCGTAGTCGGTGAAGGAGAGCTGGACCGCGGTGACGGCCGGCCAGGCGAAGAACACCCCGAACAGCACCAGGGCCGGCAGCGGGAAGAGGTACGGCGTGTACCAGCGCTGCCCCGGGATCCGGCTGGCGGCCACCGGCCTCACATCCTTCAGTGTCTAATAGTGACGCCTAAAGCCTTGATAAGAGTCGGCCAGAATTTGGACGCAGACTATAGATCGCCCATCTCGACCGTCAAGAGCCGATCAGAGCAGGGATCCTTGACGGACGGGCCGCAGAGATGTCATTGTGCCGAAAGAATTATTAAGGACGGCCATAATTCTCAGGAGGTCCCCCGATGTCGAGGAGAAGAGCGTTGGGGGCAGGCGCGCTCGCGCTGGCCCTCATGTCGTCCGGCTGCGTCGCCGGAACGTCGGGCGGCACATCAGGGGGGCGGGCGGACGACCAGCCGTTCGAGGGGGAGGTCGAGTTCTGGACGATCAACCTGAAGAAGAATTTCGGCGCCTACATCGACGGGCTGATCGCCCAGTACCAGAAGGACCATCCCAAGGTCACCGTCAAGTGGGTGGACGTGCCCGGCCAGGACATCGCGACCAAGCTGCTCGCGGCGGTCGCCAGCGGCGACGTCCCCGACGCGGTCAACATCGCCTCCTCCGACCTCGGCCGGTTCACCCCGTCGCTGGCCCCTCTCGACGAGCTGTTGAAGCCCGCCGACCTCGCCGACTTCCAGCCGAACCTGGTCGAGTCGCTGCGGGTGTCGGGCAAGCTGTACGCCGTGCCGTGGTACAACGGCGGCACGCCCGTGGGCATCTACCGCAAATCCGTCGTCACGAAGGCGGGCTTCGACGAGCAGGCCCCGCCGAAGTCCTTCGCCGAGGCCCTCACCCTGGCCGACGAGGTCTACGCCAAGACCAAGGTCTACGGCAGCAACGACATCCCGGGCGTCAACGCCGCCTCGGTGCTGCGCTACTACGGCGTCGAGCTGCTGAGCGCCGACAAGAAGAAGGCGATCTTCAACACGCCCGAGGTCGCCGAGCTGCTGGAGTCGTTCAAGAAGAGCTACGACAAGCACGGCATCGCGCCGGGATCGGTCTCCAAGGACATCAGGAACTACCCGCAGACCCTGGAGAACGGCCAGATCGCGATGGCGGCCAGCGCGTCGGCGTCGACGCTGGTCAACGTCGAGAAGAACGCCCCCGACATCTACAAGGACCTGCTCGTCACCGAGCCCGTCCAGACGAAGAGCGGCGGATACCTGCTGCTCGCCCAGCAGACCGTGGCCATCCCCAAGGCGTCGAAGCACCAGCGGGCGGCGGCCGAGTTCGTCAAGTTCTTCACCAACGGGGCCAACCAGCTCGCCTTCTGCAAGCTGGTGCCGATCTACCCCTCCACGATCTCCTCCACCAAGGACGCCTACTTCTCCGACATCACCGGCGACTCCCCGATGGACGTCGCCCGCCGGGTGATCGTCAAGGGCCTGCCCAAGCTGGAGTACGTCCCGCTGGGCACGGCCAAGGACGCCGAGCTAGGAGAGTCGCTGTCCGAGGAGATCAGGGCCTTCCTCCAGGGATCCAAGAGCGCCAAGGAGGCGCTCGACGCCGCAGAGAAGCAGTGGAATGACGCACTTGCCTAAGCTCAGAGTCGGGATCGTCGGCGCCGGGATCATGGGCCGCGGCCACGCCGAGGTCCTTTCCGCCCACCCGGACGCCGAGGTCACCGCCGTCGCGCGCCGCGCCCTCGACGCCGCCCCGCAGGCGGCCGTCTATCCCGGCTACCGGGAGCTGATCGCGTCCGGCACGGTCGACGCCGTGTCGATCACCACCCCCGACCACCTGCACGCGGACGTGATGGTGGCGGCGGCGGAGGCCGGGCTGCACATCCTGGTCGAGAAGCCGTTCACGACCACCGTCGAGGACGCCGACCGCTCCGTGGCCGCGATCCGGCAGGCCGGCGTCACCGCGATGTGCCTGTTCAACCACCGGTGGGTGCCCGCGTACGCGCAGGCCAAGCAGCAGATGGAGCTGATCGGCGAGCCGGTCGTGGGCTACGCCCGCAAGGACGACACGATCCACGTGCCCACCGAGATGATCGGCTGGGCCGACCGGACGACCTGCGCCTGGTTCCTGTCCAGCCATGACATCGACCTGGTCACCTGGCTCTACGACGACCACGTGGTGGAGGTGTTCGCCACCGCCCGCCACGGCAAGCTGCGCGGGATGGGCATCGACACCCCCGACGCGATGCAGATCCAGGCCCGCTTCAGCCGGGGCGCCGTCGCCACCTTCGAGTCGGCCTGGATCTACCCGAACACGTTCCCGACCATGGTCGACAGCTACGTCACCGTGGCCGGCGAGTCGGGCGTCATCCAGCTCGACAGGCAGAAGGAGAACATCCAGCTCGCCACCGAGAAGTCCTACTCCTACCCGCGCAACATGCTCCAGCGGGTCGTGCACGGCATCCCCGCGGGCGCCTACCGCGACGCGATCCACCACTTCGTCGGCTGCGCCCGCACCGGCGCCGAACCGCTGGTCAGCGTGGAGAGCTCGCGGCACGTGACCGCCGTGCTCGCCGCCGCGCACGAGTCCGCCCGCACCGGACGGCCGGTGACATGTTCGTAGAGAAACCGCCGCACGTGCACCCCACGCGCATGCGGCACATCACCGACGAGGCGCTGCTGGAGGCCCTCGGGGCGAGCGGCGTCGCCGAGGCCAGGGCCTGGCGCCGGCGGCGGCCGGTCCCGGCGGCCCTCGGCGCGGAGGGCGCGGACGCCCTGCTCGGGATCGAGGCCGACTTCCTGGACAAGGGCCACGGCCGCTCCCTGCTGTACGGCTTCCACTACCTGCGCTGGATGTCCCCGCTGATCACGGCCTACGCCGAGACCGGCGATCCCCGCTACGCCGCCGAGTGGGACCGCCTGTTCCGCCAGTGGTACGACGACCGCGACCGGGTCCAGGGCGACTGGCCGGGGCTCGACGTGGTCTGGTACTCGCTCGGCGTCCGCGCCCGCGCCATGTACGTCACCGAGGCGCTGGCCGTCTTCGCGGACGAGCCCGCGCTGAGCGACGGGTGCTGGCTGCGGATGATGAAGACGGTCCTGGGCGGCGCCCGTTGGTCGGCCGAGGAACACGACGAGTTCCGCCACGGCAACTGGCAGTTCGTCAACGCGTGCGAGCTGCTGGTCACCGCCCGGGTGTTCGCCGACCTCCCCGAGGCGGGGCAGTGGGCCGAGGTCGCCATGGCCCGCGTCCTGGAGCACCTCGACCAGGACGTACGCGCCGACGGCGGCCACCACGAGCGCTCCCCCAGCTACCACCTCATGTGCCTGGACAACCTCGAACGGGCCGTGGCCGTCGAGCCCGCGCTCGCGCGGCATCCGCGCCGCCAGTCCATGTACCGCTGGCTGAGCGTCCTGACGACCTCCGGCGGCTGGGTGCCCCATCTGCAGGACAGCGGCCTGATCTGGCCGGAGGGCATCGATCCGGCCGAGGGCTCGCACAACCTGGAGGCCAGCGGCTACGCCACCTTCCGCCACGGCGGCTTCCACACCGTCGTCAACTACGGCCCGTACGTCGGGCACGAGCTCGAACCGCACAGCCACCACGCGGCGCTCGACTTCGTGCTGTCGGGCTGGGGCGTGCCGCTGGCCTGGGAAGGGGGCGGCCCGCCGTCCTACGACGACCCCGGCTACTACGACTGGTACCAGGCGACCAGGGCGCACAACACGCTGCTCGTCCCGGGCGAGGACTACACCGAGGACCGCCGCGCCGCCTGCGACCTCTTCTCCGTCTCCGCGCGGGCCGACGTCTTCGCCGGGCACCACCACGGCTACAGCGCGCGGCACGACCGCCGGATCGTCTTCGTCAAGGGCGAGGAGCCGTACTGGATCGTCACCGACCGGATCGACACCAATGGAATGGGCGCTGGGGCGATCTGGCAGGTCCACGGCCTGTCGCCGTGGGTGGCGCGCGACGGCGGATTCGCGGGCACCCGTGGCCCGGGAATCCTCGTGGTGCCCCTGGAACCCCCGGACGAGGTCCTGTACGGGACGGGCCCGGCCAGGATCCCGGACCCGGCCACCAGGACCGCCGAGTACGGCGAGATCCACTCGCTCGGCCTGCGGCGCGCCGACGGCAGGTTCACCGTCGGCATCTTCCCCTACCGCGACGAACCCCCCGCAGTGCCCGAAGACTGGCCCCGAAGATTGGACGGTTCATGCTGATCGACGCTGACGCGATGCTCGGCCGCTATCCCCGCAGGGACGTGGGCACGGGCTCGATCACGGAGGCGCTGGACAGAATGGACCGCTTCGGCATCGCAGAGGCGGTGGTCAGCCACACCCTGTCGTGGCTGCACGACCCCGCGACGGGCAACAGGGAGCTGCTCGGCCTGGTCGCCGATCAGCCCAGGCTGCGCCCCTGCTGGGTGCTGCTGCCCGACACCTGCGGCGAGCTCGGCACCCCGGACGAGTTCGTGGGCGCGGCACTGGAGCGCGGGGTGTGCGCCGTCCGCGCCTACCCCGCCGACCACGGCTACGACCTCGCGGGCGGCGACTGCGCGGGCATGCTCGCCGCCCTCGCGGAGGCCGGGCTGCCGCTGCTCGTGGACGCGGCCCAGACCTCCTGGCCCGCCGTGGAGTCCGTGGCCACCGCGTACCCGAAGCTGAGGGTCGTGGTCGGCGCGCTCGGCTACCGCCAGCTCAGGCAGGTGGCCGGGGTGCTCTCCCGCACCGGCAACGTCTACCTGGGGCTGGCCAACCTGTCCTCGCACTGCGGGCTCGAATGGCTCGTCGAGCGCTACGGCGAGCGCCGGCTCGTCTTCGGCACGGGGGCACCGGTCAGAGATCCCGCGGAGGCGGTCACCCGGCTGCTGTGGGCGGAGCTCGACGACGCGGCCGTGGCCGCCATCGGCGCCGGCACCCTGCTGGAGCTGCTGCCCGTGGGGGCGGTGTGAACGCGATCACCTCGGCGCTGTGGCAGCGCCGGCCGCAGACCAGCGTCCGGATCGTCGACGCGCACGCGCACGCCGGCCCCTACAGCCTGTTCTTCATCCCCGAGCCGTCCCCCGACGCGATGGTCAGGGTGATGGACAGGTGCGGCGTGGCGCACGCCGTCATCTCCAGCCACCTGGCGATCCAGCTCGACGCGGCGGCGGGGAACGCCGCGACCGCCGCGGCGGTGGAGCGCGCGCCGGACCGCTTCACCGGCTACCTGACGATCAACCCCTGGCAGGACCCCGACGGCGAGCTGGGCAAATGGGGCCAGGACCCGCGCTTCGGCGGCATCAAGCTCCACCCCGACCTGCACGACTACCCGCTCACCGGCCGGCGCTACGCGGGCGTGTGGGAGTTCGCGCGGCGCACCGGCTGCCCGGTGCTCACCCACACCTACGACGGCTCCGCCTACAACGACCTGGACAAGGTGGACGCCGTCGCGTCGGAGCACCCGGACGTGACGATCATCGCGGGGCACGCGGGCGCGACCCCGCTCGGCTTCGAGCAGGCCATCGAGGTGGCGCACCGGCGCCCAGGGGTCATCCTGGAGGTGTGCGGGTCCTTCAACACCGGGCCCGACATCGCCAGGATGGTGCGGGAACTGGGAGCCGGCCGGGTCGTCTACGGGTCCGACTTCCCCTTCATCGATCTTCGGATCTCGCTGGGGAGGGTAATCTTCAGTGGCCTCGCAGAGGGGGACCAGGCCGCGGTGCTCGGTGCGACGATGACCCGCTTGCTTCAGTGGAGATCCGGACTGGGGTGATCAAGATCATGGATCGGCTGCGTTCGGAGTCGCGGCCCAGGGTGACGATCGGCGTCGTGGGGCCGCATGATCTCGTCGAACAGATCATGACGATCGGCGCGGGCATGCCGGCCGCGGCCGACTGGCGGCTGGTCGGCGCGCCTCACGCCGAGGAGCACGAGACCTACGACAAGTTCTCGCGGATCGCCGACAGCATCGACGTGGTGCTGTTCACCGGGCCGCTCCAGCACGACCTGGCCAGGCAGGCGGGCGAGCTGACCGTCCCCGCCACGTTCGTGCCCATGAGCGGGGCCAGCCTGTACGCCAGCCTGCTGCGCGGGGTGCTCACCCACGGGATCGACCCGGCCAGGGTGAGCATCGACTCGCTGCCCGCCGCCGACGTGGACGAGGCGTACGGCGAGATCGGCGTGAGCACGGCCGGCGTGCACCTTTCCGAGTACGACCGGCCGGAGTCGGCGCGCGGCTTCGGCGACTTCCACGAGCAGCTCTACCGCCAGGGTGCGACCACCGCGGCGCTGACCACGATAAGGACCGTCGCCAACAAGCTGACCGCGGCCGACGTGCCCGTGCTGCGCCTGCTGCCGACCTCCCACACGCTGCGCCTGGCGCTCAACACCGCCGCCCTGCTCGGCACCGGCAGCAGGCTGGAGGACGCGCAGATCGCCATCGTGGTCGTCGAGCTCGCCGCCTCCGCCAAGCCGAGCTACTCCGGGCCTGGCAACTACTGGCAGCAGGAGCTGAAGCTGTCGCTGCACCGGTCGCTGCTCGCCGACGCGCGGGTGATGGGCGCGACCGTGGCGCCCCGCGACGAGAACGGCTACGTCGTCACCACCACCGTCGGCGCTCTGGGCCAGGCCACCGACGGGTTCAGGATGGCGCCGTTCATGGACCGGATCCGCTCCGACGCCGGCGTCGACGTCGAGGTGGGCATCGGGCTCGGCAGCACGGCCCGCGACGCCGACGCCAACGCGGTGGCGGCCGTCGAGAAGGCCCGCAACGCGGGGGCGAGCGCCGCGTACCTGGTCGGGGGCGACGGCACCGTGCTGTCCCTGCCGGTACGCAGGCGCAAGCGGCAGGAGAGCGAGCCGATCGTCGCCACCAAGGCGGCCAAGCTGCTCGAACGCCTGGTGGAGGGCCTGCACGACGGCGACTCCATGGTGGTCGACGCCGAGATCGTCGCGGAGGTGCTGTCGATCTCCCCGCGCAGTGCCCGCCGGGTCCTGCAGAGCCTCGCGGAAGAGGGCCTGGCCTGGCCGATGCCCCCGGTCAAGGGCACCCAGGCGGGCCGGCCCCGCCAGCCGTACCGGCTCGTGCGGAGTTAGGCGTCGCCCAGGCGCACGCGCGGGCCGTACCTGTCCAGCAGCCGGGCGTTGTGCGCGTCGCCGCCCGGGGTGTTGGCCGACTTGAAGACGGGCGGCGGCTCGCCGGCCGCGAGGAAGCGGCCGACGACCTCGGCGACCAGGAGCTGCGCGGCCAGCACCCCGGTGAGGGTCGAGACGCCGCAGGCGCTGCCGCCGCCCGGCAGCGGCAGGGCGGCGTCGCCGTACGGCGCCCCGTTGTCGACGACCACGTGGGCCAGGTCGGCCAGCCGCTCTTCGACGGCCATCTCGGCGGTGTGCGCGCGGGAGGTGATGGCGATCACCTGGTGCCCGTGCCGCACCGCCAGGCGGGCCATCTCGACGATCGCCGCGTTGGCGCCGGAGTTCGAGATGATCACGAAGACGTCTTCGGGCCGGATGTCGGCCAGCTCCCAGATCCGCGCGGCGAGGCCGGGCTCGCGCTCGATCTTCGGGTCGAGGATGTCGCCCGGCGAGGCGTCGCCGTAGTAGGCGACGTCGCGGATGCCGAGCTGGTTGGCCGGCACCAGGCCGCCCGCCCGGCCGGTGAGCTCCAGCGCGACGGACCTCGAATGGCCGGTGCCGAACGCCTGGAGCACCCCGCCCGCCCGCAACGAGGCGAAGACGAGCTCGCCGGCCCGCCCGATCGCGTCGCGTTCGGCGGTGAGCAGCCGGTCCACGGCCGATGCGGCGGTCCGCGCGTACGCGCTCTGGTCGATCACAGGTCCTCCAGCAGGTTTCGTGCGGTCTCGGCGACGAGTTCGGCGCTGCCCTGGGCCACCTGGCTGACCAGGACCTCGTACTCGGCCCGCCGGTAGGCGGCGGCCGTCGGCAGGTATCCGGGATAGCCGTTGACGTAGCCCAGGACCACGGTCGGCGCGCCCGGCCGGTCGGCGACGCGCTCGCCGACGGCGAGGAACGGCTCGCCGGGGAGCCCGGCCAGGGCGAGCCCGCCCAGGCGGACGGCGTTCACGTCGACGCCCGTCGGGACGGGTGACCCGCCCAGGCGCGCGGCATTCACGTCGACGCCGGTCGGGACGGGCGGCCCGCCCCGCGCCCGCAGCCCTTCGAGCCTGCTGCGGGCCAGGCGGGTGGCGACCGGGTCGCCCGACGCGGCGGCCCGCTCGTACCCGGCGACGAGCGCCGCCTCGTCGGCCGTCGTGGTGGCGGGTTCGAGCGTCAGCCGCCGCGTGGCCCAGGAGATCCGGCCGCCGGTGGATCCGGCTCGCCAGAGCGGGGTCCCCTGGCCCGCCAGCAACTCGGCGCAGCGGTCGGCGACGAGCTCGCCCAGGCGTAGCAGCTCCGCCGCGTCCTGGCCGCGCCTGGTGTGGCGGGTGCTGATGTCGCCGGCCGCGCCGGTGGCGACCGCCACCCACACGTCCTCGCCGAGCCGCCGCGTCAGGCTCCCGCGTACGGCTCCGACCAGGTCGGCGCTGACCAGGCGGTTCGCCGCGGGCAACACGGTGGGGTGCACGGGAAGCACCACCAGCACCCCGGCGAGCCCGCCGTCGCGCACGGCGATCAGGTCGAGCGGCACCACGGCCGGCGCACCCGGCCTGCTCCGATCGGCGCCGACCCCGTGCAGCTCCCCGCGGTGAGCCATGCCCTCGCACGGCCGCTCCGCGTCGACCGCCCGCCGCACGGCCGTGCGGACCGCCTCTGTGACCAGGCCGAGCCACGGCTCGGGGGTCGGCCCGCCGCCCGGCACGCATCCGGTCTCGGGCCCCGCGTGGGTGTGGCTCGCCGCCAGCCACAGCTCGCAGCCGGCCGCCTGCCTGGCCCGCCTGGCGAGGTCCTCGTTGACGCAGATGACGTCGGCGATCGCCAGCGCGAACCGCCTCTCGCCGTCCGACCAGGTCACCGCGCTGACCGACAGCGGGTCGGCCGTGCCCATGGACGGCCCTGGCCGGTCGATGTAACCGCCCATCGGCGTGCCGTCCGGCACGGGCAGGTCGGCGGAGCCGTGTCCCACTCTCATCGTTCAGCCGTTCTGATCATCGTCCGGTAGCGGACGGGTCCGGTGGAGGCGGCCAGCAGGGCGGCTCCCGCGAGGCTGTCCCCCGCGGGTGGCCGGAGTTTCGCTTCGGGGAGCAGCCGGGCCAGTTCCGCCTCGAAACCGGCGCGTAGCCCGGGGTCGCGCAGCAGGCGGCCGGTCCACGCGACGGGCACCGGCGCCCCCTTCTGGAAGCAGCGGGCCGCCGCCGCCACCGTGCCCGCCAGCTCGCGGGCCGCCTCCTCGGCGATGGCGCGCGCCGTGGCGTCCGGGAGGTTCGGGCCGCCTGCCAGTTCCACGGCGTTCGGGTCTCTTGCCAGCTCCAGGACGTGGACGGCGAAGCGCGCGATCCGCGCCACCGCGTCGGGGGCGAGGTAGAGGCGCTCGGGCAGCCCGCCCAGGTCGCCGAACACGGCCTGGGCGCGCTCGGTGAGCGCGCCGGGCTCCGCGCGCCCGTCGAACCCCCTGCAGGCGGCGTCGAGGCCGCGCCGCCCGATCCAGAAGCCGCTGCCCGCGTCGCCGTAGAGGTAGCCCCAGCCGTCCACCTGCCGGATGCCGTCGCCCACGCCCAGGGCGATGGCCCCGGTGCCCGCGGCCAGCACCACGCCGTCGCCGCCCGAGAACGCGCCCGCGTGCGAGGTGACCACGTCGGTCGTGATCAGCACGCGGCCGGCCATGGCGAGCAGCCGGTCGGCCAGTTCGTCGGGATCGTCCAGGATCGTGGTCAGCCCGAGGCAGATGGTGCCGAGCCGCCCCCATCCCGTCCCGATCCGCTCCAGCACGGCCTTGACCGGGGAGCCCTCCGCGTATGACAGGCCGGGCAGCTCGCGGACCTCCAGGACCCGCCCCGACTCGGCCAGGCCGAGCCGTAATCCCGTCTGCCCGCCGTCGATCGCCAGGTCCATGGACACCCTCCTGGGGTCACGATCCGGGCCGGAGCCCGGCCCTGCGGTATTCCGTGGGGGAGCAGCCGACATGCCGCCGGAACGCGCTGCGCAGAGCCTTCGCGGTCGGGTAGCCGGTGTGCGCGGCGATCACGTCCACCGGCAGCGCGGAGGTCGAGAGCAGCCGGCGGGCGTGCCGCAGCCGCAGCCCGGTGAGGTGCCGCAGGAACGTCGTCCGCCGCTCCTCGGCGAACAGGTGCGAGATGTAGTACGGGCTCGCGCTCACCGCCTCCGCCACGGTCGCCAGCCGCAGCCCGGGATCGGTGTAGTGCTCCGCCAGGTACGCCTCCGCCAGCGCGAGCACGTCACGGCGCGGCGCGGCGGGCATCAGCCGGCCCAGTGTCTCCCGCAGCCATAGGTGCAGGTAGGAGCGCTCGTGGATGTCCCCGACCATGATGATGTCCTCGATCGGCAACCGGGCGCAGGCCTCCACCCAGTCCGTCGACCCGTCGGCCAGCCTGGCCCGGTTGGCCACGTCCACCACGAAGAGCAGCTGGCCGATGAGCCAGTTGCGCAGCGTGCGCGGGTCGACCCCGGGCTCCCTGGCGCACCTGTCGACCCACCCGGCCAGCAGGCCCGCCGCGCCGTTGCGGTCACCGGCGCGGACCCGCCTGGTCAGCTCCTGCTCGATGCGCACCGGCGGCGTCGGCGCGGCGCTCTCACGCGGTGTCGGCGCTTCGCTCTCGCGCGGTGGGGGCGCGATCACTCGGTCGCCGCCGAGCACGAGCTTGTAGTCGTTGGCCCGCCGCGCGTCCCGCTCCGCCGCGACGTGTCCGAGGCTGGGCGCGCCCAGGCTGACCGTGGCCGTCCACGCCGTCTCGCGGACGATCCTGGCCCGCAGCTCCTCGGCCAGCGCCTCCGCGTCGGACATCAGCGCGCCCGGATCGGCGCCCGACAGCACGATCAGCCACTCCTCCGGGGGCAGGAGGTGGCACGTCGCGTCGCGGCGGGTGCCCGCGGCCGAGCGCACCGCGTGGTCCGTGCGCTGGAGCTGGCGATGCGCCCATGACCGGCCACGGGTCTTCTCGGAAACCAGGAAGTCGTCGATGTCCACCAGGGCAGCCACGGCGTAGGTCATGCTTCCACTTTAGGCGGACCGAAATTTGACCGTATTCACCAGCGTCCCGACTCCCTCGACGGTGGCCCTCATGGTGTCGCCGTCCTTGAGCGGGGCGATCCCGGCGATGGTGCCGGTGGCGATCAGGTCCCCGGGCATCAGCGTCATGCCGTCGGACAGGTCGGCGATGAGCCGGGGCAGCCCGAAGACCATCTGCCTGGTGTTGGCCCGCTGCCTGACCTCGCCGTCCACCTCCAAGGTCAGCTCCAGCGCCTGCGGATCGGGCACCTCGTCCACCGTCGCCAGGTACGGGCCCGCGGGCGCGAAGGTGTCGAACCCCTTCGACTGGTCCCACGGCACGTTGCGGGCGATGTTGGCCAGTTGGAGGTCGCGGGCCGTCATGTCGTTGATCACGGTGTATCCGGCGACGGCCTCGCGCCACCGCTCGGCCGGCAGGTCCCTGGTCACCTTGCCGATGACCACGGCCAGCTCCACCTCGTGCTCCAGGTGGCGGGTGCGGGCGGGGGCGACGACCGGGTGGCCGTGGCCCACGAGCGCGGACGGCGGCTTGAGGAACAGCACCGGCTCCGGCGGCACCTCCAGGCCGCTCTCGTCCGCGTGCTCCTGGTAGTTCAGCGCCAGGCAGCAGATCTTCGTGCAGGTGGCCACGGGCGGCTCGAAGATCACCGCGCCCTCGTCCAGCGTGGGGCCGTCGTGGCCGGCCACCAGCTCGGTCAGGCGGTCGAGCCCGTACGAGTCCAGCGCCGCCACCGGGTCGGACCCGACGCCGGCCAGGCTCACGAGCTCGCCGGGCGCGCGCCGGGCCACCAGCTCCACGGGGCCGGAAGGGGTGCGCCGAATGCGTCCAAGAAACATGTCCGTAAGCCCATCAAGGCCCTGTGACCTCCACAAGCACCGAAATTTGCGCTTAGACCCGCTTCTTGCTGTCTTTCTTGTGGCCGGGCGCGGCGCCGCCGTTTGATGGTCGGCATGACCCGCACTCTGGATGTCAGCCGCGACCTCTACACCACCGCCCGGCGCTACATCGCGGGCGGCGTCTCCAGCGACGCCCGCCGCACCGCGGGCGTGCCGCTCTACGTGGACAGGGCGTCGGGATCCCGGCTCTGGGACGTCGACGGCAACGTCTACCTCGACTACGTGCTCGGCCAGGGCCCCGCGCTGCTCGGCCACTGCCCGCCCGCCGTGGTGGAGGCCGTCGCCGCGCAGGCCGCCCGCGGCATCGTCTACTCCGCCCAGCACGCGGCGGAGGCGCGCGTCGCCGAGCGGCTGTGCGCGATGGTGCCCTCGGCGGAGCGCATCCGTTTCAACACCGTCGGCTCAGAGGCCGCGCACGCCGCCTGGCGCCTGGCGCGCGGCTTCACGGGACGGCCCAAGATCCTCAAGTTCGAGGGCCACTACCACGGCTGGCTCGACCCGGTCCTCTACAGCGTGCACCCGTCCCTGGAGGACGCAGGGCCGCCGGACCACCCCCGCGCCGTCCCCGGCACCGCGGGCCAGCCGCCCGCCGCCGACCTGGTGATCTGCCCCTGGAACGACCTGGACGCCCTCTCCCGCCTCATGGACGAGCACGCGGGCCAGATCGCCGCCGTCGTCACCGAGCCGGTGCTCTGCAACACCGGCGCCATCGAGCCGGACCCCGGCTACCTGCAGGGGGTGCGCGCGCTGTGCGATCGCCACAGCAGCCTGCTGATCTTCGACGAGATCATCACCGGTTTCCGGCTCGCCCCCGGCGGCGCCCAGGAGTACCTGGGCGTCAGCCCCGACCTGTCGGTCTTCGGCAAGGCGATGGCGGGCGGCATGCAGGTGTCCGCGCTGGCGGGGCGGGCGGGCGTGATGGACGCCATCTCCTCGGGCAGGGTCGCGCACGCCGGGACGTTCAACTCGCAGCCCGTCGGCATCGCCGCCGCCGAGGCCACCCTGCGCATCCTGGACGAGCGGCGCGAGGAGGTCTACGGCACCCTCTACGCGCGCGGGCGGCAGCTCATGGCCGGCCTGCGCGCGGCCGCGGCCAAGGTGGGCGTCCCGATGCTGGTGGACGGCCCGGGGCCGGTCTTCCAGACGTACTTCACCGACGCGCCCGCGGTGCGCGACTACCGCGACTTCGCCGGGACCGACCGCGCCATGATGGCCCGCCTACACGCCGCGCTGCTCGACCGCGGGGTCAACATGGTGCCGCGGGGGCTGTGGTTCCTGTCCACCGCCCACACCGAGGCCGACGTCGCCGCCACCGTCGAGGTCTTCGAGGACGCGCTTCGGTCCCTTCCGCTCGGTTGAGATCACCAGCGCCACGCCGGCCAGGATGACCAGGCCGCCGACGACCACCCGGGTCGTGATCGGCTCGTCCAGCAGGAGCGCGCCGAGCGCGACGGCCACCGCCGGGTTGACGTACGCGTACGTGGACACCAGCGAGATGGGGGCGTTGCCGAGCAGCCACGAGAACGCCGTGAACCCGATCAGCGACCCCACCAGGATCAGGTAGGCCAGCGCCAGCCACGACCTGGTGGTGACGGCCGACACGTCGAGCCGCTCGCCCGCCCCGGCCCCGACGGCCAGCAGCGCGGCGCCGCCCACGAGCATCTCGACCGCGCTGGTGGCCAGGCCGTTGGCGGGCATCTGGATCCGGCTCGACAGGAACGAGCCCACGGCCCAGGACAGCGAGCCGAGCAGCACCGCCACGATCCCGACGCCGCTGCCGCCCTCGCCGCCGGTCAGCGACAGCGCCGCGACCCCGCCGAGCCCGACCAGCACGCCCGCGAGCGTGAGCGCCTTGGGACGGTCGCGCACGGCGAACCTGAACACGACCAGCCACAGCGGCACCGAGGCCACCAGGAGCGCCGCCAGGCCCGTGGAGATGTACTGCTCGGCCACCGCCAGCAGCCCGTTGCCGGTGGTCAGCAGCAGCACGCCCACGACGGCCGCGCCCAGGAACTGCCGGCGCGACATCCTGAAGGCCGCCGGCCCCGACCGGATCAGCAGGAAGGCGGCGAGCAGGGCGGCGGCGGCGACGAACCGCAGGCCCCCGCTGAGCAAGGGCGGGATCGACTCGATCGCGATGCCGATCCCGAGATACGTCGACCCCCACACCACGTAGACGATCGCCAAGGCGCCCCAGACCAGGACTGTGGCCCGGCTGTCAGTGGTGTCCGTACGCATGGCTCATGACTGTACCGGGCGACCCCGGCAAACTCTCGCGGGTATCAGACATCGCACCATGGCGGGATATTAGCGATCAGCGGCTTTCACGCCACTGTCCCCTCACCTGCGGCGGGTGACAGGATCCTTCGCGTCACCCACCCGCGACGAAGGGAATGGCCTTCCGATGTACGACAACGCCGCCGCGCTCGCCCACTTCGCCGCCCGCCTCGCCTTCGAGACCGACGTCTCGGACGTCGCCGCCGACCTGGCCGCAGGAGTCCCGGGCGTCGTGGTCGTCGACTCTCGCAGCCGGGAGAGTTGGGACCAGGGCCACATCGAGGGCGCCGTCCACCTCCCCACCGCCGAGATCGCCGCGAGGGCACCCGGCCTGGTCCCGGCGGAGGCCGCGGTCGTGACGTACTGCTGGGGGCCGGGCTGCAACGGCGCCACCAGGGCGGCCCTGGAGTTCGCGAAGCTCGGCTACCGGGTCAAGGAGATGATCGGCGGCTTCGAGTACTGGGCCAGGGAGGGCTTCCCCGTGGAGACCGCCTCGGGCGTCACCCGGCACCCCGTCGACGCCCTCACGGCACCGGTGTCCGGCGTCGCCTGCGCCTGCTGACGCCCCGCGGGCCCCGGCAGACCCGCAACACCGGACAAATCAGCCCGAAATCTGCCACTTCCCTACCACGGCCTCCGGGCTCCGACCAGCGCAAACGCGCCGAGCCACGTGGTGCTGGGCGAAACCGCGCCGCCTCAGCCAGAAACGCTCAGCCAGAACGGGGGACGCGACGCGAGAGGGCGGAAGATCGACGCCTGAAAGAATTGGCGCCCCCGTCCGAATCCCGTCGATCGGGGGCGGTGAGAACATACCCGGATCTACCCGGGTCAACCAATAAGTTCACAAGAGTCAATGTGAGAGTTCGCAAAGATGACATTGATTGTCAATGCCATCCTGTGGCGCGGGTCACGCGAAAGCCCTCACCAGTCTCACACGACTCCGTAATGGCGCTCAGTCCCACCCAGGAGGCGCGCGACTCTCAACGGGGCATCGGAGTAGCCCCCGGAGCGTTTCCAGCCTCAAAAGACGCCTCAGGCCCGTACGGCGGGCAGCACGAAGTGCTCCGCGGGCGCGGGACCTCGCCCGATGACCCTCGGTGCCGAGAGGCGGCTCGGCACCGAGAACGTTCAGCCTCGGGAAACCCTCATCGGGGCCCGAGCTTCTCCACGATCAGCCGGTACAGCTGGCGCGGACGGCCAGGCTGCGGTGTGCGGTTCGGCGGTAGCGGCCACGCGAGTCCCTCGTCAACCAGCGTGCGCAGCAACCTTCGAGCCGTACGCGGCGTCACTCCCAGCATCTTGCCCGCGCCCTCGGCGTCCACCACGGTGTCTCCGCCTTCGAGCTTGGCCGCCAGCCGGGCAAGTACTTCCACCCCCTTCGGTTTGAGTGCGTTGGACCCGGTAGGCGGCATCCGCGGGGCCGGGATGAGTGCCCGTCCCTCGCGGTCCACCGCGAATCCCTGTGCCTGTTTGCCCGCCTGTGTGCGGGCCAGTGCCGCCCGGGCATGCGACTCCGCATCGTGTGTCGTGCGACCCATGCCCACGCCGACCTCGACCGCCAGTCCCAGCTCGTCCCTGATCCTGGCCGCGAACGGCAACACCCTGAATCCGTCCGTCGCCGCCGCGATCGAGCCCCTGGTAGCGGTAACCAGATAGCTGTGATCGTCGATCGGCCAGACGGTGGCGTTGATCCGGTTCGCCTCCTGGACCAGGAGCCGGTGCAGCGACAGCCGCAGCTCGTCGCGCCAGTAACGAGGTGCCGCGCGGCGCACGGGTTCGCGCAGCGTCGGCACCTCCACCAGCACCACGGTGAGCTGCGACTCCTCCAGCCGGTGGTGTGCCCCCAGCAGCGCCGCGGTGTGCAGCGCCGTGCGGACCGCCCCCGACGTCGGCCTGATCCTGATGACCGGCACGCCCGCCGCATGCAGGCGGTCGGCCACCGCGGGCAGGCACGTCAGTGCTCCCGTGGTCGCTCCCTGCCTGGCCAGGCGTTCGTGGTAGGCCGCGATCGTGCCGGTGGCTCCCGGCTCGTCGCGGCTGTGCACGTCCGTCGCGGGGATGCCGAGGTCTGTGTAGGCCTCCTCGACATCGGCCCTGCTCACCACGTCGATGCTGACCCGCTGCGGGTCGATGCGGGTGTCCAGCGCGGCCTTGGCCAACGCCGCCACCAGTGCTGCTCCGCCGAGTTGGACGTACGTCGCCGGCATCGTCAGCACGCCGGAACGCCTGGCCAGGTCATAAGGGACCGGGCTGGCGAACAAGCATGCGTCGACTCCGGGACCGAGCCTCGTCACCTTGTCGGGCGCCTCCTGTTCGTCGCGGTATGCGGCCGCGACCAGGCGACACGGCAGCGGTGCCGCTGCGTGACCCATCAGCATGACTCGCTCGACCAAGTCGTGGGGTCCGACCACACCGATGGTGAGGTCCGGTGTCATAGCGCCCGGGCGTGACACTCGGGGAGTTTCTTCGGCCCTCTCGACCAATGTTCGTCCCATCCTGCCGTCCGTTGCAGTGCTCTCTTTTGGAACGATCGCTCGCGGGGGCCGTAATGTCACGCCCGACTTTTCCGGAAAGTCGTTCAGGTTGACCGCCCGACAAGATGTCCTAGCAGCTCAACGAGGTTTTTCTGGCGTTTTTTAGTGCTCTGAAATCTCTCGTGTAATGTCCGCGCCGAGAGCGCGCATTCGGGCGGCGAGATGCGCGTGGCCGCGATCGATGAGGTATCCGGAGTCGATCTGGGTCTCGCCTTCGGCGGCGAGGCCGGCGAGCACGAGGGCTATGCCGGAGCGGAGATCGTGGGCCGTCACCTGGGTGCCGATCAGCGGCGTCCGGCCGCGCACGACGGCCCTGCTGCCCTCGACCTCGACGTTCGCGCCCATCTTGTTCAGCTCTCCGGCCAGGGCGAACCTGCCGTCGAAGATGCGCTCGTGGATGTAGCTGGTGCCGTCGGCGAGCGCCGCGACGGTCATCATCGGGGACTGCAGGTCGGTGGCGAAGCCGGGGTAGGTGTCGGTGATGATGTTGATCGGGCGCAGCGGGCCCTCGCACCGCACGTGCAGGACGGCGCCCTGCCGGGCGAACTCGACGCCCATCTGCTCCAGCTTGTAACGGACGACGCCCAGGTCGAGACCCGTGCCCACCAGGCTCAGCTCGCCCCCGGTGATCGCCGCCGCCATCGCGAACACGCCCGCGTCGAGCCGGTCGGGCATCACGGTGTGCTCGACGGCGTGCAGCTCCTCCACGCCCTCCACGGTGATGAACCCCGTGCCGCCGCCGCTGATGCGCGCGCCCATCTTGGTGAGCATGTCGATGACGTCGAGCACCTCGGGCTCCAGGGCCGCGTTCTCGATCACGGTCGTGCCCTTGGCCAGGGCGGCGGCCATGATGAGGTTCTCGGTGCCGGTGTGCGACGGGGTGTCGAGGTAGAGGGTCGCGCCGGTCAGCCCGGACGCCTTGACGTGGATGACGGTCTCGCCCTCGTCCACGAGCGCGCCGAGGCGCTTGTAGCCGAGGTAGTGGAAGTCGAGGTTGCGGCTGCCGAGGTTGCAGCCGCCGATGCCCTCGATGATCGCCTCGCCCAGCCGGTGGAGCAGGGCGGGGGTGAACAGTACGGAGCCGCGGAAGCGCCGGGCGATCTCGGCCGGGAGCACCGCGCTGGTCAGCCTGGAGGCGTCGATGACCAGCGTGCGCTCCGACTCGTGCAGCTCGACGTACGCGCCGACCGCCTCGGCCAGCTCGACCGCGCGGCGGACGTCCTCGATGAGCGGCACATTGCGTAGAACGGTGCGGCCCCTGGCGGCGAGCAGAGCCGCACCGATCATGGGGAGCACGGCGTTCTTCGCACCCTGGATGAACGCGGTTCCACGCAGTGCGTTGCCACCGCGCACGCGGTAACGGACCATTCGTGCGGCTCCTTGAAATCAACGGTGAGGCTCGATCGGGCCAACAGTAGTCGGTAACACCACCCGGCCCAGCCGAATCATCCGCTAAAGGAAGCCCCCGTGACGCGCTCATATGCTTCTCGGTATCGCTGCCTCGTGCGCTCCACGATGTGGTCAGGAAGCGGAGGTGGGGGGTTTCCGGAGGCTTTGTCCCATCCGGATTCGGGCGATAGCAGCCAATCACGTACAAATTGCTTGTCGAAAGAGTGCTGCGTGCGGCCGGGCTGCCATTCGTCGGCCGGCCAGAACCGCGACGAGTCGGGGGTCAGCACCTCGTCGCCCAGGGTCAGCACCCCGTCGGCGTCCCAGCCGAGCTCGATCTTGGTGTCGGCCACGATGATGCCGCGCTCCCTGGCGATCTCCGCGCCGCGCGTGTAGACGGCCAGGGTGATCCGCCGCAGCTCCTCGGCGGTCTCCTTGCCCACCTCCTGGACGACCTGCTCGTACGAGATCGGCTCGTCGTGCTGCCCCATGGGCGCCTTGGTGGACGGCGTGAAGATCGGCTCGGGCAGCCGGGAGCCGTCCTGGAGCCCCTCGGGCAGGCCGACCCCGGAGACCGTGCCGCCGGCGCGGTACTCGTTCAGCCCGCCGCCGGTGAGGTAGCCCCGCGCCACGCACTCGACCTGCACCATCGTCAGCGGCTTGCACAGCACGCTGCGGGAGTCGTCGCCCCGGCCCAGGATGTGGTTGGGCACGACGTCCTTGAGCTGGTCGAACCACCACAGCGACATCTGCGTGAGAATGGCCCCCTTGTCGGGGATCATGGTCTCCAGCACGTAGTCGAAGACCGAGATCCGGTCGGAGGCGACCATCAGCAGCTCGCCGTCGTCGGTCTGGTAGAGGTCGCGTACCTTGCCGGAGTGCACATGCTTCATCGGGCGATGTCCGTCCTGTGGTGGGAGCCCCGCAGCTCGATCCGGCCGACGAGGTCATAGGCCGCCCGGCGCGCGCTCTCCTGGTCGGGCCCGTTGCCGACCACGGCGAGCACCCGCCCGCCGGCGGAGACCACGTCGTCGCCCTGCCTCGCGGTGCCGGCGTGGAGGACATACGCGTCGCCGGTCTCCCGCAGCCCCGTGATCACGTCGCCCTTGACCGGCGCCTCAGGGTAGCCCTCGGAGGCGATCACCACGGTCACGGCCGAGCCGTCCTTGAACACCGGGTCGAGCCCCAGCTCGCCCGTCGCGCACGCCATCAGCAGCCCGCCCAGCGGCGTCTCCAGCCGGTCGAGCAGCACCTCCGTCTCCGGGTCGCCGAAACGCGCGTTGAACTCCACGACCTTCGGTCCCTTCGAGGTCAGCGCCAGACCCACGTAGAGCACGCCCTGGTAGGGCAGCCCGCGCCGGGTCAGCTCGCCGATCGTCGGGTGCACGACCTCCCGCATGACCTGCTCGGTCAGCCCGTCGGGCGCCCACGGCAGCGGCGTGTAGGCGCCCATGCCGCCGGTGTTGGGGCCCTGGTCGCCGTCGTAGGCCCGCTTGAAGTCCTGGGCGAGCTGCAGCGGCACCGCCGTGCTGCCGTCGCACAGCGCGAACAGCGACACCTCCGGCCCGTCGAGGAACTCCTCGATCACCACCCGCTCGCACGCCAGCGCGTGCGCCAGGGCCTGGTCCCGGTCGTCGGTGACGACCACGCCCTTGCCCGCCGCCAGCCCGTCGTCCTTGACCACGTACGGGGCCCCGAACTCGTCGAGCGCGGCGGCCGCCTCCTCCTCGGTGACGCATGTCCTGGCCCGCGCGGTCGGCACGTCGGCCGCCGTCATGACCTCCTTGGCGAAGGTCTTGGAGCCCTCGATCATGGCGGCGTCCTTCGACGGCCCGAAGCACGCGATGCCCGCGTCGCGCACGGCGTCGGACACCCCCGCCACGAGCGGCGCCTCCGGACCCACGACCACGAGATCGACCCGCAGCCGCGCGGCCAGCTCGGCCACCTGCCCTGGGTCGAGCGGATCGACGGGATGAAGGGTCGCGACCTCCTCGATGCCCGGGTTGCCCGGGGCACAGTGGAGCTCGCTGACCTGGGGATCGAGGCTGAGGGAACGGCACAGGGCGTGCTCACGCCCTCCGGAACCAATGACTAGAACGCGCACGGGGTCCATTGTCGCAGGCCCGCCGCCTGGCACAGGCTAGGGTCCGGCTCACACCAATCGCCGGAATAGGGCCATAACTTTGTGGAGTTCTACCTGAGTCGAGACCGCCCCGGCGAGTATCGTCAAAGAAGTTCACCCGCCTGTGGTAGGTTAGGGCGGCTTCGCGGCGTCCCAAGGCGATTGGAGGTGGTCCGGGATGAAACCTGGTGATCCCAGCAGTACGTGCTCGCTCACGTACATCTCGTATACCCCCGACTACTCCAATCCGGCAGCCTGATCGTGCCTCCACGCATTTCTGTGAGGTGAAGTTTCATCGCGCGTGGAGCGTGCCAGGTCGGGCGGAAAGGGACTGCCATGCGCTCGTCCACGCTCTTCCGTCGCATCAACCGTCACCCTCTTCAGGCGCGCACCGCGCTCAAGCTCGCCGCGTCACCCACTGGGCCGGTGCGTGACATGTGTGTGCCCCCCGTCGACTCCGTCGTCGAGTTCGGCGCCTACGTCCAGGGCAAGAAGGTCGCCGCCTCCGGCATCGCCGAGGCGCTCGACCTCGTACGCGAGCGCAACAAGGACTCCGAGAACGCCAACGCGTTCGTCTGGGTCGGACTGCACGAGCCCGACGCCCCCGAGGTCGAGTGGCTGTCCGAGGTGTTCGGCCTGCACCCGCTCGCCGTCGAGGACGCCGTCAAGGCCCACCAGCGCCCCAAGGTCGAGCGGTACGGCGAGTCGCTGTTCATGGTGCTCAAGACCATCGCCTACCTCGACCACGACGAGCTGACCGCCACCAGCGAGATCATCGCCACCGGCGAGATCATGGTGTTCATCGGCCCCGACTTCGTGGTGACGGTGCGGCACGGCGACCACTGCCCCCTCACCGTGGTCCGCGAGCGCCTCGAAGACAAGCCCAAGCTGATGAACCGCGGCCCCGCCGGCGTCCTGCACGCCATCTCCGACCACGTCGTCGACCAGTACCTCCAGGTCGCCGACCTCATGCAGCTGGAGTTGGAAGAGGTCGAGGCGACGGTGTTCGCCGACGTCAGCTCCCGCGACATCAACCGGATCTACCAGCTCAAGCGGGAGATGCTGGAGATGAAGCGGGCCATCACCCCGTTGCAGGCCCCCATGGCCGCGCTGCCGCAGCGTCGCGTCATCCCCTCGGAGATGCGTGAATACTTCCGCGACGTCGGCGACCACCTCTCCCGCGTCTGCGAGCAGGTGGAGGCCTCGAACGAGCTGTGCAGCTCGATCCTGCAGGCCGCCCTGGCCCGCTCGAACGCCCTGGCCAACGAGGACATGCGCAAGATCTCGTCCTGGGTCGCCATCATGGCCGTGCCCACCATGATCGCCGGGATCTACGGCATGAACTTCGACTTCATGCCGGAGCTCCGCTCGGTCTGGGGCTACCCCGCGGTGCTGGGCGTCATGGTCACCGTCTGCGTGCTCCTGCATCGGGGCTTCCGCAGGAACGGCTGGCTCTAGACCCCCACCGGCTTCAACGGGCCCACGGGCTCGGGCAGCTCCATCCCCCGCTCCCGCCAGAGCTCCCGCATCCGATCGGGGTAGTCGGTGACGATCCCGGCCACCCCCAGATCCAGCATCCGCGCCGCCAGGCCGATCTCGTTGACGGTCCAGACCGCCACGTCGAGACCGGCGGCCCCGGCCTGGGCCATCAACGCCTCGTCGACCATGGCGTGCTCGGGCGAGAGCGTGGTGGCCCCGGCGTCGCGGGCGGCGGCCGGGATGTCGTCGCCCAGGTCGTCGTGCCAGTGCAGGGTGTCCAGCTCGATCAGCGCGAACCGCCGGGTGCCCGGGGCGAGCCTGGCGGCATGGGTGATGACCCGCCAGTCGAAGCTGAGGATGGCCACGTTGTCGAGCCTGCCGTGCCGGTCGAGCTCCTCGACGACCATCTCGGTGAACAGCTCGGGGTCGGCCGTCAGGTGGGGCCTGGTGGGGTCGGACTTCAGCTCGACGTGCAGCCGCACGCCCTCCGCCTCGTAGGCGTTCACCAGCCCCAGCACCGCGCCGAGCGTCGGCATCCTGGTCTCGGGCATGGCGACCTGCGTCAGCGCGAACGGGTCGTCGGGGTGACGCGGCAGCCGCACGCCCACGTCGAGCATGCGCAGCTGCGCCAGCGTGAGGGCGTTGATCGGCTTGCCGACGTACGGGAAGAGCGGGTCGTCGGCCCTGAGCGGCCGCCGGTCGGCACTGGTCACGGCGGAGACAGTGAGGTCGTGCGTGAGCACGAGCCGGCGATCGAGGGTGAGCGCGACGTCGAGCTCGAGCGCGTGAACGCCGAGCTCCATCGTGCGGCTCATCCCCGGCAGGGTGTTCTCGGGCCAGAGGCCCCGAGCTCCCCGGTGACCATGTATCTCAACGCGCACAACGGGGACCCTACCTGGCCCGGGGCACGACTAGGCGGTGCCACGCCGTGTCCTTTTTATCCTGCTACGCCCCGGTCAGCAGTGGAGACCAGACCATAAGCTGGACATCATGACGGAGGTTCTCAAAACTCCCCATACCGCGACAGTTCGGGCCTGGGTGGACGGCTGGGTGATCTCCCGCAACGTCCCCCGGCCCGTGCCCGAGCCATGGGGCCTTCGGGTGGACGTGGGCCTGCCCGGCCACGTCTCCCGCCACATCGTCACCGTTCCGACGCCGGAGACCCTCCACCGCCTGACCGCCACCCTCACGACGCCCGGGACCTGGCTGAAGCTCTGCGCCTCCGCCCCGGACGTCGTCCCCTTCCTGCCTGAGGGGTGGACCGTCCAGGACCCGGAGTACATGATGACGGCGTCGCTGGCCCGCGGGACCTTCCGGGCTCCCCCCGGCTACACGCTGGCCGTCACGACCCGCGCCGGGGTCACGGCGGCCAGGCTGCTGACGGCCGCGGGCGAGGTCGCCGCCAGGGGCCAGTTCGCCCTGGCGGGCCGCACGGCCGTCGTGGACAAGGTGGAGACGGCGGGCAACCACCGCCGCCGCGGGCTCGGCACGGTGATCATGCGGACGCTGGCCGGCACGGCGGCGTCGCTGGGGGCGCGTTCGGGCGTGCTGGTGGCCACCGCGCAGGGCCAGGCCCTCTACGAGACCCTCGGCTGGAGCCTCCACACCCCCGTGACCGCCGCCGTGCTGGTAATGTGATCGCGTTGGGTACCGCCGGACGGGCGGGAACGGGGCCAAGAGGCTCAAAAGCCCGTGGAGACTGGGTAAGACCACCTCGGTGGCGCCGGTCGGTGAAGCAGGAAGCCGCAGAAGTGTCGCGTAATGCGGCACAGGCTGAGTCTTCGGTCTTCAGGCCGAAGAGCGCGTCAATCCTTGAGGCTGCGCAGCAGCATCGGGGGATGGAGTAGTTCGGCGGGGCCGCGGCGGTAGAGCTTGGCCGGGCGGCCCCCGTCCCGGGTCGTGGTGGCACCCGTCTCCACCAGGAAACCCTCGGCCTTGGTGACCTTCCTGTGGAAGTTCCGTGGGTCGAGGGAGCGGCCCCAGACGATCTCGTACACGCGGCGCAGGTCGGCCACCGTGAACTCCGGCGGGCAGAAGGCCGCCCCCAGCGACGTGTACTCCAGCTTGGCCCGCGCCCGCTCGATGCCGTCCTGCATGATGCGCCGGTGGTCGAAGGCCATGACCGCGAGCGAGTCGACCGGCTGCCAGCTCATGTGGGCCTTCTCCGAGGCCGGGAGGTCGGGGGCGAGGCCCAGGTAGGCGACGCTCAGGACACGCTGGCGGGGGTCGCGGTCGGGGTAGCCGTACGTCTGGAGCTGCTCCAGGTGGACCGGCGCGCCCGGCAGGCCGGCCCGCTCGGCGAGGATGCGGTGGGCGGCGGCCGGGAGGTCCTCGTCGAGCTGGATGAAGCCGCCGGACAGCGACCAGCGGCGGAGGAACGGGGAGTTGTCGCGGCGCCAGACCAGGGCACTCAGGGCGTGGTTTCGCACGGTGAGCACGACCAGGTCGACGCTGACCGGGATGCTCGGGACCATGGAGGCACGCTACACGCTGTCAGTAGTCGGTAGGTAACTGTGCCTAAGTGACAATGCGTACGTGTAAGGGCTCCGTCGCGGCCTGGCCCGACGGGCCCTTGACCGTGATCTGCACCCACTCCCCGGCCTGCACCTGCGTCCAGTCGAACGGCACCCAGGCCGTGACCATGCCCTCGGGCAGCCCTTCCTGGCGGGTCTCGTCCAGCCATCCGACGGCCGGCACCGACAGGTCCTTCGTCCCCCCGGGCCACGTGATCGTGATGGTGCTGTCCTTGAAGTTGTACCCGCGCACCTCGACCCCGTCCTGGATGTCGCGGGCCTTCCTGATGGCGTCGACCGCGATCGGCCGCCGCCAGTCGGTGGTGATCTCCTTCTCCAGCGACGGGGTGCCGCACGTCATGAAGTCGCTCCACATGTAGGAGACGACCTTCTGCACATAACGCCCCGCCATGGTCACGGCCTGGTCGAGGCGCTTCTTGTCCGTCTTGCCGCGGGTGCCCTGCGGCGCGCACGGCTCCTTACCCGAGGGCTCGAACGCCTCGACGTTCGCCCACAGGTCAACCTGGAAGCCGGCCGCGAGCATCTCCGCGCGGGCCGCCGACATCTCCCGGTAGTAGTCCCGCGTGGAGCCGTAGTAGGCGGTCCCGTTCGTGGACTCCCCCACCATCGGCCGCAGCCGCTCGTCCACCTCGTCGTCGCGCTGGTCCGGCCAGAACAGCCCCACCTTGCCGGTGCCCCGGCTGTCCTGGGGCGCGATGATGCCGACCCCGGTCTTGGCCAGCGCCTTGAACGCCTCGGCCACCTGCTTGGGCGTCTGCCCGAAGGGCACCCGCTTGCGCGCGTCCATGTAGGGGCTGATCAGGATGGGCTTGCCGAGCTCCTGCTCCACGATCGTGTGCTGGTCGGCGTAGACCTCCAGCGTCGGGTTCGTGGCCAGGGTGGCCGCCATCTGGACCTCGAACGGCTGGTAGACGCCGCCGAGCGAGTCACGGCCGGCGAAGCGCACGCCGTAGTCCTGCAGGATGCGCCGCGTCAGCGTGGTCAGCGTGCCGAGGTGCTTCTTGTACGCCCTGGTGGGCGTCTCGGGGTCGCGCGGCGCCAGCGGCAGCGCCGGGAAGATCCGCATGCCGAACTGGTCACCCAGGTCGAGAAGCTTGGCCAGGCTGTCCTCCTCTGACCCGGCCACCAGGATCATGTCGTACGAGGTGGCCTTGCGGGAGAAGTCGCACGTCGCGTCGTCCGAGCCGTCCGGCTGGGTGATGAGGCGGTAGTAGATCCGCTTGCCCACCTTGATGGAGTGCTCCATCTGCGGGCAGCGGAACAGGTTGGGGCCGTACGCCTCGTCGGTGCGGTAGACGTAGGTGCGGCCGATCCGGTTGCCGGGGTTGGCCTCGCGCAGGTCCTTCTCGGCCGCGTCGCGGCAGGTGAGCCCGTCCTCCTCGCACGCCTTGTAGAGCGGGTCGAGCTCCCCGTCCCTCGTCATGATCTCGCCGGAGTCGGAGACGGTGCGGAACTGCAGGCCGTACCCGATCCTGATGATCGTGTCGCCGCCCACGCTGTGGATCTCCTCCAGCTGGCTGCGCCAGGTGCAGGGGTTCGACTTGGGGGTGATCCAGTAGCCGGTGACGGCGTACGGGGCCCGCTCTCTGGTCTCGAACGTTCCACAGTCGTCGGTGAACTTCGACACCTTCGGCGTGGGCTCAGTGATCGACGGCTTGGGCGTCGAGGACGCGGCCGTGGGCGCCGGCTCGTCGGACGACGGCATGACGATGATCACGGCGGCGACCACTGCCAGGATCGCTGCGCCCACGACGAGTAAGAGCCAGCGCACGCTCAGGAACCTACCCTCGCTTGACCCCGGCCCAGGACTCCAGCTGGGTCACGAAGCGCTTGGCCGAGTTGGGCCAGTGGTGGTTGGCACGGGCCGCCGCGTAGCCGCGCGCGCCCTGCGCCCGCCGCTCCCGTACGTCGTCCCGCAGGGTCAGCACGGCCTGCGCCACCGCCTTGGGGTCCTCCCAGGGCACCACGACGCCGCTGTCGTAGCGCTCCACCAGCTCCACGGCGCGCGGCGACGGGGTCGTGATGACGGGGATGCCGTGCGCCATGTACTCGACGATCTTCGTGGGCATCGAGTGGCGGTAGTTCGGCTCGTCGTGCAGCAGCGACAGCCCGGCCAGCGCACCGTCGAGCCGCTTGAGCGCCTCGTCGTTGGGCATGAAGTCGCGCCACTCCAGCAGGCCCTCGGTGACGGCCTGGTTGAGCACCGGACGGCTCTGCGGGTCGGCGTACCCGATGAGCTCCACGGCCACCCGGTACGGCTGCAGCAGCTTCGCCACCTCGACGGCCTCCATCACGCCCCTGGCCCTCGACAGCCAGCCGAGGTAGACCACCCGGTCGTCGCCGGGAGGCGTCACCGAGTCGGGCACCCAGGTCTCGTTCGGGACGATCAGGTGCGCGTGCTTGAACCTGCCCGCGTACGCCGTCTCGGCCAGCAGCAGGTGCATGTGGCGCTCCGCGGTGCCCTCCAGCATGCGGGCGAAGAACCGCACGGGAGGCCGCAGCGGCGCCGGCAGCCACGGCTTGAGCGAGAGCGTGGCGGGGGTGTCCTCGTGCACGTCCCACACCACGGGCGGCCGGTTGCGCACGCCCCAGACGGCGAACAGCAGCTCGGGGTCGTGGATGAGGACGAGGTCGACCTTGTCGCGCATGCGCTTGAACAGGCGCCGGGCGGCCCACACGGCCGCCATCCGCTTGCGCTGCGCGGCGCGGGGAAGGTCTACGCCGGTTACCCAGGGTCGCGGGACCACGCCGTGCGCCGTGAACGACGCCGCATACGTGACCTCATGACCGGCATCCACAAGGGCACGAATCTGCCTATGCAGAATTCGAGCATCCTCGGGGTTATGCACCACCGTCATGACGAGCACGTGCACTGCGCGCAGCCCTCCGTCGCTACAGCCGCTCGACGCGTTCACCCTCGGTGAGCACACCGCGGGTGTCGAGCACGAGCCTGGCCTTGTCCTCCACCATGTCGAGGTCGAACGCCGCGTGCTGCTGCAGGAGCAGCGTCACGTCCGCGTCGATCACGGCCTTGGCCAGATCCTCCTCACGCGGCACCGGGGTGCCGTCTACCGACCACTCCTTGACGTAGGGGTCCGCGAACGAGAGGTCGGCACCCAGCTCCAGCAGCGCACGCGCCACCGGGAGCGCCGGAGTCTCGCGCTCATCGGCGATATCCGGTTTGTAGGTGACGCCGAGCATAACGACTCGGGCGCCGTTCACGGGCTTCTTATGCCGGTTCAGCAGTCGCTGTACGCGGGCCACCACGTATGACGGCATCCGCTCGTTGATCTCCTGCGCCAGCTCCACGAACCGGAACGGGTAACCGAGCTTGCGGACGGTGTACGACAGGTACGACGGGTCGACGGGGATGCAATGCCCGCCGACGCCCGGACCCGGCAGGAACTTCTGGAAGCCGAACGGCTTGGTCGCCGCGGCCTCGATCGACTCCCACAGGTTTATGCCGAGCTCGTCGCAGAAGATCGCCATCTCGTTGACGAGGGCGATGTTGACGTGTCGGTAGGTGTTCTCCAGCAGCTTGGCCATCTCGGCCTCGCGGGTGCCGCTGACCGGCACCACCTGCTCGATGAACTGCCCGTAGAACGCCGTGGCCCGGTCGCGGCAGGTCGGCGTGTAGCCGCCCACGACCTTGGGTGTGTTCCGCAGGCCGAACTTGGGGTTGCCGGGGTCGATGCGCTCGGGCGAGAAGGCGAGGTGGAAGTCCTTGCCCGCGACGAGCCCCGAGCTCTCCAGCAGCGGCCTGGCCACCTCGTCGGTGGTGCCGGGCCAGGTGGTGGACTCGAGCACGACGAGCGTGCCCTTGCTCAGGTTGCGGCCGACGGCCTTGGTGGCGCCCTCCACGGCGGACAGGTCCGGTCGATGGTCCTCGTCCAGCGGGGTGGGCACGCAGATCACGATCGTGTTGCTTCTGGCCAGCACGGTCTCGTCGAGCGTGGCGCTGAACCCGTTGGCCAGCATGTGCTCGAGATCGGCGTCGGCCAGGTCATCGATGTACGACTGCCCGGCGTTGAGCGCGTCGACCTTGGCGGGGTCGACGTCGAGGCCGACGACCCGCAGGCCGGCGGCGACCGCCTCCTTGGCCAGCGGCATGCCGACATAGCCCAGGCCGATGACAGCCAAGTCCATTTCTGTCACAGCAGCGCCTTAGAGAGCCGGAAACAACACTTCATGGTCGCAAAGGCTATCTCAAGTCCACCTAGCTCACGCCTAATGCGACCGAACCCGTCAGAAGTGACAGCCAACGTGAAGGTCAACATTAGGCAAGCGACCGGTATAGGGCTTGATAAGTCTCGGCAACACGGCTCCAAGTCCGCTTGGCCGCCACTTCGGCCCGTCCCGCCTCACCCATCTCAGCGCGCCGGGCAGGGTCTTCCCTGAGCCCGGCGATGGCCTTGGCGAGCTCGGCCGGGTCGCCAGGAGGAACGAGCAGTCCGGCTCCGTCAGAGCCCACGAGCTCGGACAGAGCGGGCAGATCGCTGAGTACGACGGGCTTTCCGAGCGCCATCGCCTCGACGGGTTTCAATGGCGTAACAAGTCGGCATACCCGCAGGTCCTCTCGCGGGCAGGCGAAGATGTCGATGGCGTCCTGCGCCTGCAGCGCCTCGTCCGGGCCGACCCGGCCCGGCAGGATGGCGTCGCCGAGGCCCAGCTCGTCGACCAGCGCCAGGAGGTTCTCGCGCTCGGTGCCGTCGCCCACGATGAGCACTCGTACGGGCGTTCCTTCGTCGCGCAGCAGCGCGGCGGCACGCAGCAGGGTGGCGAAGCCCTCGTAGGCCACGATGCTGGACACCGAGCCGACGACGATCTCGCCGGGGGCGATGCCGTACGCGGTCCTGAACGAGGCGCCGTCGTAGTGGACGGTCAGCAGCGAGTCGTCCACCGCGTTGGGCGCCAGGTGGATCTTCTCCCGGGGCACGCCACGCTCGACGATCTCCGTCGCCATGGTCTCGGCCAGCGTGACCACGGCGTCGGCCTCGCGCATGAGGAACGCCTCGCGCTCGCGCTGGAGCACCTGCCGCTCGCTGCCCACGCGGATCGGGTCGCGCGAGGCCCAGGTCTCCTCCAGGAAGCCGCGCACCTCGTAGACGAACGGCGTGCCCGTCCTGTCGCGCACCGCGTGGGCCATGGAGCCGTTGCGGTGGTCGGTGGCGGCGTGCAGGACCTGCGGCTTGAGCTCGGTGACGAGCTTGGTGACCGCGTCGGCGCCCCTGATGATGCGCCCGCGCGTCTCGAACGGCATCTCGCCGTGGCCGTCGGGCAGCAGCCGGTAGTAGGGGATGCCGTCGAGCTCCTCGAACGGCGCCGCGTCCGCGTGCCCCTGCAGCATCGGCCAGCCCCAGCTGGTGACCACGTGCGGGTCGAGCCCGGCGGCTTTCTGCGAGGTGACAATACGGTGCGTGCGCACCGTGTACCCGGCCTGCGTGTACGGCAGCGCGTTCGTGACCATGTGCAGCACCCGGCCCGCGACGCGGTCGGTGATGGCCACCTTGGGCCCTGGCGGGATCGGGTCAGGGCTGATCGCGGCCAGCTCGCCCCGGTAGTAGGCGGCCCTGCGCTTGACGAACGGGTATTTGGTGTGGGCTTCGAGCGCCTCGGCGGCCTCGGTCACCCTGCCGGCGTCCCACAGCTCTTTGGCCTCGTTCCACGGCCCCTTGACCACGCGCATGCCGAACTTGCGCACGATGCGCCTGGCACGGCGGGCGACGGGCCAGGCGACGCTGCCCACGACGGGACGCAGCCGGGGAGGGAGCGCGTCGGCGGCGGCCTGGGCCACCCGGACGGGGTCGGATTTGACCTTCGTCACGACGACGCGGGAAACGATGATCGGGTGCTGGACGAAACCTTTGAGAAGTCCACCGACGCCGGCTCGGGCGGACTTCGCGGAAACCTTGGAGGAGTCTTGACGACTGGCGTCGGATGCCACGCGGTGACCGTACCATAGGCAACGTTTTTCCCCTTCCGCTATGAAAGGCGAGGTCAATGAGGGAGAACCCCCTGGTCCTGCACGTATTGGGCGCTCGTCCCAATTTCGTGAAAGCGGCCCCGGTGGTGCGGGCACTCGGTGAACTCGGCGTGCGGCAGGGCATCATCCACACTGGTCAGCACTATGACGCGCTGATGTCAGACGTCTTCTTCGCCGACCTCGGTCTCCCTGAGCCCGTGGCGAACCTGGGCGTCGGCTCGGGCAGCCACGCCAAGCAGACGGCGGCGCTCCTCGTCGGGCTGGAGGAGGTCGTCCAGGAGCAGGACCCCGACCTGGTCGTCGTCTACGGCGACGTGAACTCGACGCTGGCCGCGATCCTCGTCTGCGCCAAGCTGGGCATCAAGACCGCGCACGTGGAGGCGGGGCTGCGCTCGTTCGACCGGGGCATGCCTGAGGAGGTCAACCGGGTCGTCACCGACGCGCTGGCCGACATGCTCTTCGCCACCTCTCCCGAGGCCCTGGCCTACCTGGCGAACGAGGGCGTGCCCGCGTCCAAGGTGCACCTGGTGGGCAACCCCATGATCGACAGCCTCTACTCGGCGCTGCCCTCGCTGGACCCCGCGCCCGTCGTGGAGCGGCTGGCCATACCGGCTCGTTATGCCGTGGCGACCCTCCACCGGCCCGCGAACGTGGACACCCCCGAGGCCGCCAGGGAGCTGGTGGACGCGGTGCTGGAGGTCTCGCGGCAGATCCCGGTCGTGGTGCCGATCCACCCGCGCGGCAAGGTGCGGCTGGCCGAGGCGGGCCTGGTCGACGGGGAGTCGGTCAAGGTCGTCGACCCGCTCGGCTATGTGGACTTCCTCTCACTCGTACGCGGCGCCGCGCTGGTGGTCACGGACTCCGGCGGCGTCCAGGAGGAGACGACCGTGCTGGGCGTCCCCTGCCTGACTGTGCGGCCCAACACCGAGCGGCCGATCACGATCACGCACGGCACGAACCGCCTGGTCACCCCCGCCGTTCTGGCGGCGGCCGCGGAGAAGGCGCTGGCCGACGGCGCCGCCACGCCGGCGGGCGAGCTGCCGGTGCTCTGGGACGGCCAGGCCGGGCCGCGGATCGCGCGGGTGATCTCCGCCTGGCTGAAGGGGGACAACCTCGCCCCTGCTTCTCAGGGCAAACGCCCCGAATAGCGGACGTATCCGCCGTAACATGATGAACCTCCGCTGAGCGATAGGCGTATCACCATGGCCGAAACCCCCGAAGAGCCCACTTACCAGCGCCTCGGGCCCGTCAACTGGCTGCCCGAGGAGCGCAAGCTAGTCGAACGGTTCGAGGTCGAGGTCAGGGAGCTGCGGCGGCGGTTGGAGATCGCCGAGGCCAAGGCCGCGTACGCGACCTGGAAGCTGGAGGCCACGCAGGCGAAGCGGACGTACAAGCTGGGCGAGGCCCTGGGCTCGAAGAGCCCGGGGAAGATCGTCGAGGCGGTCCGGTCGAAGGAGAAGGCGCCGAAGCCGCCCGTCCCGGTCACCGAGGCGACCGAGCTCGCCAACCACCGGCCGCCGCTGGTCGAGGTGCCGGCGGTGAAGTGGCCGAAGGGGCCGGTCAACCGGCCGGACCTGAAGGTCGCGGTGATCCTGGACGACTTCTCCCGGATGGCGTTCAGGTACGAGTGGGACCAGATCGAGTTCGGGCTCAAGGACTGGCCGGAGATCTTCGCCGAGAAGCGGCCCGACCTGCTGTTCTGCGAGTCGGCCTGGCACGGGAACCAGGGCCGCTGGCGCTACCAGATGACCGGCACCAACGCGCCCAAGGAGCCGCTGCGCGACCTGGTGGCCTGGTGCAAGCGGGAGGGCATCCCGACGGTCTTCTGGAACAAGGAGGACCCGCCGAACTTCGACTTCTTCATCGACACGGCCAAGCTGTTCGACTACGTGTTCACCTGCGACGGTGACATGGTGCCGAAATATCGGGAAATTTTGGGACACGATCGGGTGGACGTGCTGCAGTTCGCCGCCCAGCCCCGCGTCCACAACCCGATCCAGCAGCGGCAGGGACGCCTGCACGACGTGGTCTTCGCCGGGATGTACTTCCGCGACAAGCACCCCGAACGCCGCGAGCAGATGGAGACCGTCATCGACCCGGTCAGGGAGCTGGGTCTGCACATCTTCGCGCGCAACGGCGAGGTGGACGAGAAGTACGCCTGGCCGGAGAAGTACCGGCCGCACATCGTGGGCGAGCTCCCCTACGACCAGATGCTGGCCGCGTACCGGATGTACAAGGTCTTCCTCAACGTCAACTCGGTGCTCGACTCGCCGACCATGTGCGCCCGCCGGGTCTTCGAGCTGTCCGCCTGCGCCACGCCCGTCGTGTCGGGGTGGTCACGGGCGGTCGAGGAGACGTTCGGCGAGCTGATCCCCATCGCGCGGGAGCCCGTCGAGTCGTACAACCAGGTCCTGCACCTGATCAACAGCCCCGAGCTGCGGGCCAGGATGGGGCACCTGGCGATGCGCGAGGTCTTCGACAAGCACCTGTTCTCACACCGCGTGGACCAGATCCTGCAGGACCTCGGCCACCAGGTGCAGCCCAGGTCGCGCTCGATCTCGGTCGTGCTGCCCACCAACCGCGCCTCCCAGATCGAGCACGCCATCTCCTCCGTGGCCCGCCAGATCCACCGGCCGCTCCAGCTCGTCATGGTGCTGCACGGGCTGGACATCGACCCGGTCGTGGTCGCCGACAAGGCCCGCATGGCGGGCATCTCGGACGTCGTCGTCCTGCCGGCCGACGAGTCCCTGTCGCTCGGCGCCTGCATGAACCTGGGCATCGCCGCCGCCGAGGGCGACCTGATCGCCAAGATGGACGACGACAACCTGTACGGGGAGCACTACCTGTCGGACCTGGTGCGCGCGTTCGACTACTCCGACGCCGAACTGGTCGGCAAGGGGGCGCACTACGCGTACTTCGAGGGCAGCAACACGACCATGCTCCGCCTGCCGGGGCTGGAGCACCGCTACTCCTTCCTGGTCCAGGGCGGCACGTTCCTCGGCAAGGCGGACATGTTCCGCTCGTACGGGTTCGCGGACATCACCCGTGGTGAGGACACCCACCTCGTGCGGCGGCTGAAGGAGGACTCCGTCAAGATCTACTCGGCGGACCGCTTCAACTTCGTCTACTGGCGCAGCGCGGACGCGTCGATGCACACCTGGCAGGCGGACCACATCAAGCTGACCCGCAACGCCCAGTTCTCCTTCGTCGGCCGCCCCGACGCCCACGTCCTCATCTGACCCCCGGGCGGGCGTCCCTTTGAGGGGGCGCGCCCGCGCACGCGGGACGGCCGACCTGCCGTCACCCGGGCCGCTCACCCGACGGCCCTTCCCGACCCACGCGGCGAGCGTCCTTTCAAGGGGAAAGTGGATCGACGCCTTTCCGACGCACGTGGGGGGCGCCCCCAAGGAGGGTGCGCCGCCCAAGGGACCCCGGCGGGTCAGCGGATGACGCGGGCGAGGTTCTCGTCGGCGAGGCGGGCCAGCTCGTAGAGCCCCTGCGGCTTCACCCGCTGCCCGACCACCAGCATGCTCATGATCAGCGTCCCCCGCCGGATCATCACCGACCCGATCTCCGCGTTCTTCTTGTTGTCCCCCGCCGCCGTCGTGAGATACGCCCGCGACTCGTCCCCCTTGGCCGGCATGGCGAGGGTGCGCGTCTTGTACGTCACCTGCGTGCCGCTCACGTCCGCCGTGTACGAGGCGCACTCCTTGGGCAGCGGCGCCGGGAAGGCCGCCTTGGGCAGCGCGACGACGGCCTGGGTGATCGAGCCGCGGTCGGCGGCGAAGGCGATCACCGCCGCCGGCGCCTTGGCGACGTCGGGCTTGGCGGCGTCGAGCTGGGCCGCGCCCGCGCACTCCGGCCGCTGCAGCTTCGCCTGGCGGACGGCCGCGAGGCCCTGCTGGGTGGACTTGAGCGAGCCGAACGCGCCCAGCTCGGGCCCGTACGCGACGTGCATGCCCTTGGGCACCGGCAGCAGGGCGGCGCGGAGCCGGGCCGTCTCGGCGGACGCCTGCGGCGCGGACGGCGCCGCGGCCGCGGGCGCCGCCGCGGGGGTGGTCTCGGCGGCACATCCGGCAATGGCCAGCAAACTCAGGAATATTCCGGAAATGGGCTTCAGCATGCGTCCTCCAATTCGCTCCAGCGGCATTTTCCAAAACGCTAGAGGAATCGAAGAGCGGGCAGCCGAGTAACGTCGCTATTCGCGGGATTCAGTGGATTTACGAACGATTTCCGGTTCGGCGCCGTTTGGCGACCCGCCGTTGAGCAGGGCCCTGGCCAGGCCCAATCCGGTGCCTCCGAGTGTGAGCGCCTTGGCGAGCATTTCTTCCACGCCCTGGGCGCCGTTCAGCACCACCATGTGATCGACGTTTCCGAACGCCTTCGCGCCCGCCTCGACGATTTCCGGCCAGTGCTCGGCGAGTTGCTGCGCGACGACCGCCTCCTGGTTGCTCGCCAGCGCCTCCGCGCGGGCCTTGATGGCCTCCGCCTGCGCCAGCCCCTTCGCCCGCGCGGCGTCGGCCTCTGCCATGCCGAGCAGCCGGACCGCCTCCGACTCCGCCTCGCCGCGCAGCCTGATGCCCTCGGACTCGGCCTGCGCCTGGGCGACCGCCGCGCTCCGCGCCGCCTCCGCGAGCGTGACCTGCTCGTACGCCCTGGCGTCCGCGGGCCTGCGCACCTCGCCCTCCAGCCGCTTCTCGGCGAGCATGGCCTCACGTTCGGCGGCGGTCGTCTGCTGGACCACGACCTCCTGGCGGGCGGTGGCCTCGGCCAGAGGGCCCGCCTGCTTGGCGGAGGCCGCGGCCCGGTCGATCTCGGCCTGGTACCCGGCCTGCTGGATGCGGGCCTCACGGACGGCGGCGGCCTTCTTGATGGTGGCCTCCTGCTCGGCGGCGTTGGCCTCCTGGTCGCGCTGGGCCTCGGCGATCCTGGCCAGCGAGGCCACGGCGGCGGCGTGCGGGCGGCCGAGGTTGGAGATGTAGCCGGTGGCGTCCTCGATCTCCTGGATCTGCAGCGAGTCGACGTTCAGGCCGAGCTTGCTCATCTCGTCGGCCGACGACGTGCGGATCTCGTTCGTGAGCGCGTCCCGGTTGACGATCAGGTCCTCGACCGTGAGGTTGCCGATGATCGAGCGCAGGTGGCCGGAGAAGAGCTGGTGCGTCTTCTCGTCCACGGTCTTCTGCTGGTCGAGGAAGCGGCGGGCGGCGTTGGCGATGGAGACGAAGTCGTCGCCGACCTTGTAGATCACCACGCCGCGCACGTGCACCGGGATGCCCTGCTTGGTGACGCACTTGACCTCGAGCTGAGAGACGCGGCTGTCGAGCGACATGCGCCGCGCGGTCTGGAACCCGGGGACGACCAGCGCACCCTTCCCCGTGACGATCTTGAAGCCGAGCGTCTCCCTGCCGCGGGCGCCCAGGCCCGAGATGAGGATCGCCTCGTTCGGCTCGGCGACCCGCCAGATCAGCTTGAACGCCACGACGGCGACGAACACGATCAGGGCGATGATGCCTGCGAGCATTAAGTCCATGACCACTCCCGGGAGGACGTCGTCAACTAAGTCGCCGACCAGACTTCCCGGCTCGCCCCAATTTGAAGGTACGCCCGATCAAGGCGCTTTGCTAGGAATTTCCGGCTCTGTCCCGTTGGGAGTGGCGCCGTTGAGCAGGGCCCTGGCCAGACCGATCCCGGTGCCGCCGAGCGTGAGGGCCTTGGCCAGCAGTTCCTCGACTCCCTGGGCGCCGTTCAGCACGACCATGTGGTCCACGTTCCCGAACGCCTTCGCGCCCGCCTCCACGACCTCCGGCCAGCGCTCGGCGAGCTGCTGGGCGATGACCGCCTCCTGGTTCTCCTTCAGCGCCTCGGCCCGGGCCCTGATCGCCTGCGCCTCCGCCAGCCCCTTGGCCTCCGACGCCTCGGCCTCGGCCAGGCCCAGCGCCTTGGCGGCCTCGGCGTGGGCCAGACCGCGGGCCTGGGCGGCCTGGGCCTCGGCCTCACCGGCGATCTTCGTGGCGGCTCCGGCGGCCTCGCCGCGCAGCCGTACCGACTCGGCCTCGGCCGCGGCGGCGAGCTTGACCTGGGAGGCCTGCGCGGCGGCGCGCAGCTCGGTCTCCCTGGCCTCGGCCTCCGCCTGCGCGATGCGGGCGTCGCGCTCGGCCTGGGAGAGCGTGACGGTCTCGTACGCCTTCGCGTCGGCGGGCTTGCGCACCTGCGACTGCAGCCGCTGCTCGGCCAGCTTGGCCTCCAGCTCGGCGGCCTTCGTCTCCTGGACCACCACCTCCTGGCGGGCGGTCGCCTCCGACAGCGGGCCCGCCTGGCGGGCGGTGGCCTGGGCCTGGTCGATCTCGGCCTGGTAGGAGGCCTCCTTGATGCGGGAGTCGCGGCGGGCGGCGGCCATGTTGGCGGCGGCGACCTGCTCGGCCTCGGTGGCCTCCTGGTCGCGCTGGGCCTGGGCGATGCGGGCGGTGGCGGCGACCTTGGCGGCGTGCGGCTTGCCGAGGTTGACGATGTAGCCGGTCTCGTCGTCGATCTCCTGGATCTGCAGGGAGTCGACGATCAGGCCCAGCTTGCTCATCTCGTCCGCGGCTGAGGCCCTGGTCTCGCTGGTCAGGCGCTCGCGGTTGAGGATGAGGTCCTCGATGGTGAGGTTGCCGATGATCGAGCGCAGGTGGCCGGTGAACAGCTCGTGGATGGCGCTCGTCATGAAGTCCTGCTGGTCGAGGAAGCGGCGGGCGGCGTTGGCGATGGAGGACAGGTCGTCGCCGACCTTGTAGATGACCACGCCGCGGATGTGCACGGGGATGCCCTGCTGGGTGACGCAGGAGACCTGGAGGTTGGCGGCCCTGGTGTCCAGCCGCAGCCGCCTGGCCGCCTGGAAGCCGGGCAGCACGGCCGTACCTTTGCCTGTGATGATCTTGAAGCCGAGGCTGTCCACGCCCTCGCCGCGGCGGCGGGCGCCCAGCCCGGAGATGATCAGGGCCTCGTTGGGCTCGGCGACCCGCCAGACGGCCTTGAACAGCAGGATGATGACGACTGCCGCGGCGGCGATGCCGCCGACCGCGATGAGGAGCTCGGGGGACATCGGAGCGGCCTCCCTTAGATGAGTGCCCTGGCCACGTAGACGGTCCGCGGGGGGAAGTACTCGACGACGATCACGATGGAGCCGGCCTGGAACTCCTCGTCGGGCACGCTCGGATGGGCGTAGAACGCCTCCACGCCGCCCCGCACCGGGATCATGACCTCGCCGACGAGCCCTGGGCCGATCTTTCCTGTGACCCTGCCCTGCTTGCCGACCACCGGACTCCCCCCGCTCGCGATATTCCGGACGCTACTCCAATCGAGGATTCGCGGTAATAGGCGGCGCGAAAGTTCCCGCGGCGTCGCGCGGCCTCGCGGGCGGGCGGGGTGAGCACGCGGGCACGCGGCGCGATTGACGCAGGGGAAACGGGGTATCCGGGGTTCGACGGTTGGGGCTGGGCCTGGCGGCGCCGTCACGGCAGCCCTCCGTGCCGTGAGGTGGAGGCGTTGTGAGACTGTGGCTGCGGATCTTCCTGATCGGTTTCGTCCTGTGGCTGGCCAGCGTCGCCGTCACCGCCTGGACGGCCAACTCCAACCTCGTGCCGACCGTGGTGCTGTTCGGCAGCTTCCTGGTGCCCGTGACGTTCGTGGTCTGGGCGTACGGGCGCGAGCGCTCGCCCCGGGTGACGGTCGAGCTGCTGTTCATGGCGTTCGTGGTGGGCGGCGTGCTGGGCGTGCTCGGCGCGTCCCTCCTGGAGAGCCTGCTGATCCGGCCCTCGGTCGTCATGTACGTCCTCGTCGGCCTCATCGAGGAGGGCGTGAAGCTCGGCGCGCTGATGTTCGTCACCCGGAAGATGGAGCGGCGCTCCGCCGGAGACGGGCTCATGCTCGGCGCCAGCGTCGGCTTCGGCTTCGCCGCGTTCGAGAGCGCCGGGTACGCCTTCAACGCCCTCTTCACCTCCGACGGCCTGTCGCTGTCCCAGCTCGTCGAGACCGAGGTGCTGCGCGGCATCCTGTCGCCCGTCGGGCACGGCCTGTGGACGGCCATCCTGGGCGGCGTGCTGTTCTCCGCACGTGGCCGGCTCACCGGTTCCGTCCTGCGGACCTACCTCGGCGTCTCGTTGCTGCACGCCCTCTGGGACTCCATGACCGCCATCGCGATCGCGATCACGCTCGTGCTGACCGGCAAGCCGTGGCAGTGGGAGCTCCTACGTATCGGCCGGGTCCCGAACGTGACCGACTGGCAGGTGCACGTGTTCACCATGGTCAACTGGGCCGGGCTCATCACGATCTCCCTGGTGGCGCTGCTCTGGTTGCGGACGATCGCCGGGAAGGCGCGCCACGATCGGGAGATCTTGTCCCAATAATCACGGTAATGAACGTGTTCCTCCCACTGCGCCGGAACCATAAACGATGCTAGTCTCCTATGCGATCTTCCGGAGGTGTATTTACACAAGGTGTGGAAATGCCCCCGACTCGAGGTTGGGACATGGGCTCGCGAAACCGGTCAATTCGGTTCAAGATCTTCTTATTGTTGCTGCTACCCCTCCTGTCTCTGAGCGCGCTCTGGGGTTTCGTCCTCAACCTCACCATGGGCGACGCCCAGTCACTGCTCCGGGCAAACACGCTCTATCGCACTCTCGGCGTCGCCTCCACCGACCTGGGATTACAGTTGCAGGCCGAGCGGGTGCGCTCAGCGGAGACGCTCACTACGCGTAAGCTCACCTCGGTTCTCAGCGCCCAGCGCGCCCGCACCGACAGGTCCGTCACGGACTTCAAGCTCGCCGTCATGGAGGCCGGCAGCTGGGTCGGCGAGGACCTGCGACTGCCGCTCGACACCCTCGACTCCACCCTCGGCCGCCTCGGGGCGATCAGGGCCGACATCGACGGCGGCCTCGGCTCCCGGCTGGCCGGGCTGAACGAGTACAACCGCATCCTCGACGCGATCTTCAGCCTCTACGACCACCTGGTCTCCGTCTCCGACCTGACGATCTTCCAGCAGGCGTCCTCGCTGCAGGCCATGGGCATGGCCAGGGAGTACATCGCCAGGGAGCACGCGCTCATCATCGGGGCCCTGTCCGACGGCCGGCTGACCGCACCCGAGGTCTCCGCCTTCACCGAGTACGCGGCCTCCAGGAAGTTCCTCCACTCCCGCGGCCTCGCCGGGCTCGACGTGACGCTGCGCCGGCCGTACGAGCAGGTCTTCGCCACCGAGCCGTTCCAGAGCTTCGCCACCATGGAGGCTCGGATCATCAAGACCGGCAGCCCGCCGCCCACCGCCGAAGGGTGGACCGAGGCCACCGACAAGCTCACCTCGCGGCTCGACCAGCTCGGCTCCTCCTCGACCGCCGTCCTGGCCACGCGCACGTCCGAGGCCGCGACCTCCACCATCGTCAAGATCGCCATCGCGGGCGGCGTCGGCTTGATCGCCGTGCTCGCGTCGATCATCATCTCTGTACGCTTCGGTCGCCGGCTGGCCGGCGAGCTGGCCGGGCTGCGTACCGCCGCGGTCGAGCTGTCGCAGAGCCGGCTGCCCGACATCGTCGAGCGGCTGCGCAGGGGCGAGGACGTCGATGTGCAGAAGGAGGCCAAGGCGATCAAGGTCCACGGATCCGCCGAGATCACCGACGTGGCCAGGGCCTTCGGCTCCGTGCAGCGCACCGCCGTGACGGCGGCGGTCGGCCAGGCCGCGCTGCGGCGCGGGGTCGGCCAGGTCTTCCTCAACCTCGCCCGGCGCAAGCAGGGCCTGCTGCACCGGCAGCTCGCGCTGCTGGACGGCATGCAGCGCCGTACGCACGACCCCGACCGGCTTGAGGAGCTCTTCCGCCTCGACCACCTGACCACCCGCATGCGCCGGCACGCGGAGAGCCTGATGATCCTCTCCGGGGCCGCGCCTGGACGGGCCTGGCGCAAGCCGGTGCCCGTGATCGACATCGTCCGCGCGGCCATCGCCGAGATCGAGGACTACACCAGGGTCTCGGTCGAGGGCATGCCGGTCGCCGCGGTCGACGGGACCGCCGCCGCCGACCTCACCCACCTGGTGGCCGAACTGGTCGAGAACGCCACCATCTACTCGCCGCCGAACACCACCGTCCACGTGAGCGGCGACCTGGTGAGCAACGGATACGTCATCGAGGTGGAGGACCGCGGGCTCGGGCTGTCGGTCGCCGAATACTCGGTGTTCAACACGCGGATGGCCGCGCCGCCCGAGTTCGACCTGGCCGACAGCGACAGGCTGGGCCTGTTCGTGGTGGCCAAGCTGGCGCAACGGTACGGGATCAAGGTGCTGCTGCGGCGCTCACCCTTCGGCGGGACGACGGCCATCGTGCTCGTGCCGCGTTCGATGGTGACCGAGCAGGCGGCGCTGGAGGCGGGCGACGTCGACGGCAAGGCCGATCTGCCGAACCGTACGCGGAAGAAGGCGCTCGCCGTGGTGACCTCGGGCACCCACGCGGGACTGCCCAGGCGGGTGCGCCAGGCCAACCTGGTGCCGCAGCTCAAGGAGAGCCCGCCGCTCGGGCAGGAGCAGGCTCCCGAGCCGGAGCCGCGCGGGCAGGAGCCGCCTCCCGAACGCTCTCCAGACGAGGTAAGGGACTTGTTCTCCGCGTTCCAGCGGGGAACCCAACGCGCCCGAAATGAAGCCTCTGAGGAGGGGCCATGAGTAAGGGGGATGCATGACTTTGCCGACCACCAACACCGGTGAGCTCAACTGGCTGCTGGACGACCTTGCCACCAGGGTCGCCGCGGTGCGACAGGCGGTCATCTTGTCGACCGACGGCCTCGCGGTCGGCTACTCGAAGGGTTTGACCAGGGAGGACGCCGAGCATCTGTCGGCGGTTGCGGCCGGGTTCCAGAGCCTGGCCCGTGGCACCGGACGCCATTTCGGCGGCGGTGACGTGCGTCAGACCATTGTGGAGATGGAGTCGGCCTTCCTGTTCGTGACGGCGGCTGGACAGGGCACGTGCCTGGCCGTGATCGCCGACGCGAACGTGGACGTCGGCCACATCGCCTACGAGATGGCGATGCTGGTCAAGCGGGTGGGCCAGCACATCACCACCAACCCGCGCGCTGGAGCGTCATGAGCGATAGCCCGCAGTGGTTCGATGAGGACGCGGGGCCCGTCGTTCGGCCCTATGCTCTCATCCGCGGCCGCACGCGTTCCTCAGGGGACGCGTTCGACCTCGTGGCAACCGTGCGCGCCATCGGCGACCCCCCTGGCGAGCTCGGCCCCGAACAGCAACTCATCCTGCGGGCAGCACGTAATCCGATCTCGGTGGCCGACCTGGCCGTCGAGCTCGACCTGCCCGTCGGCGTCGTCCGGGTCCTGCTGGGCGACATGCGTGACCACGGCCTCATCTCGGTGTCGTCGCCCTCATCCGGAGGGTCGCGGTCGAATGAGCGCATTCTCAAGGAAGTGATCAATGGACTCCGTGCTCTCTGAGGACCCCGTCGCGCTGAAGATTCTCATCGCAGGGGGGTTCGGCGTCGGCAAGACCACACTGGTCGGGGCGGTCAGCGAGATCAAGCCGCTGCGCACGGAGGAGGTCCTCTCCGACCGCGGGATCGGGATCGACGACCTCGACGGCGTGGAGGGCAAGAACACCACGACCGTGGCGATGGACTTCGGCCGCATCACGATCCGCGAAGGGCTGGTCGTGTACCTGTTCGGCACGCCCGGGCAGGAGCGGTTCTGGTTCATGTGGGACGAGCTGTCCTACGGCGCGCTGGGCGCCGTCGTGATCGCGGACACGCGGCGGCTGACCGACTGCTTCCCGTCCGTCGACTACTTCGAGCAGCGCGGCACGCCGTTCGTGGTGGCCGTCAACTGCTTCGAGGGGGCGGCCCGGCACACCGTCGAGGACGTGCGCATCGCGCTCGACCTGGACGACGACGTGCCGGTCATGCTGTGCGACGTGCGGCGGCGCACCTCCGCCAAGGAAGTCATGATCGCCCTCGTGGAGCACTCCCTGCGGACGCTGACCTCCGCGAACTAGAGTGCCCTGAGGCCGTTGATCACCTCTCGGAGCAGGCTCTCCGTGGGCGTCGCGGCCTTGTCCTGCGGCGGGCGTACCGTGACCAGTCCGTGGTCTAGCAGGTCCCCCAGCAGCACCCTCACGACGCCGACGGGCAGGCCCAGATCCGAGGCGACCTCGGCGACGGGCCTGGTCTGACCTGCCACGGCGCCCAGCAGCCGCCGGTGCTGGGCGCTGAGCTCCGCCTTGGCCGGGACGGGCAGGCCCGTCGCGGCGACGGTCGCCAGCAGGTCGAGCGCGGAGGAGGAGGTGGGCTTGGTGCGCCCGCGCGCGACCGCGTACGGCCGCACGACAGGACCCGCCTCCTCATCGACCCACTCGTGCTCGCGGCTCACGATTGAGATCCCCCATCCTGGTCACTGCTGTCCTGCCGCCCCCGCTGCCACCCCGACTGGAGCGAGGAGAGCAGCGCCCTGGCCTCCTCAGGTGAGCGCTCCTCTGCCGGTGGCGCGGACGGCGGCGTCTGCTTGAGCCGCTGCGGCAGGCTCGTCTGCCGCTCGCGCTGCGGCAAGCCGGTCTCCCTCTGCCGCTCGCGCTGCGGCAACCCCGTCTCCCTCTGCCGCTGGCGGCGCGGCAGCTCGGGCTCCTGTTCCTGCTGCGGCACGGCCACCGGGCCGCTGCCGACCTGCTGTGGTCGCTGCTGGGGTCGCTCCTGGAACCCTTCCTGGGGCCGCTGCTGCGGCAGGGCCACGGGGCCGCTGCCGCCCGCCTGCTGGCTCCGCTTGCTGGTACGGACCCGGCGCGGCAGCTCGCCCGGCCCGGTGGTCTCCTGCCGGACTTCACCGCGGCCGAGCACCGAGACCGAGACGGACTCGAACTCCAGCGGCTGCACCGGGGTCACCATGGGCTCCACCAGGGAGCCGGGCACGAGCACGATGGCGGTGGTGCCGCCGTACGGCGAGGGCTTGAGCGTCACCTTGACGCCGTGCCTGGCCGCGAGCATGCCGACCACCGCGAAGCCCAGCCGTTCGGTCTGGGCGGGGTCGAAGTCGGGCGGGCTGGCCAGGCGGGCGTTGATGCCCCTGCGGGTGGCCTCGTCCATGCCCAGGCCGCGGTCCTCGATCTCGACGGCGAAGCCCCTGCCGACCATCTCGCCGCGTACGGAGACCTCGTTGCCGGGCGAGGAGAAGGAGGCGGCGTTCTCGATCAGCTCGGCGAACAGGTGCATGAGGTCGGCCACCGCCGCGCCCGAGACGCCGCACTCGGTCATCGGGTAGACGCGTACCCGGGTGTACTCCTCGACCTGGGCCGCCGCGCCGCTCAGCACGTCCTCGATCGGGATGACGCCGCGCCACCTGCGGCCCGCCGCGCCGCCCGACAGCAGCACCAGGCCCTCGGCGTGGCGGCGCATGCGCGTGGTCAGGTGGTCGAGCTTGAACAGGCGCTCCAGCGCCTCCGGCTCCTCCGTCTGGCGCTGCATCTCGTCGAGCATCTTGAGCTGGCGCTGGAGCAGCGACTGGCTGCGCCTGGCCAGGTTACGCAGCGCCTGCGACACGCCCTCGCGCATCCTGGCCTGCTCGACGGCCGCGTCCACAGCCGTGCTCTGCACGCTGTCGAACGCCGCGGCCAGGTCGGCGACCTCGCTGGTCGAGTCGCGGCCCACCGTGATGGGCGGCGCCTCGGTCGCGATGTCCACGCTCTCGCCCTTGCGCAGCTTCGTCACGACGTCCGGCAGCCTGATCTCGGCCAGGTCGAGCGCGGTACGGCGCAGCGCCCTCATCTCGCGGGTGAGCCGGCGGCCGACCTTGATCGAGATGACGATGGAGAACACGACCGCGATGAGGCCGAGCAGGCCCGCGATGCCGGCCCGCACCACGATGCCCACGCCCGCGGGCTCCATCCTGGCCAGCAGCTTGTCGCCGGTGCGCCAGACGGCGTCCCTGAACTCCTTCTGGACCTGCTCGGACACGCCCCGCCACAGCTCGACGTCCACGGGCTGGCCGGAGATGTAGCTCTCCAGCAGGTTCTCCATGGTGCCGTAGCGCGGGGAGTAGTACAGCTTCTCGAAGGGGGCCCGCAGCTCGGTGTCGAGGTTGGCCAGCGCCTTGGGGAACAGGTACGTCCTGGTGTGGTCGAGGCCGGCCAGCAGGTGGAGGTCGGAGCTCATGGTCATCCGGCCGTTCCCGGCGACGATCAGCGCGTGCTCCCGGCTCAGCAGCTCGCGTACCTCGTCCGCGGCGATCAGGCCCTGCGCCTGGAGCGCCATCTGGAGGTCGGTGCTGACCATCATCCTGGAGTACAGCAGGTGGATCTCGTCGGAGATCTTCGCGTACTCGGTGACCAGGGTGCCGGGGGTGAGCTTGCGCTCGTCCACCTTGCGGCGGATGTCCGGGATCTGGTTGATCGCCTCGAAGACGTTCTGGAGCTGGGTCTTCATGTCCGGCGTGAGCGCCGACTGGACATCCTCGGACATGCCGCGCTCGCGCAGCGTCTTGCGGTTGTTGTCGACCTTGGCCCGCGCCTTGTTCAGCGTGTCGGAGTCCGTGACCGAGCCCGCGATCCGCTCGGCCGAGGCCAGTCGCTCGGCCTGGAGGTTGGAGATCAGGCCGTCGGCGTTGTTGATGACCCCTGTCCAGATCGTCTCGACCTTGAGCAGGTTGAACGCGTCCCCCGACGTGGTGCTCGCGGCGAAGCCCCAGAGCGCGACCAGGGAGACCAAGGGGATGACGAGCAGCGTCGAGATCTTGAATCTGATGGATCTGCCCGATGCCATGACACCCGCTCCCGGATAGAAGATCGCGGGAGAGAATAGCACCGAAACAGGTGGTTTTAAGATCGACTTGCGATAAATCTGTGATATGTCGGGAAATCTGCATGCTGGGTGCCGGCCCGCACGCTGACCGGACGCCAGGTCAGCCAGGCCAGCCACGCGGCCAGCACGCCCAGCAACGTCACCTCGGCGCCCAGCAGCAACCGCTCGACGAGCCCGATCATCACCCGCTCGCCCGGCAGGGCCACGTACGTGATCGCCAGCAGCCCGAACCCCCCGGCCAGGGCCACCCACTCCACCACCCGCGCCACGGGCTTCCAGCGAGCGTCTGAGCCCAGCCTGGGCACCAGCAGCGCCCCGGCGGCGGGCAGGCTGACGAACGCGGCGACGGACACGTACCGGTGGATCTGGGCCGCGAGGTCGAGATCCGTCCCGAGGGGCGTGGTCGGGACCAGGGCCGCCACGACCAGGGCCCCGGACCACACCCCCAGCAACCACTGAGGCATCCCCCGCACCGGCGCCCCGGCCGCCCGCAACCCCAGGAGCAGAGCCAGGGACCCCAACCCCAGCACCGCCATGGCGACCTCCGTGACGCCCCCGCGGTCGGACACGGCGTATTCGCTGACGGTGACGTTCATGGGGTCGAGCTGGGGGTCGGGCCCGAACTGCCCGACCAGCACGGCGACCACTGCGAACAGGATCGCGGCGCAGGCGACCAGGGGGGAGAACCTCTTCACTGCGGTCATGAAGCCACTCTCCCGCCGGGGCAAGCCCCCTCACATCCGGCCCTGCCCCCGACCCGACCCTGACCCAACCCTGAGGGGATTACAGCTCGATCACCGACAAGACGTTCCCCGCCGGATCCGTGAACCAGGCGATGGGCGGGCCGCCCTCGCCGCGCAGAACGCCCCTGGCGTCCTGGGCGAAGCCCTCGTAGCGCTCGAAGCGCACCCCTCGCCCCGTCAGCTCCTCCACCGCCTTGTCGATGTCCTCGACCGGGAAGTTGAGGATCGTGAACGTGGCCGGGGCGTGGTTCTCCTTCGGATAGACCAGGATGTCGGCGCCCCCCTCGATGTGGAGCGTCAGCATCCCGTGCTCCTCCGACACGCGCAGCCCCAGGGTCTCCCCGTAGAACCGCCTGGCCGCCGATATGTCGTTCACCGAGAAACCGCTGAACGCCTTCGTCGTCCCGAACATGATCGCCTCCCCCGACGTCACATGCCTGCCCGATGGGCCTCGCTGAGCTGAATGATCTGCACGTAGTTGCCGTCCGGGTCGACCGCGGTGGCGAACAGGCTGCCGTCGCGGTCCTCGAGCTCCGCCAGCCACGTCACGCCCGCGCTCTCCATGCGCGCGGCGACCGCGCGGGCGTCGGCCACGTCGAAGTTCAGTATCACCCTGCCGGGCTCGGGATTCTTGTCCGACACGTCCGCCCGCGTGTCGATGAACAGGTAGAACTCGCCGAACTTGAGCACCCCGTACCCGTTGACGTCGGAGTTGTCCTCCGGGTCGAGTGCGGTGACGTACCAGGTGCGCAGGCGCTCGGGGTTCGTGCTGGCGAGCAGCAGGCTGCCGAGAACGGGTCGCCTCATGGCGGCCTCCTCTGATGGTGTCGACGTGCTTTCCACCAGGCAGACCGGACGGAGCGGGAAAACTCATCGCCGCGGGGCAAAAAATTCCGCGCGGCGCGCCCGGGGTGGTCGGCCGGGCGGGCCGCGCGGATTCTGGCGCCGTGGATCAGCCTGTGCGGAGGGTGAGTCCGTAGACGCTCAGGATCTCGTTGACGGGCTGGTGGTACGTGGTCCCGCCGACGGAGCAGTTGCCCGAGCCGCCCGAGGTGACGCCCTGGGCCTGGCTGCCCGAGATGAACGAGCCGCCGGAGTCGCCGGGCTCGGCGCACGCGCTGGTGCGCGTCAGGCCGGTGACGGTGCCCTGCGGGTAGGTGACGGTGGCGTTGTGCTGCTGGATGGTGCCGCAGCGCCAGCCGGTGGTCGAACCGGAGCGGCAGATGGACGAGCCGACGGCGGCCTGGGTGGAGCCGCGGACGATCACGGTCGCGCCGCCGGAGCCGCGGACCCAGGGCTGCGCGGTGTTGCCGGGAGCGGCGACCCATGCGTAGTCGTTACCCGGGAACGAGGCGCCCTGGAAGGTGCCCGTCGGGTTGGTGGTGTTGGTGGCCACGCGGCAGTGCCCGGCGGTGACGAAACCGGGGGTGCTGCCCCTGGTGACGGAGAAGCCGACGCTGCAGCGGCTGGAGCCGATGTAGAACGGCGAGCCGCCGATGATGTCGATGAGCGGCACGGGCCGCTCGGCGGTCGCCGACACGCTGACCGCGCTCCTGTCCACGCCCGCGGCCTTGGCCAGAGCCTCAGCGGACTCCACCGTGGGCGCCTGGATGGAGACGCTGTTGGTCTTCACGTCCACGAACCAGAGCGCTGCCGCGGCCTTGGCCTGCTTCGGCGCCTGGTCGAGCTGCTGCACGATCCCGTCGAGCTGGGCGAGCGAGCGCGCGACCACGACCGGCTCGGCGCCCTGCGCCTTGATGGTGGCGGTGGCGTTGGCGTCAGTGGTGGCGACCAGGAGCTTGGAGGCGTCGTCGTTCAGCCAGGCGCCGCCGTACGACGCGCCGAGCTGTGAGGTGAGCGAGGCCTGGGTGGCCGCGGCGCGCTCCTCGTTGGCCAGGCGGGCGGAGACCTGCTGCTCGGAGAGTCCGAGGTCCCGCTCGAGCGCGTCGACCACGGATGGGGGAAGGGATGGGGAGGCGGATTGAGGTGCCGGGTCAGCTGCTGCGGGGCTGAGGGGGGCGGCCAGGCAGGCGGCGAGGATGACGCCGCCCACTAACGCACAGCGTTTACTCAACATGTGCACTCCTCGGGTGGGGGTGCTGTCAAGTTAACGGCTGCTATGGCGCCTGCCAGCATGCCAAACGGCCCCTATTTCGGTGTTATAGGGGCTTTTAGGACATGGATTGGTCGCCTTAGTGGCTAGGCGGATTTGGCCTCCGGCAGCGGGATCCACTTGTGCGCCCAGGTCACCATCTCGTCCAGCACCGGGCGCAACTCCTGCCCCATCTCGGTCAGGTGGTACTCGACCCGCACCGGCGAGGTGGGCAGCACGCGACGCTCGATGAGCCCGGCGCTCTCCAGCTCGCGCAGCCGCCGGGCCAGCATCGTGTCGTTGATGCCGGGGATGGCCGCCTTGAGGTCGGCGTAGCGGTGAGCGCCCTTGAAGATCATGTGGATGACCGCCCCCGACCACCGGGCGCCGATCAGCTCTAAGGCGATGTGGAAGCGAGCGCAGACCGAATCGAGACTCACGCCACACATCCTAGCATTTGCTCTGAAATATGTAGTTACTCAATAATGTTGAGCAGCTAGCCGCCTGAGTGAAGGAGCACGTCATGAACAAGCCGGTCCTGCAGATCGTCGTCGCCAGCACCCGTCCGGGTCGCGCGGGGCGTCCCATCGCCGAGTGGTTCCACGGCAAGGCCGTGGAGTCCGGGCTTTTCGAGGTCGAGCTGATCGACCTGGCGGAGGTCGCGCTGCCGTTCCTGGACGAGCCCAACCACCCCAGGCTCAAGCAGTACGTGAACGCGCACACCAAGGAGTGGAGCGCCACGGTCGAGCGGGGCGACGCGTACGTGTTCGTGACCCCCGAGTACAACCACAGCTTCAACGCCGTGCTGAAGAACGCCCTCGACTACCTGCACCACGAGTGGCAGCACAAGGCGGCCGGGTTCGTCAGCTACGGCGGCGTCTCCGGCGGCACCCGCGCCACGAACAGCCTGCGCCAGGTCACCAGCACGCTGCGGATGATCCCGGTGCTGGAGGCCGTGAACATCCCCTTCTACTCCCAGTTCATCGGCGAGGACGGCAAGGTGCACGCCAACGACGTCATGGACGCCGCCGCCGACGCCATGCTCGCCGAGCTGGCCAAGCTGACCGGCGCGTTGCGCCCGATGCGCGTCGCCTGAGCTACGCTGCCGGACGTGGCGACGGCTGTGGGTGTGGTGGTCCGTTATCGCAAGGCGGTGACGTACGGCGTGCACGCGCTGCTCGCCGCGCTGGAGACCGCGGGAGTGGAGCACGAGCTGAGACTCGGCACCACCCCCGAGGAGACCGCCGGGCACGTCACGGCCAGTCAGGCCGGCCGGGTGCTCGTGCTCTGGTCGTTCTACTCGCCCGACGCCGAGGCCATGGCGGCCGAGTTGGCCACGGTCAGGTCGCTGAGCGGCGGCCGGGGGCTGCACATCGCGGGCGGCGTGCACGCCACGGCCGAGCCGCAGCAGGTCATCGACGCGGGCTGGGACCTGGCGGGGATCGGCGAGGGCGAGTCCACGATCGTCTCCCTCGTCCGGGCGCTCCAGCGGGACGAGCCGCTCACCTCGGTGCCGGGGCTGGCGATCAAGGACGCCGACGGCGTCGCCCTGCGCACGAGGCCGGCGCCGCAGCTGCCGCTGGACGCGTTCCCCTCCTTCGTGGGCAGGAACGGGCCGATCGAGATCACCCGTGGTTGCCGCTACACCTGCCGCTTCTGCCAGACGCCGTTCATGTTCGGCGGGCAGTTCCGCCACCGCTCGGTCGCCAGTGTGCGCGAGCACGTGCGCGGCATGGTCGACCGGGACCTGCGCGACATCCGATTCATCACGCCGACCTCGCTCTCGTACGGCTCCCCCGGCCCTGATCCCGACCTGGACAAGGTCGAGGAGCTGCTGGCCGGGGTGAAGGAGGAGCTGCCGCCGCGCGGCCGGGTCTTCTTCGGGAGCTTCCCCTCGGAGGTGCGGCCCGAGCACGTCACCCCCGAGGCCATGCGCATGCTCAAGCGCTACGTGGCCAACGACAACCTGATCATCGGTGCCCAGTCCGGCTCAGACAAGGTGCTGGCCGCCTCGGGGCGCGGCCACGACACCTCGCCGGTGCGCGACGCCGTCAGGATCGCGGTCGAGCACGGCTTCCGGCCGAACGTCGACTTCATCTTCGGCATGCCGGGCGAGACCGAGGAGGACCAGGAGCAGTCGCTGCGGCTCGCCTCCGACCTGGCCGAGCTGGGGGCGCGCATCCACACCCACACGTTCATGCCGCTGCCCGGCACGCCGTGGCGGGACGCCGAGCCCGCGTTCATCCCGCTGGCGACCATGAGCGAGCTCGACCGGCTGGCGCAGCGCGGCGACGCCTACGGGCACTGGCGCAGGCAGGCCGAACACGCCGTCCGGCTGGCCGAGACGGCCAAGGCCTATCCGCGGCGGGCGCGGCGCCGGCGCGCGGACTAGCGGTCGTCGTCGTCGAAGGTGTGCAGCACCCGCTCGAACGCGTCGCTGACAGGACGCAGCGCCTGCGCGAACGCGTTGACCAGCGGACCGAAGATCTCCGACACCTCGGTCATGAAATCGGGACTCTTGCTTTCGGGAGGCGCCCAGCGCATGGCGTCCGCGCTCAGCGTCTCCCACTCGTCGACGGCGCCGTCGATGGCGTCGAGCACGTGGTCAGGATCGCTTGGCATGACCGTTCCCCGTGGAAGAAGGGTCCTATCACATCTACGGTACTTCAGGCGGGGATGGACACGCCTACCCCGCCTCGGGTCTGAGCGCCGTACCTCTCCTTGTCGGCGGTCAGGTCGAGCGGGCGGATGCCGGCGCGCGCGGCGAGGGTCTCGTCGGTGATCATCGAGGCCGGCACCAGCCACGACACCTCGAACTCCAGCCCGTCGGGGTCCTTCGCGTACAGCGCCTTGGTCGTGCCGTGGTCGGAGGAGCCGACCAGCGCGCCGAGCTCGCCCAGCTTGACGGCGACCCGCTCCAGCTCGTCGAGGGTGTCGACCTCCCAGGCCAGGTGGTAGAGGCCCACGGACGTGCTGCCCGCCGGGGACGGGTCCGCGTTCGGGCCGATCTGGAACAGGCCCAGGTCGTGGTCGTTCGTCGAGCCGGGGGCCTGCAGGAAGGCGGCGCCCGGCATGCCCATCACGACGTCGAAGCCGAGGGCCTCGCGGTAAAAGGCGACGCTGCGTTCGACGTCGCGGACGTAAAGAACCGCGTGGTTGAGTCGTTGAACAGGCATGATGTGCCCCTTTCCGAGCTGGGTCCCGTCTCAAGTATATGAGCGTTCAACTAAATTGGGAGCGTGACGAGATGGCTGGATGCGGACGAGCAGCACACCTGGCGGAACTTCCTGGCGGCGACCCAGCTCATCAACGAGGCGCTCGACCGCCAGCTCCAGCGGGACGCGAGCATGCCGCACACGTACTACATGATCCTCGTGGCGCTCTCCGAGGCCCCTGAGCGGTCGATGCGGATGAGCGAGCTGGCGGCCCGGGCCCAGAGCTCGCAGAGCCGCCTGTCACACGCCGTGGCGCGCCTGGAGGAGCGCGGGTGGGTCCGCCGCGAGCGCTGCCCCGACGACGGGCGCGGCAGCTTCGCCGTGCTCGCCGACGCCGGGTTCGCCGCGCTGGCCGCCGCCGCGCCGGGGCACGTCGAGGAGGTACGGCGGAGCCTCTTCGACGCGCTGACGCCCGAGCAGGTACGCCGGCTCGACGAGATTTGCCGCGCAGTGCGGAACACGCTGGAGGGGTAGCGAGCGAAGTGTCGTCCCGAGGCCGTAGGTTTCTCCGCGTACCCGAACAAGGAGAGGCCGATGCACGACACCGAAGAGGCGCTGTTCAGGGCGGTCCACGGCATCGCGGGGCGGTTCGCCGGCCAGCCCGTGCCCGTGGTGATGGAGGAGTTGCTGCGCCATCTGCCCAAGGCTCCCGGCCTCGAGGTGGCGGAGATCCGGAAAATCGCCGAGGAGATCAGCGTGGGGCGTGATCCCTCGGGCTTGTGAACAACTGATCACCAGGGGAGCATCGAGACATGTACGAGCCAACCCCTGAAGATCGATTCACATTCGGTCTGTGGACGGTCGGCTGGCAGGCGCGCGATCCGTTCGGGGACGCCTCGCGGGCGCCGCTCGATCCGGTGGAGAGCGTGCATCGGCTGGCCGAGCTCGGGGCCTACGGCGTCACTTTCCACGACGACGACCTGCTGGCCGTCGAACGCGATCGCGACCGGGCGATCGCGGCCTTCAGGAAAGCGCTTGCCGAGACTGGGCTCAAGGTGCCCATGGCCACCACCAACCTGTTCACGCACCCTGTCTTCCGCGACGGCGCGTTCACCAGCAACGACCGTGACGTGCGGCGATACGCCCTGCGCAAGGTCATGCGCAACCTCGACCTGGCCGCCTCCCTGGGCGCCACCACGTACGTGTGCTGGGGCGGCCGGGAGGGGGCCGAGTCCGACGCGGCCAAGGACGTGCGCTCGGCCCTCGGGCGCTACAAGGAGGCCGTCGACCTGCTCTGCGGCTATATGCGTGAGCGCCGCTACGGCATCAGGTTCGCCATCGAGCCCAAGCCGAACGAGCCGCGCGGCGACATCCTCCTTCCCACGATCGGCCACGCCCTGGCGTTCATCGGCGAGCTGGAGCACCCGGAGATGGTGGGCCTCAACCCCGAGGTCGGCCACGAGCAGATGGCCGGGCTCAACTTCGTGCACGGCATCGCCCAGGCGCTGTGGCACGGCAAGCTCTTCCACATCGACCTCAACGGCCAGCACGGGCCGCGGTTCGACCAGGACCTGGTCTTCGGCCACGGCGATGTGATGAGCGCGTTCTTCCTGGTGGACCTGCTGGAGCACGGTGGCTACGACGGGCCGCGGCACTTCGACTACAAGCCTTTGCGCACGGAGGATCCTTCGGACGTGTGGGTGTCGGCCGCCGCGAACATGCGCACCTACCTGATCCTGCGGGAGAAGGCCCGCGCCTTCAGGGCCGACCCCGAGGTGCGCGACGCCCTGCGGGCCTCCCGCGTCGAGGAGCTCGGCCTGCCCACGCTCAACCGCGGCGAGACGCTGGCCGACCTCGCCTCCGACGACTTCGATCCGGACGTCGCCGCCGCGCGCGGATACCATTTCACGCATCTCAACCAGCTTGCGCTGGAGCACTTGTTAGGAGTTCGTGGGTGACGCTGGTCGCTGGGGTTGATTCCTCGACGCAGAGTTGCAAGGTCGTCATTCGTGACGCGGAGACGGGCGCGCTGGTCCGGCAGGGCCGCGCGTCGCATCCCGACGGCACGGAGGTGCATCCGTCGCACTGGTGGAACGCGTTGCTGCGGGCCATCGAGGAGGCCGGTGGGCTGGACGATGTGGCCGCCATCAGTGTGGGCGGGCAGCAGCATGGCATGGTCTGCCTCGACGAGTCCGGAAATGTCGTACGTGATGCCCTGCTGTGGAACGACACCCGCTCCGCCCAGGCAGCCGCCGACCTCGTCGCGGAGCTGGGCGGGCCGCAGGCCTGGGCCACCGCCGTCGGGTCGGTGCCGGTCGCCTCGTTCACGGTGACCAAGCTGCGCTGGCTGGCCGAGCACGAGCCGGACAACGCCGCCCGTACGGCCGCCGTCTGCCTGCCGCACGACTGGCTCACCTGGCGCCTGGCCGGCGCGTTCGCCTCGGGGACCTTCTCCGCCGACTCCCCGGTGCCGCCGCTCGACCGGCTCGCCACGGACCGGGGCGACGCCTCGGGCACCGGCTACTGGTCGCCGTCGACGGGCGCGTACCGGACGGATCTGCTGAAGCTGGCGTTCGGGTCGGTTCCGCTGCTGCCCCGGGTGCTGGGGCCGGCGGAGGCGGCGTACGAGGGAGACGGGGTGCTGATCGCCCCGGGAACGGGCGACAACATGGCGGCGGCGCTCGGCGTGGGCGCCCGCCCCGGCGACGTCGTGGTGTCGCTGGGCACCTCCGGCACCGTGTTCGCGGTCGCGGAGTCGCCCAGCGCCGACCCGACGGGCGCGGTGGCCGGGTTCGCCGACGCCACGGGGCGGTTCCTGCCGCTGGTGTGCACGCTCAACGCCGCCCGCGTCATGGACGCCGCCGCCCGCATCACCGGGGTGAGCCTGGACGCCTTGAGCGATCTGGCGCTCCAGGCCCCGCCGGGGGCGGACGGGCTGACGCTGGTGCCGTACCTGGAGGGCGAGCGCACCCCCAACCGCCCGACCGCGACGGGCTCCGTCCACGGGCTGACGCTGGCCACCTCGACCCCCGCCCACCTGGCGCGGGCAGCCATCGAGGGCATGCTGTGCGGCCTCGCCGACGCCCTCGACGCGCTGGGCATGAAGCCGGAGCGGGTGCTGCTGATCGGCGGCGCGGCCCGTTCGGAGGCGGTCCGCCGCATCGCCCCCACGATCTTCGGCGTCCCGATCACGGTGCCGCCGCCGGCCGAGTACGTCGCCAACGGGGCCGCGTACCAGGCCGCCACGCTGGTCACCAGCCCGGACTGGCGGTCGGAGGAGACGGAGACGTACGAAGGGGACGCCGTCCCCTCGATCCGCGACCGCTACGCCCGCGCCACCACCCACATCCTCGACTGACCCCTTTGTTCCCGGCCGCCTGTCCGGCTTGATTCCGGCCGCCTGTCCGGTGCCCCTGACTTTCGACAGGGGCGCCGGTTGACCATCGGCCGATGACGGGCCCACCCCAGCGGCGCCAGGCTCGCTCCCATGAACACCCCCTCCCCTCTCACCGGCGCCACGCTCGCCCCCACGAGCACCCCCTTCCCCTTCCCCGGACGGTGGATCGGCGGCGTGACGCTCATCGTGGGGCCGGTGATCATGTGCGCCGGATACCTGCTGCGTTATCTGAGCACGGTCACCGCCCTCACCCCTCAGCAGCAGGCCTGGGCCGAGGCACAGCCCTTCGCCGCCTTCGGTCAGCTCCTCGCCTACACGTCGGCGCCCGCTCTGCTCACCCTCTCCTACGCGGTGTTCGCGCTGGGGGCGCTGCTGCTCTTCCCCGCCTTCGTCGCCCTGTCCCAGCAGGTGGGCGGCCACCTCTCCTACTGGGGCGCCACGCTGCTGGTCACCGGCCTCTTCGCCCGCCTGTACTTCGCCGGCGCCGACCAGACCGCCTTCCAGCTCACCGAGGTCATCGGCCTGGACCAGACGACGAGCGCGATCATGAAGGAGTATGTGGACATCTCCTACGGACCGTGGCGGGTGCCGGTCTGGGCCTCGGTCGGCCAGTACGCGGGCTCGCTCCTCTTGGCCGTCGCCGCCTGGCGCTCGGGTCTGCTCGGCACCGCCCGCGCCGTGATGTTGCTGCTGGCAGGAGGTACGTGGATGGGCGTGCTGAAGGGCGCCTCCATCCCCGACGTACTGGTCACCGGCCTGCTCTGCGTGGCCCTGGTCCCGCTGGGCGCCCGGATGCTCCGTAACCGGCTGCCCACCACGACCGGCCGGCCGAAGGCGCTGAGTTGGTGACCAAGACCTGCCGCCCAGGCGGTTGGACGCGCCCCCGGCGCGATGAGTCGTGCTGAGGCGGCCGCTGCGACCGTTCCATAGATCAAGCGAGTTGCAGCGGCCACGGCTCAGGGGCGGCGAAGCTTCCAGACAATCAAGGCGGGAGTGTCTTCACATGCCACCGCCGCCGCCTCCGGACACCACCGCTGGGCGAGAGGGCCACCATGCCCGCCGGGCACCTCACCCCACCGAGGTTCGTGGCAGGCCACAATCTGCAGCCCCGCCCCATGGATGGCGCCGATGTAGTCGCTGGCCAGAAACCGGCTGGCCGGCATAGCCCGCAGACCCCCATCCGGCCCTGCCACCCTGGGCACCCCTCCCAGATAAAGCGACAACGGATGAATGTCCGACAGCACCACATGCCCACCCGGCCGAACGACCCGCGCCAATTCGACCAGCGGCGGCCCCAGCTCCGGCAGATGGGTCATCGCCAGCGCACAGACCACCACATCGAAACTCCCCGACGGGACCGGCATCCGATGCAGGTCCCCCCGGTGGAACTCCCCACCCGGAACCTTGGCCTCCGCCCGGGCCAGCATCTCCACCGAGGAATCCACACCGACGACCTCATGCCCCAGCTCAGCCAGGAACGCGGCATGCCGACCCGTACCGCACGCGACGTCCAGCGCCCGTCCCACGGCGAATTCGGCCAGAATGCGCCGCACCAACGGCTCCTCCGCCGCGATCAGCGGATTACCCTCGTCGTCGTATCGCTCAGCCCACTGCGCGTAACCCTCCACGGTGGAGGCCTGGCCGACAACCGCGTCCGCGTTCAACGCCGGATCCGGATCGGTGACCATCCTGCGGATCTCAGCGATCCGCCGTTCCACAAAGGCCGCATCCCCCAGATCGCCGGCCTGGGCCCGCAACAACGCGACCCCTTCCAACCCCAGAAGCCAGGCGAGCGTGTGAGCGTAGGAAGGCATGCCGACACGATAGAAACCCGGCATCGCCCGCAACCACCCAATTAACCCCTCAGACCACCACAGCACCGCCGACCAAGTCCGATCACCCGCTGTAGAACCTCAGGAAACTCACGCACAATCGCGGCCACTGTCAGCTCAGGCACCATTCCTGTGCTATCAACGGCAACGCAGCAACAGCAGCCGTGATCGGCGGCCGAAGGGCCGATCCGCCGCAGTCGTGCGAGGGCAAGACTGATCGGTGCGGGCCGAGTGTGGAAAGGTGCGACGATGGCCCAGGCAGTCGAGATGTTCTTCGATGACCAGGCGGACCAGAAGGTTCGGCGGTTGTGGGAAATCCTCGCGGATCACGGTCTGCCCAGTCTGGCGACCCTGACACACCGCCGCCACCGGCCACACGTGTCGCTGACTGTCGCCGAAACCCTGAACGAGGCAGACCTGGACGACCTACGCTCGGCTCTCACCCAACAGCCCCCAGCCCTGAACCTGGATTTCCTGGGGACATTTCCCGGCGCGGAAGGTGTGCTCTTCGCCGGGGTCGCCGCGACAACCGAACTCCTGGCCTTCCACAGGAGGATCCATGCCGCCCTTCCGAGCCACCGAATCAAACACTGGCCGTACTACTTTCCGGACAAATGGATCCCCCACTGCACCCTGGCCATCGGGCTGAACCGTACGGAGTTGTCGGAGGCCATGGATGTGCTGCACGGCTTTGAGCCAATAGCTGCCGCGGTCTCCAGCATCGGCATCACCGAGACCACCACAGGTACGGTCACGCCTTTGCTTCCCTCCGGCACCCCCGTTCGCCATCCACCAGCAGAAGATCGTGAAGGCTAGCGTCCCACAACGCGTGCTCCCCGCCTCATCTGCGCAGGGGAGTATCGGTACATGATCCCGGCCACGTTCTCCTCCCTTCAGAGCGCCATTCCCACCCACCCAGTGATGCCCCCTTCCGCGGCAACGACGGCCGAGCTTTCTCCCACCGGCGCCGCCTGAAATCATCGCCAGGTGTTCGACTTCGGGATAGCCGGCTACAGACCGGCGTGGCTGAGAGGCGTCTCGGCCGTCATCGCCGGGGAGTGTAAGAACAACGGTGTAACTCCTGATCATGGAGGAACGCCTGATGAGTACTGTGATCCAGGCATCGACGGAGATCGACCTGGAGGATGC